>JASFQI010000380.1:0-4565 GCA_050115555.1 Desulfobacteraceae bacterium
CATCCGGGCACGGAGCAGCTCAAGGTCGCCCGCATCCTGGGGTTGGATGTCCACGAGGATGATTTCCTGGAGCGCAATCCCCAGATGGTTCGCCCCGAGCAGGTGGGAATGGAAGAGAAATTTCTGGCAGGCTCTGCGCGGAAACCCTGCGACCTGAGGGAAAGCCTTCGCCAGGGCAGAAGGGCGGCCCAGAAGACGGCGGAGATCATGCTGAAGGCAAAGGCCGGGGAGCTCTATGCCCCGAGAATGGTGTGCACCGTGGACCAGTCCAAGTGCATCGGCTGCGGCCTGTGCAAGGAGATCTGCGATTGCGGCGGTATCGCCCCTGTGGAAGGCCCGGGCGGGAACATCCCCCGGGTGGTCGATCCCATGACGTGCACGGGCGGCGGCACGTGCGCTGCGGCATGCCCCTACCATGCCCTTTCCCTCCAGAACAACACCACCGACCAGAGAGAGGCCCGGGTCACCGCCCTGGCCAGCCGGCTCGCGGACAACGAGGTCATGGGCTTCGGCTGCCGCTGGGGGGGAGGTGCGGCGGCGGACAACGCAGGCGTGCGGCACCTGGGGTACAGCGAACGGTTCTACCTCCTGCCCATCGACTGCATCGGACAGCTCGATCCTGTGGTCATGGGACGGGCCTTCCTGGAAGGGGCCAACGGCCTCCTGCTCCTGGGATGCCCTCCGGAGGAGTGCCACCACAGCTACGGGCTGGACCACACGTGGAGCCGGGTCCTCCTGGTGAAGAAGCTTTTCAGCCTCATCGGGCTGGAGAGGGACCGGATCGCCCTGGCCCACATGGACCTGAACAAGCCCGAGCAGCTGACGAAAACCGTGGACCGGTTCGTGGCCATGATGGACGAGCTCGGCCCCATTCCCAGGGACGACCAGATGAAGGCCAAGATTCAGGACCTCTACGACACACTCGACAACCCGCGTGTCCGGTGGGTCCTGGGGGCCAGCCTGCGGCGGCCCTGGGAGACGACCTACCCTGCGGATCAGCGCAATGCCCTGGCCTTTGACGAAACCTTCTCGGACGTGGTGACCGAGGAGTTCCTCCGCACCCGGATCGTGAACTTCCTCCGAAGAGAGGCCAAGGTCCTCGAGCTGAGCGACATCGTGACCTCCATCGGGGAGGAGAAGCAGCGTGTGCTGAACTGTCTCAAGGACCTTTCCGACGAGGGCATGATTTCCAGGATTTACAAGGATCGCGTGCCTCATTACAGCCTGCAGTAGGCGCGGAAAAATCCTTCAAGGGAAAAAACGAACCGCGGGGCCCTTCACAGGGTCTCGCGGTTTTTTGAGCCTATTGCCGTCCCTGCGCGTCGAGTGAAGCGTCCTCGAGAGAGACTTCTCCCTGTGCCTTCCGAGTCATTGTAGAAACGGGGATGCGGGTCGGACGTTTGGACTCACGCAGAGGCCTCTGCATCCTTCAGCGCGGCCTCGGCCTCGCTCCAATTCCGGCCGATGGCTTCGAACTCCCCTTGGGCACAGGCGAGGTAGTTGTCCAGGGTTTTTTCAAAGTATCGGCGGTAGAAGGCGAGAAGGAGCCACCGTCGAAGCCTCGGGAAAAAGCGCCAGCGGACCCAGCGAAGAACGAGCGGCAGCGGGAAGTCCTGGTGGGCGAGGATGCGAACGCGCGTCCGGCAGCCTGATCGCTCAAAGGTCACGGCCCCCTCGTCGTAGCGGGCCGTGGCGTTGTCGCTCTGCAGGGTCTTCCAGATAAGCTTGCGCTCGCTCTCCTCGTGAAAGATCCTCTCGATCTTGGTCACGTCGATGTCCCGAGCGCCGAAGAAGGCCAGCAGGTTGGGCTGGGGGAGAAAGACCGTCCGTTCGATCTGATGGATACACCGGCCGCGGCCATCCTGCCTCACCTGTACGCTGTTCCCGCCGATGAAATCCTTCATGTTTTGAATAGCTGTGCAGATGTCCATCCTGCCCACGAAATCGTCGAAGGGGAGATCGAGGTTGCGCTCTACTCCGAAGAGGATGCCCCGGTCAACGAACGTGTGAAACATCCCTTTGCGCCGGGGCAGGCCGGCGGCGATCTCCTCCAGCGGCCGAATGTATCTGGGGAGCCGCTCGAATGCCTCCGGTCGAACCTCCTCGCGGTACAGGTTCAGGGGAAGCACCTTCTGCCGCAGGGCTCCTTTGAAAAAGGCCTTCTTGAAGGCCCTGCAGACCCCGTACAGAAGAACGAGTCCCCAGAGCGCACCGATGTAAACCCACTCCATGAAGAGGAATCGATCGGTCCACGCCCAGAGGAAAACCGCCCGATTGGCCGCCCGGGCGGGCCACGTCTTCCGTGGAAAGCGGGAGGAGTCAT
The DNA here is from genome assembly GCA_050115555.1 of Desulfobacteraceae bacterium. GTDB lineage: Bacteria > Desulfobacterota > DSM-4660 > Desulfatiglandales > HGW-15 > JASFQI01. The sequence goes on from JASFQI010000380.1 coordinate 2,324, forward strand.
TGGTGAAGGACATGGGCCACATGAAGTGTCGCAGGGTGTCGGCCTCCTCCAGGCGGAAAAAGGACTCGGCGATCAGGGGGTGCACGTTTTTCCAGCCCGGGTAGGGGTGGAGATCTCCGATGATCTCGTAGTCGTCGGGCAGCCCGATTTCCTCGAGGGCTTTTCGATGTAAAGGGGAGATGTACGGGTCAACACCCATTTTGACGGCACCGGCCCAGTCCACGAGCAGGGTGTCGGCTCCGGCCAGGATGGTTTCCGTGCGGATCTCGTTGCCCACCTGGGCTCCGGTGTTCCCGTGGCTGCTTTGGAAGGCGTCGATGAGGTTGAAGTGGACGGGGAACTGCCGGTACATTTCCAGGCACACATCCCAGACCTTGAGACGGGTGTGGCAGTGGAGGTGCTTGTCCGCCAGGGACACGGCGCCCAGAAGGTTCTTGAGGCAGAGCGTGTAATAGTACTGCTCGTGGGTCTTGTTTTTGGCAAAGCTGATCCGGAAATCCGCCTTCTGCCAGGTCTCGGAGATGGGAACGCCGCAGAGGGAGAACTCCTGGCGGAACGTGCAGGCCTGGGCATTCCGGCTCAGGTCCACCAGCTCGTACGGGCGTCCCTTGGTCGTTTGAAAACGATACCCCGCCTCCTGTGCAACCCGCCTCACATCCCGGTTTTCGAGCCACCGAACGAACGAGTTCTGCGCCTCCGCCACCACCACGTTGGAGAACCCCGCATCGTGGATGCGGTCCACGAGGTGCTCCACCAGCTCGGGATCGGTGATCGTAAGGGGGTCCCCGAAGTACATGGCCAGATTGGGCTTGATCACGACGAGGAACGCATCCCGGGATTTACCGCACCGGGTGAAGATTCGTTCCAAAGCCTCTTCGAACCGGGCCTCATCCAGTGCACAGTCGAGAAGATCGAGCTTGTTTCTTCCGCGGCCGCTCTCAATCACCACGCGCTCCGGGCTCATGGCGTTTTCCTCCCCAAACGTTTATGATCCGTGTTGCGCTTCGGATCACCCCCGCAGATGAAAGCCGGGGTTTTCGTAGGGCGGGGTTTTACACCCCGCCGTGCTTATCGAAGACCTTGCGGCGGCATCTAAAATGCCACCCTACGCCCGCCCCACGAGGGGTGTTTTCACGGTAAAATGGTTTGTTCAGGCTAGCCCCGAACCTCTTCGCTTGAAAGGGGGACGATTCCCCGCAGGCGTTGGCGGCGCCTGCGGTCCAGCGTGGGCGCGAAAGCGTTTTTTCACCAGGGCCTGAAACCGACTCCGCACGGCTTTCTCCTCCTCGGGGCTCATGAACCGGCGGGGAAGAGGAGGCGTAGGTTTCCCGAGCTGATCGTACATGGCGAGGCCCAGAGGGTTGTAGGGAAGCAGGGTCACCTCGGATGCCTCTGCCTCGTGGAGGATCGCTATGAGCCCTGCCAGGTTTTCGTCCGTCGCGGTGACGCCCGGCACCACGGGAATGCGCAGGTGAACGGCGTTCGGGCGATTCAGCAGAAGGCGTCGCAGATTCTCTAGGATACGGCGGTTGGAGCGCCCCGTGTACTTCCTATGGGTTTCCTCATCGGCGAACTTGAGGTCGAAGAAGATCAGGTCGAGACGCGGAAGAATTTTGCGTTGAAACGCATCGTAGTCGAACTCGCCGCACGTCTCCAGGGCAACGTGAATGTCGGATTTTTTGAGCCCGATGAGCGATGACTCGAGGTAGTCGGGGTACCTTGTGCACTCCCCCCCCGACAGGGTGACGCCTCCCCCGGAGTGGCGGTAAAAAGGGAGGTCCCTTTCGAGCATCTCTACAAGACATTCCGGTGCCATGTATTCCCCGATGCATCGGAGCGCGCCTCCCGGACAGACCTCGGCGCACCGGCCGCACCGCGTGCAGACGTCGCGCCGGATTCTTTCGGGCAGGGCGAGGTCCACGGCCCCCTCGGGGCAGGCTTCGGCACACCTTCCGCACTGAAGGCAGTCCTGAGAGAAAAACGCAATCTCCAACCCCGGCTCCTGGGTTTCGGGATTGTGGCAGTGGATGCAGCGCAGGGGACACCCTTTGAAGAAGACCACGCTTCGAATGCCGGGTCCGTCCTCGTGGCTGTGCCGCTTGATGTCCACAATCAGGGGATAGGGCATCACATTACCCCGTGGGGAAAGGCAGGGCGTTTCGCAGGTCGTTGACCATGTAAAGGAACTTGAAAATAAGGTTGATGTTTCCCTGGATCTCCACTTCATTTTTCAGCATCAGGT
>JASFQI010000381.1:0-4564 GCA_050115555.1 Desulfobacteraceae bacterium
CTCCAGGAACTCCAGGATTCGGATCAGGGACTCTGGATGGGGCTTGGGGTGTTCCACGTCCAGGGAAGAAACCACCATATCGAAGTATCGTGTCAGACCGTGGGTTTCAAGCACCAGATCGATGGTGTTACTGCGATTGGTAGCCACGGCCAGGGCGGTTTCACATCCCAGGCAGGCAAGCACCTCCTTCAAGTCGGGCTCCATGACCATGTCCCGAATAAAGGGGGTGTAATCCACTTCCCAGCGGTAGGCAAGCGCCTCCTCTACGTGGGGTGTGCCCCTCAGCACGTATCGAATCGATTCGTCGGCGGTGTGCATGTGAACGTAGCTCACATCTTCTTCGGGGATGGGCGGAAGGCCGAAGCGGCCCCGGATGTGATCGTAGAAGTTCCGGTTCGCCTGCCTCGAGTCGAAGAGGACGCCGTCACAGTCAAAGACAACAACCATGATTTTTTTTCTTGTGATCATAAGCAGCGCAGAAGTACATTCCGTGGCAGGTTGCAAGGTACTGGAGATCCTAGGACGTGTCAACAAGACCTGTGTGACCATCCAAATCGAAATCCAAATCGGGATCGGGATCGGGATCGAAAAAGCGACGGCACTTGGACATAAAGAACTGGACGTTTTCCGCCTTTCGATGGGGTATGGGTTTGCGAGTTGGACCGCATAGCTGCGATGCACAGTCGATAGGACGGAAGAAGCCATGCGTGACGGAAGAATGCAGAGCTTATGGATAGGAAGAAATCGATTCCGATTTCGATCCCGATAGCGATTTCGTTGAAATCAAATGGTCGCAAGCAGATACACCGGACGCTCATTTTGGGATTCATAGAGGAGAGGACACCCCCTTCCCGGAAGAAAGGGCAACCATGGACATTCAAACGGACTACCTCGTGATCGGCAGCGGGATTGCCGGCTTGATCTTCGCCCTGGATGCCGCTGAAACAGGCCGTGTCGTCATTGTCACCAAGAAGGAAAAGGCCGAGACCTCCACGAATTATGCACAAGGGGGAATTGCCTCCGTCTTCGATCTGGAGGACAGCTTCGATCTCCACGTGAAGGACACCCTGGAGTCCGGGGACGGCCTCTGTCAGGAGGACGTGGTGCGCATGGTCGTGGAGGAAGGCCCTTCGCGAATTCGCGAGCTCATGGAGCTCGGTGTCCATTTCTCCCGTCAGAACGAGGAAGGCGACCCCCTGGATCTCGGCAAGGAGGGAGGGCATTCACGAAGAAGGATTGTGCACACCAAGGACCGGACCGGGCATGAGGTGGAACGGGCGCTCTTGAACCGAATCGATGAGCACCCGAACATCACGATGTACGAGAATCATATGGCCATCGACCTCCTGACCAAGACCAAGCTGGTCAAGCGGGGAATCGTCGCATCCGAGACCAGCGAGACGTGCTGGGGCGCCTATGTCCTGGATGTAGAGGAGGGGCGCGTGATCACGGTGCTCTCCCGCGTCACCGTCCTGGCCACGGGTGGAGCAGGCAAGGTGTACCTGTACACGAGCAACCCGGACATCGCTTCAGGGGACGGGGTGGCCATGGGATACCGCGCCGGGGTCAAGGCGGCAAACATGGAGTTTGTCCAGTTTCATCCGACCTGCCTTTTCCATCCCCTGGCCAAGAACTTTCTCATCTCCGAGGCCGTGCGCGGCGAAGGAGGGGTGCTCGTAGATCGCAAGGGTCGCTGTTTTATGGAGAAGTACCATCCCCTCAAGGACCTGGCGTTCAGGGATATCGTGGCACGGTCCATCGACCTGGAGCTCAAGAAGAGTGGAGACGAGTGCGTCTACCTGGACATCAGCCATCGGCCCGCCGACTTCATCCGGGAACGATTTCCCCATATTCATGCCACGTGTCTGTCATACGGCATTGACATGACCGAGGACCCTATCCCTGTGGTCCCCGCGGCCCACTACATGTGCGGCGGCCTGATCACGGATACCAGCGCGCAGACCAACATTCAAAACCTTTACGCTGTGGGCGAGGTGGCGTGCACGGGTCTGCACGGCGCCAACCGCCTGGCCAGCAACTCTCTGCTCGAGGCCCTGGTGTTTGCCAAGCACGCGGCGCAGATGGCCACGGAGGACATGGAGGAGAACCGAAAGCGGCCTTTCCCCAAGGCGCCGCTCTGGGACGCGGGCTCGGCCACGGACAGTGAGGAGATGGTCGTGGTCACACAGAACTGGGATGAGATCCGGCGGTTTATGTGGAATTACGTGGGCATTGTGAGGACGAGCAAGCGGCTGGAACGGGCAAGGAATCGCGTGGTGAACATCCAGCAGGAGATCAAGGAGTTTTACTGGGATTTTCTCGTCACACGGGATCTTCTGGAGCTACGGAACCTGGCCATGATTGGGGAACTGATCATCACGTGCGCTCTTCAGCGAAAGGAGAGCCGCGGCCTTCACTACAACCTGGATTACCCCTCCCGGGACGACGTTCACTGGAAACGGGACACAGTGGTGGCGAAATAGAGCAGGCTCAGGGTCAATACGTAGAGTAGCGCTTTCGGGCCTCGATCTCCGAAAGCGGGCCCTCCTCTCCTTCTTCTTCCAGGTCCATCCAGGTCTTCAGAAACGTGTAGATCAAGCCGGCTCCGATGATGGTCAGCGCCACGTAGAGGAGCCCCATGAAAATGAGGTAGTCCGGGATCCAGTGCCACTCAAATGAAAACGGTGTCATGCCTTGGGTTCCTCCCTTTTGTCGAAGCGCTCGGTACGGCTTTGTCTCTCGCCAAGACGCTAAGGCGCCAAGAAAAAAACACGGCGAAACGGTCTTCTCTTTTTTTTACCCCTTACCCCTTGTCTCTTAATCCTGCTTTTTTACCCATACAGCGCCGGGTTCAGCTCCTTCTCCTTGGGGAACACCGGGAGGTACCGGTAGGAGGCCGAGTAGAGCAGGAACCCGTATCCCAACAGGGCCATGGCAATGCCCCATTCCTGCCAGGTGGGCAGGTAGCTCCAGAACCGGTCGAACGGCATCACCGGAATGGCGAGCGACGCAATGATGAAGACGAACCGGTTCAGCACGATGCCCGTGCAGTTCATCAGGCACGCCAGAATGAGCCAGCCGGGGTTCTGTCGGGCCTGAGGAATCATGAGAAGGATCGCCGGTACGATCCCGAATACTCCGATTTCCGCGATGACCATCCAGATGCCGTAAGGACCTTCCTTGTAGAAGTCCATGAACCCGAGACCGGCATTCGGGACGGTCGTCCCCGCCCAGACCAGCGTGTCGATGATTTTGAGCACGATGTAGCCCGAGAGCAGCCATCCTGAGAGCTTGGCCAGAAACTGGATGGCGTTGTCCGGCACGAGCTTTTTCCGGCTGATGGCCTCGGTCAGCTTGGTGCACAGGATCGTGAAGCAGGGGCCGGCTGCGATGGCGGAGAACACGAACAGGAAAAAGGTGGTGGGCCACACGTAGAAGTCCCACCGCTCTGCAAAGGGCCGGGCGTACATCACGCCGAACATCCCGCCCAGGGATCCCTGGTGGAAAAAGGAGAGGAAAGTGCCCGTGGCGGCAAAGACCCCCATGATGTGGTGCAGGTTGTGGCCGAAAAGGCGGAGTTCCGGAACCCTGTCGATCTGGCGGTTCTCGAGGATGATGGGGATGTATTCAATGGCGAGCACCGCAAGGTAGCACGTGATGCAGAAGGACACCTCGGTCAGCATGGAATGGACATTGGCGTGCCAGAAGATGAACCATCCTCGAATGGGCTGGCCGATGTCGATCCCGAGCATGGCCACCGCTCCGGAGTAACAGATGAACCCGATGATCACGGCGGCATTGATGATCGACTTGAGCTCCTTTTTCCCGACAATGTACGTCAGGAAGCCCGTGAAGAAGGCGCCGGCTCCCAGGGCGATGACGGCCAGGTCGAACACGATCCAGAGCGCAAAGGCGAAGATGTTGCTCATGTTCGTCTGGTTCAGCCCCTTCCAGAGACACAGAAAGGCGGAGAGCCCCCCCCATGCCAAAAGCGCCAGCCAGGGCAGGGTCCAAAGCAGGAAGACCTTGGGGGAGCAGCGCTTCACACCTTCGGGGAATAGTGCCGAATCCATCTATCTTTCCTCCTGATCCAACGGCTAGGCGATCTATAAAGGTTTAAACTCCTCAGGCCGGTAGTTGTCCGCCATACGCCGCACCCAGTCCTTGCTCGAGATGTAGTACACCTTGGGCTCGGTCCCGAGTCGCTCCAGGAGTCGGAAGGCGTGCGGGTGCTTGCTGAGTTTCGTCACCTCGTGCTCCGGATTGTTCAGATCCCCGAAGGTGATGGCCCCGGCCGGGCAGGCCTCGGTGCAGGCCGTGATGTACTCGCCTTCCTCCAACTCACGACGGCCCTCGGCATAGGCCTGGGTTTTGGCCCGCATGAGTCGGTGGTGGCAGAAGGAGCACTTCTCCACCACACCGCGCATGCGTACGGAGACCTCGGGGGACAGGTACCGCTCCGTGCCTGCGGGGAAGTGCCCGTCCCACCAGTTGAAGTATCTCGCATGGTAAGGGCAGGCGGCCTGGCAGTACCGGCATCCGATGCACCGGGTGTAGATCTCGG
>JASFQI010000382.1:0-4562 GCA_050115555.1 Desulfobacteraceae bacterium
CTTCGTCCCTTCGAGCCATGTCGCCCGCGCTGAAGTATTCGCCGTTCATGGCCTCGGCGGTCTTTTCGGGCTCGTTCCAGTACCCCTCGAACACCTGGGGGCTTCGGGAGAAGAGTTCTCCTACCACGCCCGGTTCTTCGATGATGTCCCCCTTATCGTCGCAGAGCCGAATCCTGTCCGACCCAATCACCTCTCGCCCAATGGAGCCCAATTTGGTCATCTGCTCTTCGGGTTTGAGGATGGTCACCATGCCGGCCTCGGTGGAGCCGTATGCCTCCCAGAGCCTCGCGTTCGGGAACATCTCCATAATTCCAAGCTTGGTATCCCTGCGTGCCGGTGCAGAGGAGCAGAGGAGCTTGGTGACGCAGGACATGTCATAACGGGCCTTGACCTCGTCAGGCAGGGCAAGCAGCATGACGTACTGGGTCGGCACCAGGGACGTGAAGGTGATCCCGTGCTCTGAAAAGGTCTTGAGGAGGTCTTCGGGGTCAAAGCTGACGGCGTTGTACGCCATGACGGTGCCGCCCACCCAGGTCACCACGAAGGAGTAAAACAGGGAGTTGATGTGACAGCAGGGCATCACCAGAAGGTTCACGTCGGCGAATTCGAATGCCTGCTCGTAAATCGTGATGAAGTACTGCGAAAAGAGGTTGGCATGGCTTTTCATCACTCCCTTGGGCCTACCCGTGGTGCCCCCGGTGTACATGATCACCCAGAGGTCGTCGGCCCCCACCGGCAGATCGGGCTCCTGGGAATCGGCTCCGGCAATGAGCTCCTCGTACGGCACGAACCCCTCGTATTGGGAGTCATCCGCTGCGAACGAGATGCAGGGTTCCATTCCGGGGAGGTCTTTTCGCAGCTCCCGGACCCGTTCGATCCATGGAAACTCCAGGCCGTCCGGTCCACGGCCGCCCTGCGCCACAATTCCTTTGGCCCCGCTGTGCCGGAGGATATACGTCATCTCCGGCGCGGCCAGGCGGAACATGATCGGAACGCAGACGAACCCGCCCTTGGCCGCAGCCGCATAAAGCTCCATCCATTCCACGCAGTTGTACGCGAGCACGGCGAACCGGTCGCCCGGTCTCAGGCCCTTGGAGGCCAGACCGTTGGCGAGCCGGCACGCTCGCTCGTTCCACTTCTTGAAACTGTACGCTTTGTTCAGGTCCTTGATGCCCGTTTTGTCGGGCCATTTCAAGGCGTTCACCCTCAGGACGTCCTTTGCCGTCATCCAGTGTCCATATTTCATGACCCTCTCCTCCTTGCGTGATGAGGTTCTGCCTGCGAAACACGGCGTCTGGTTCCGGTCCCGCAAGACACCATCCTAGAGGAGAAGAGTTAACGAGGAGTTAACGAACGGCGGATGGGGCAGAGGGAGGAGCCTGGCCCACAAGCTCTTCAAAGAGGGCCTGGGTTTCTTCGGCCAGGGTGCAATGAAGGGTTTCTTCGATCCGTTTCCTGCACCGCTCAAAGGTTTGAACGACCATAGCACGGTTGCCGGCCCGCTGATGGTAGCGCATCAGGCGCTGGTAAAGGACCTCGTCGTAGGGGTCTGCGTGCAGGCCCTTTTCGGCATAGGCGATGCAGAGGTTCAGATCACCCCTTTCTTCAAAGGCATCCAGGAGGCGAGAGACCACACGGAGGTAGGCTTGCCGGAGGCGTTCCCGGGGGGCCACGCACCACTCGGCGTAAGGGTCCTCTGCCAGGAAATCCCCACCGTAGAGGGCTTCGGCCTGCCGGTAGTGAGCCAGGGCTTCTTCGGGGCCGTTGTGCGTTTCGGCCTTTCTCACGGCCTCGCGAAAGCGCTCGACATCCACCCATCCCGACTTACCCGGGTCGATCCGGTACGCGTCGCCCGATTTCAGCAGGTAGGCCGATGGTGTACCTCGAGCCCGGTCCGGTTCAAGCGCCTTTCGAAGCGATACCAGGGCCACGTTGAGGCGCTTTCTCCCCCGGGCCGGGTCTCGGCCGGGCCAGAGGAGCTCCATGAGCGCGTGGTTCTTCACGGCACGGGGGTAGGCGTTAAGCAGGTACTTGAAGAGATCCAGCGGCTGGTTTCCCCGCCACCGTTTCCGAGGGATCTCTTCCTCTCCGATCCACACCCGGAACGTCCCGAGCATACACACTTTCAGCCCCGGCCGGGAGGGGCTCGGCAGTTCCTGCAAAAGCCGGTCAGCGGTTTTCCGCATGTTGGGGTCCCCACGTTTCCGAAGGCGCTCCAGCTCGTGCCGGGCCGTCGGGCCCATGGCCGGGAGGCACCGTCGAATGAGGGCCCCCTTGAAGCCCCTGGCGTAAGCCGCGGTCAAAAGGGGGAGGATCCAGTCCTTCTGCAGAGCGATCCAGGGTTCGAATTGCTTGTTTTCTGAAAGGGCCAGTGCCTCCACCAGGGAATTCATGGCGTCTTTCTCCCTCTTGCCGTGCTGGTGAAGCCGCGTGTAGAGCAGGGCGATCTGGAACCGGTCCCAGGCGGAGTGTGCAAGGGCCCTGGCCGACGCCTCGAGGAACGGCAGGGCCTTTTCCGTCTCCCCCCGTTCGATGAACAGCGCGGCCAGGTGCCTTCTGAGCTCCGCCTCCAGGATCGGTTCCCGGGCTCCGCTCGCAAGCCTGAAACCCTCGTTCAGCTGCGCCTCGGCCCGATCATCATCCCCCGCGTGCCGGTAGAGGGTGTGAAGGACCGTGTGGGCGAAGATTCTGCCACGCACGTTCTGGTTCTGCTCAAAGCAGGCCTGGCCCTGTTTCGCCTGAAAGAGTGCCTTGCCCCGGCTGCCGGTTTCAAGTCGGTTTAGCGCGCAGAGCAGCAGGAGCCGGCCGCGCGCGCTGTCCTGATAGGGCTTTTCCTTCACCACGCGCAGGCCGTTCTCGGCATGCGCAAGCCCCTCGGCGAACCGCCCCATGCGGTGACAGATCGTGGCCGCGAGGATGGGATAGATGGTACTGCCCCTGGATTGCCGGTAGGAGGAGATGGTCTCGTTCGCCTGATCCGCCGTGTCCAGGGCCTGATCGAGATCGCCCGACGCCAGGTACCGCGCGCTCAGGCCGAACTCAAGCCAGGCCTCGAACTCGGGGGCGCGGCCAGCCCCTTCGGCGACCATCGCCTTACCCTGTCGGTAGTAGCGGTCCGCGTCGTCGAGGCGGCCGTGAAGGGAAGCGATGAAAACCAGGTAGCCAAGGGTCCCCAGAGGGTGAAACGAGGTGACGGTTCCCTGTTCCATTAGCTCCTGAAAGCGGGCCTTGGCTGATTCCAGGTCGCCTAGAAGAAAGAGCGTTCGCCCCAGGCTTTGAAGGCAGATGGCCCGGTACGCCGGCGATGCGTGACGTGGATAGGCCTTTAGGGCCTTTTCGTAGAGCGCCGCCGCCTTCCTGAACTTTCCGGCGAGTTCCAGGCCTCCGGCTCGAATGAACTGAAACCAGGGTTCGTTTTGCAGGGTTGCTTCGGGGATCTTGGCCAGGTAGGACCGGATCAAGGGGTAACGTCCTTCCAGCACGAGGCGTATGGCGATTCGGCCCAGGATGCGGCAGGCGTCCCGGATCCGCCCGGCAGAGAGATGGTGCTCCAGGGCCTCTTCGTCGTGCCCCTCCGCTTCGAGGAGCACGGCCGCTCTTTTGTGAAGCGCCCGCACTTCGTCTTCACGGAACTCCAGCAGGAGTCGGCGCCTCAGAAAATCTCGGAACAGGCGGTGAACCTGGAACCGCCTCCTGTCCTCGTCCGTGGAGAAGGTGAAGAGGTGGTCTCTTTCGAGATCCTGGAGTATGCACGCGGAGTCGGTGCGGTCGAGAAAGCGGTCGCAGAAAGGCCCTTCGAGCCTTGAAAGGATGCACGTCCGGAGCAGAAAGCTCCTTGTGTCCTCGGGCAGGGAATGAAGGACGTTTTCCTCTAGATAGGCGGCAATGCCACCTCGCAACCCCACGAGATCCGCCAGGAAGTGATCCATTCTTCCGGGAGGTTTGTCCTTTGTGGAGTGCCTGAAGAGGATCAGACCCGAGACCCATCCCCCGGTCATTTCCTGAAGACGATCCCGCTGCTCCTGGGTGAGGTCCACATGAAAGAGATCCTTGAAAAGGTCTTCCGTCTCCGCGGGCGTAAAGGCGAGGTCATTCTCCCGAACCTCCTGAAGAGCCCTCAGGGCCCGCAGGCGGGAAAGAGGCAGCCGGGGCTCCGTTCTTCCGGTGAGGACGAGGTGCACGGTCGATGGAAGGTGGCGGAGCAGAAGGTTCATGGCCTCCTGAATCATCTCGTCGTCCTGGACCGCATGAAAGTCGTCCAGCACGAGGATCAGCGGGACCGTCACCCGGTCCTCCAGTGCGCTCAGAAGCGGCAGGACAAAGCGGTCCGGCCCCTCACCCGGGTGAAGAGGACGGTCCAGCACCTGGATCACGCCTTGATCGAAGCCCGGAAGGCGCGATTCGACCGAGCTCGTCACGTAGCGAAAAAAACCCTGAATGTCCCGGTCTTTTTCGTCGAGACCGACCCAGGCCGTGGGGAGCCCGAGGCGGTGTCCTGCCTGCACCGCGAAGGTCGTTTTTCCGTATCCGGCCCCGGCCACCACGGTTGTAAGCCTTTTCTC
>JASFQI010000383.1:0-4558 GCA_050115555.1 Desulfobacteraceae bacterium
GGCTGCGCTGTTGGGGGCGGAGGAGTACGGGTTTGCCACGGCCGTGCTCGTGAGCCTGGGCTGCGTGATGATGCGAAAGTGCAACGCCAACACCTGCCCTGTGGGCATTGCCACCCAGGACCCGGATCTGCGAAGGCGATTTGCAGGGCGCCCCGTGCACGTGGAACGGTTCTTCAGCCTGGTGGCCGAAGAGGTTCGTCAGCTCATGGCCGATCTGGGGTTCCGACGTATGGATGAACTCATCGGGCGAAGCGACCTCCTTGAGATGAATGATGCCGTGCGATTCTGGAAGGTGCAGGGATTGGATTTCTCCCGGCTTCTCCACCCGGCCCGCCGACCGGCGACGGCAGCAGACGGGGCTGCTGCGGAAGGGCCGGGCCCTGAAACGCCGCGTTGTGTGGAGCGTCAGGATCACGGGATTGGCACCGTGATGGACCGCGAGCTCATCGAGCTTGCAGGCAAGTCCCTGGAAAAGGGCGAGCCGGTGGTGATCGAGCGCAGCATCCGCAACGTGAACCGCACCACGGGCGGAATGCTCTCGGGGGAGATTGCGAAGCGGTACGGTTTTACCGGCCTTCCGGACGACACCATCACCTGCCGATTTCGAGGGGCCGCCGGCCAGAGCTTTGGTGCGTTCGGGGCCCGGGGTCTGACCCTCCTGCTCGAGGGGGAAGCCAACGATTACGTAGGTAAGGGGCTTTCCGGGGCGCATATCGTCATCAAGCCGGATCCGGGCGTGGACTTCGACCCGTCCAGAAACATCATTGCGGGCAACGTGATCCTCTATGGCGCCACGGCCGGGGAGCTTTTCGTGAACGGCATGGTAGGGGAGCGCTTTGCCATTCGAAACAGCGGGGCCCTGGCGGTGGTGGAAGGCTTAGGCGACCACGGATGCGAGTACATGACCGGAGGACGGGTCGTGGTCCTGGGAGAGACAGGCATCAACTTCGCGGCAGGAATGAGCGGGGGGATCGCCTATGTCTTTGATCCGGACCGGCGCTTTGACGGCCGGTGCAACCTGGATATGGTGGACCTGGAGCTGGTCACGGACAACAGGGACCAGGAGGAGTTGGAGGGTCTGATTCGGCGGCACATCGAATACACGGGGAGCCCCCGGGCCGAGGAGATTCTGCGCCACTGGGAGGCCTGTCTGCCGTTTTTTGTCAAGGTGTTTCCCATGGAGTACCGCCGGGTGCTCGGGCAAATGAGCAAGGAGGACGAGGCCACGGAGCGGGAAGAGGTCGAGCACAAGTAAATGGAAAAGAACCCTCGAGGATTTCTCACCATCCCACGCGTCGATCCCGGGTATCGCCCCGTGGAGGAGCGCCTTCGGGATTACCGGGCGGTGGAGCGACAGCTCAGCCACGCCGAGATCCGCAACCAGGCTGCCCGGTGCATGGACTGCGGAACGCCGTTCTGTCATGCACATGGTTGCCCTCTGGGCAATGTTGTGCCGGAGTTGAATGACGCAGTGTTTCACGGGCAGTGGGAGCAGGCCTTGAAGCTGCTTCTGGCCACGAACCCCTTTCCCGAGTTCACGGGACGTATCTGTCCCGCGCCCTGCGAGGCGTCCTGTGTAGCAGGGATCGACGGGGACCCGGTGACCATTCGGCAGATTGAGCAGACCATCGTGGAGATGGGGTTCGAGCGGGGCTCTATCGCGCCGGCGCCGCCAAAGGAGCGCCTTCCGGAGCGGGTGGCCGTGGTGGGTTCCGGGCCCGCCGGCCTGGCTGCTGCCGATCTCCTGAACCGCTGCGGGTATAGTGTGACCGTATACGACAGGGCAAGTGGGCCCGGCGGCATTCTTCGGTACGGCATTCCGGACTTTAAGCTGGAAAAGTGGGTGGTGGAGCGACGAATCGATCTCATGAAGGAGGAGGGGATCGCCTTTGAGACGAATGTCGCGGTGGGAGAGGACATCAGCCACCGCTACCTTCAAAGCCGCTTCGACGCCCTGTGCCTGGCCTGCGGCGCCCGGGAGCCCCGGGACCTTGCCGTGCCCGGGCGGGACCTTTCGGGAATTCATCTGGCCATGGACTACCTTGTTCAGAAGAATCGCCTCATTGCCGGGGAGCCTGTGGACCCGGCCCAAAAAATTCAAGCGCGTGGAAAACGGGTCGTGGTGATCGGGGGGGGGGATACAGGCTCTGACTGTGTGGGAACCGCGCTGCGGCAGGGGGCGGAGCGTGTGGACCAGTGGGAGATTCTGCCCCAACCGCCTGACAAGCGCGATCCATCCACGCCCTGGCCCCTTTGGCCTCTCAAGCGGCGGACCACCCATGCTCACGAGGAAGGCGGGCGGGTTCGCTGGTCCGTGACAACCCGCGCGTTTCTCGGGGAGGAGGGAAGGCTCACGGGGATTCGTGCGAGCGAAGTGGATTGGGTCCGGAAGGATTCGGAAGGCCCTGTCGTGCCCCAGGAAAGACCTGGAACGGAGTTCGAGGTCCAGGCCGATCTGGTCCTCCTGGCCATGGGCTTTGTGGGCCCTCGTAAGGGAGGCCTTCTGGACACCCTGGATCTCGAGCGAGACGAGCGCGGGAATGTCCGAGTCCACGGAGACAACGCAACCTCCAGGCCGGGGGTCTATACGGCCGGGGACATGAACCTGGGCCCCTCCCTGGTGGTTCGGGCCCTGGCGGACGGGCGTAAGGCGGCCCGGGGGATCGTGGAGTACCTTTCTCTCTCGCGAAGACGCTGAAGTGCAGATTTCCAAAAACACTGTACAGTCTTTACCCGCAGGCACCTTGGCCGTCGAAGCTGCAAACAAAACGTGATGAACCAAGAAAGAACTTTGGCTCTCGCTAAGGCGCTAAGACGCAAAGCAATAACAATTGTAAAGTTTTCTTTGCGTGCTTAGCGGCTTTGCGAGAGGAATCTTCGGTATCTCTGGGACGGCACGCGCAATGGAAAGGGTCTCGGCAGGGGCCATGAAGAGGTTGCAAAGCCGGCTGCAATGCGATAGGCAGGGACCTCGCTATGGAGTGAAAGACCGATCGGACGGGGCAAGGAAGACGGCATGTCATGATCGCCATCGTGGACTACAAGGCGGGCAACCTGCGAAGTGTGGAGCGGGCGCTGGACCGGCTGGGGTTTGCGTCGAGAATCACAAGAGACCGGGACGGGATCCTGACTGCGGAACGCGTGATTTTTCCCGGCGTAGGTGCTGCAGGGACGGCCATGGAGGATCTCCAAAGCACGGGTGTGGATGTGGTTCTTCGAGAGGCCAGGCAGTGTGGTATGCCGTTTCTGGGCATCTGCCTGGGGGCGCAGGTGATCCTGGAGCGAAGCGATGAAGGGGACGTGGCGTGCCTGGGGCTCCTCGAGGGGAAGGTCGTGCGATTCCCCGAACCGCTCCTCACGGCGGAGAGCAAGCGTTTGAAGGTTCCCCACATGGGGTGGAACGGCCTGCGCATCACGCGGCCCCACCCTGTGCTCGACGGCGTTCGGGAGGCGGAAGAGTTCTACTTCGTGCACGAGTACTACCCTCAGCCCGCAGAGGATCACTGCGTGCTCGGGGTCACGGATCACGGCATCTCCTTCCCTTCGGTAATCGGGGAGGGGAACCTCGTGGCGACCCAGTTCCATCCGGAGAAGAGCGGTATTCCGGGTCTCCGCATTTTGGAGAATTTCTGCCGCTGGGACGGCCGGCATGTTGAGTAAACGGATCATTCCCTGCCTCGATGTTCGGGACGGGAAGACGACCAAGGGCATCCGGTTCAAGGAAAACGTAGACATCGGAGACCCGGTGGAGATGGCTCGTCTTTACTACGAGCAGGGGGCCGATGAGATCGTGTTTTACGACATCACGGCCTCCAGCGACCGACGCGACATCATGATCGACGTAGTGGACCGGGTGGCCCGGGAGATTTTCATCCCGTTCTCCGTTGGGGGAGGCATCCGAACGGTCGAGGACATGCGCCGCGTTCTTCTGGCCGGGGCCGAGAAGGTCAGCGTGAACACCGCTGCGATTGAAAATCCGGCGATCATCTCAGAGGGGGCGCAGGCTTTCGGCCGGCAGTGTATGGTCCTGGGCATGGACGTCAAGCGGGTCCCCTCGTCTCACGAAATCCCGTGCGGGTACGAGATGGTGATTCACGGCGGGCGGACGCCGACGGGACGGGATGCACTCGCCTGGGCCATGGAGGCCGAGGCGCTGGGGGCGGGAGAGATCTGCCTCAACGCCATTGACACGGACGGGACCCAGGACGGGTACGAACTCGATGTGACCTCGCTGATTTCCCGCCGCGTGGGCATCCCGGTGATCGCCTCGGGCGGGGCCGGGAGCATCGATCACATCGAGGAGGTCCTGACCCGGGGGAACGCGGATGCCGCCCTGGTGGCTTCCATGGTGCATTACGGGACGTATACGATTCGAGAGATCAAGGAGACGCTTCACGCCCGGGGCGTGAAGGTGCGGCGGACGTGGGACTAACGGGCTCCTCTCGCCAAGACGCGAAGACGCCAAGAGATGAAAGATTTTTTGATTCAGTTCGCGATCTTTGCGGTTTGGCGAGAGGAATGAAGTGTCGGAATCTGAGGATGTATCCCGTCAAGCGTG
>JASFQI010000384.1:0-4520 GCA_050115555.1 Desulfobacteraceae bacterium
AGGATCGACCGGATGCGTGAAGAGGGACAGGGGCGCGCATCCCGCCTCAAGGAGACGAGAGTGGATCACAGACAGCGGACGTTGAAGACCGAAGTCAGTTGTACGGGCATTGGGTTACACTCCGGCTGCAAGGCCGGGCTTACCATGAAACCGGCACCGCCGTACACGGGCATCCGGTTCATTCGCAGGGACCTGCCGGGGCGGCCGGAGATTCATGCGGTGAATGGAAACGTAGTGGGCACGAACATGTCCACCTCCATCGGGCGTGACGGTGTGGGCGTGTCCACGGTGGAACACCTGATGGCTGCACTCTTCGGGCTCGGCATCGACAATGTGCGGGTGGAAGTGGACGGACCCGAGGTCCCGATCATGGACGGCAGCTCCGCCCCGTTCGTGTTTCTGATCAAGACCGCGGGCGTTCGGGAGCAGGAAGAACCAAAGCAGTTCATGGTGATCCGAAAGCGGTTCCGAGTAGAGGACGGGAACCGATCCATCACCATACACCCGTCCCGTGAGCTGAAAATCACCTACACCATCGATTTCGACCATCCGCTTCTCAAGAATCAACGATACGTCATGCGCTTTTCCGGTGGGGATTTCGTTCGGGAGATCAGCAGGTCTCGCACATTCGGGTTCCTCAAGGATATCCAGCTCCTTCGGGAGAACGGCCTGGCCATGGGTGGTTCCCTGGACAACGCCATTGTCATCGATGACTTTCGTGTGCTCAACGAGGACGGTCTGCGTTACCCGGACGAATTCGTACGCCACAAGATTCTGGACTTCCTGGGGGATCTGGCCATCCTGGGGTGTCCGGTCATCGGCCACTTCGTAGTGAAAAAGTCCGGTCATTTCCTGAATCAGGTCATGCTTCGGGAACTGATTCGCAACGAAAAATATTGGAAAATCCAATCGTTCAAGGATCGTAGCGAAGCGGCTGAAAACCGACTCCGACTCCCGGCATTTGGGCGGCTCGAGCCGGTTCCCGCCTGATTCCCTTTCAAAAAGGCCGTTTTCTTCGCCATCCGAAGGGGGGACGTCGTCTCTGCCCTACGGGCGGGTCCGCGATGTGGCGATAACTTCATCCGTCCCGCCTTCATTTCTCCTTCGCGTCGTTCGTGTTCCTGACCCGAGCTTTTCCTAAAGACCGGATGCCGGTGGTTCCTCCTCGTTCCCTGGGCTGGGATAGATCTTGCATTTCCCGGCTCTCTCCGTTATCCTATTCCCCTTTATTTCGTTTTTTTGCTCGAAAATTGAAGGCTTACACCATTACGTGCAGGGAATGCTGCGCGTTGAAAGCGATGGCTGGAGTCATCCAAATCCAAATCCAAATCGGGATCGGGATCGAAATCGAAGAAAATGGAACACTCGGATCCGAAAATCGAATGCATGCCGCTCTTCGATCCGGATAGCGATATCGATCCCGATAAAAATTAATACCCAATACATGAACTCCACATTCAAGTCCAAGGGCCTTGTCCTTCTCCTGGTACTGTTGTCCCTCCTGGCGGCCCTTCCCGCCCGGGCGCAGCAGGCACGCCTCTCCGACATCGTGGTCACGAACACGTCGGAGCACCTGATCGTGTACTTCAGCGTGGAGGACTGCTACACAGCGGAGATGCTGCAGGCCATCGAGAGCGGCATCCCCACCACGTTTACCTTCTACATGCACCTCTACGCGAAACGAGACTTCTGGTGGGATCGAAAGATCGCCGAGCTCGAAGTCCAGCACACCGTCACCTACGATCCCCTGAAGAAGCGCTACGAGGTTCGGCTTTCAGAGAAAGAGGACGAGGTCCTCATGATGGAGGACTTTGAGGAGGCCCGTCGGCTCATGTCGGAGGTGGTCGGCCTCGAAGTGGCCTCCCTCGACCTGCTGGAAAAGGGGATGGAGTACCAACTGCGGTTGATGGTCGAACTGGACAAGATTCGTCTCCCTCTCTACCTCCATCAGGTGCTGTTTTTTCTCTCGCTGTGGGATTTTGAAACGGATTGGTACACGGTGGACTTCCTGTACTGATCCGGCCTTCGCTCCCTTTGCGGGCGGGCGTTCATCGGAACACGAAGGGGCGGCAGGAAAAGAAGCGCCCGAAAACGCATTCGACCGCCTTGCCATGCAGGGAAGTAGCGGGGAATGAGGGGCTGCATTTCCTCCGGCGGAAGGATCGGGACGAACAGGATTATGGGATCCTACCTCGAAGCCGAAAGACAGGACCTTCGAAGGCGAAGGCGCGAGCGGTACATTATCGCCTCGCTCATGGTCCTGATCTCCATTATCACGTTCTTCGGCATTCGAATGTTCGATCTGGGGCTCGATCTGCCGGTCCCCAGCAGCATCCTGATCTTCGGGCTGATCAACCTGAATGTGATCCTCCTGCTGCTTCTCCTCTTTCTCATCCTGAGAAACCTGGTCAAGCTGTTTTTCGAGCGCCGCAAACGCATCATGGGGGCCAGGCTTCGCACAAAGCTCGTCCTTGCCTTTATCCTGCTTTCCCTGGTGCCGACGATTCTGCTCTTCTTCGTCTCAGTCCAGTTTATTTCCACCTCCATCGAGTACTGGTTCAACCTTCCCATTGAGCGCTCCCTCAAGACCTCCCTCGAGGTCGGCCAGAATCACTACAACAAGAAGGCCGAGGAGATCTTCAACTTCGGCAATAACATGAGCCGGTTGATCACGTATCACGGGTACATGCTGGTCTCGCAGAAGGAACAACTGGAAAAGTTCATCGACGAAAAACGGCGGGAATACGGGCTGGCCGTCATTCAGGTCTTTTCCAGAGGATTGGAGCCAATGGTGCAGTCCTCGGACGAGAGGATCGATCTGAGCCCGTTCAAGGACCCCGACCCGGAGCTTCTCAAAAAGAGCCTCGAGGAGGGGACCGAGATCAAGGACTTCCAGACCTCGCCCCACGGAGACCTGGTCACGGGCATCATGCCCGTGTTTTCCCGGACAGAGAGCAAGGCGGTTGTCGGGCTCATTACCCTGAGCGGGTTCATTCCCGGCGCGTTCGTCAATCGCCTGGATGCCATATCCAGGGGGCTGGAGGAGTATACCCAGCTCAAGATGCTCAAACGCCCGATCAAGATCAGCCACCTGATCACCCTGTCCATCGTGACCCTCCTTATCATTTTTTCCTCCATCTGGTTCGGATTTTTCCTTTCCAAGGGCATCACCGTACCCATTCAGGAGTTGGCCGAAGGCACCGAGCGCATCGCCACCGGGGATTACGACGTGTTCATTGATCTGGAGGCCCAGGACGAGATCGGGGACCTGGTGCAGTCCTTCAACCGGATGGCCATGGACCTCAAGAACAGCAAGGTGCAGCTGGAAGAGGCCAACGCAGAGCTGGTTCGAGGCAACATCGAGCTCGAGCAGCGGCGGCTGTACATGGAAATCGTGCTCGCCAACGTAGCAGCGGGTGTGGTCTCCGCGGATGCCAGGGGTAAGATTCAAACCATCAACAAGTCCGCCGAGCAGATGCTCAAGCTTCGACGGGACGACGTTCTGGGCAGGCACTATAAGGAGATGATCGGGGAGGAGTACGTCCAACTGATCAATGGACTTTTCGAGGATGGGACCTTGTTTCGAAAGGGATTCCTGGAGCGGCAGATTCGGCTTCCCGTGGAAAACCGCACCTTGACCCTCCTGGTCCATCTGAATGTGCTATGGGACGACAAGGGCGAGTACCTGGGTCTGGTGGCCGTTTTTGAGGACTTGACCGAGATAGAGAAGGCCCAGAGAATGGCGGCCTGGCGGGAGGTGGCGAGGAGAATTGCGCACGAGGTCAAGAACCCGCTGACTCCGATCCAGCTCTCGGCCCAGCGGTTAAAGAAGAAGTACGGCGAGAGGCTGTCCCGGGAGGACGGAAAGGTGTTCGAGGATTGCACGAACATGATCATCAACCAGGTAGAGGCGCTGAAGGGGCTTGTGAACGAGTTCTCCAGCTTCGCCCGCATGCCGACCCTCGATCCCCGGCCGGCGGATATCGTCAAGATGATTCGAGAGGCGGTGAGCCTGTACAGGGAAGCCGAGACGGGCGTACACATCGCGCTCGAGCAAGAGGAAGATGTGCCTCCTGTCAGCGTGGATTACGAGCAGATGAAACGCGTGATGATCAATCTCCTGGACAACGCCATTGCAGCGGTGCAAGGCCGTGGGGAGATCCGTATTCGGATCAGCCGGGATGCGGATGCCGGCGTCGTGAAGATCGAAATTGCGGACAACGGCAAGGGGATCCCCGCGGATCACAAGGCACGCCTGTTCGAGCCCTACTTTTCAACCAAGAAGCACGGGACCGGCTTGGGTCTGGCCATTGTGAACACGATCATCAGCGATCACCACGGCCGTATCCGCGTGGAGGACAACGACCCCCGGGGAAGCCGGTTCATCATCGACCTCCCGGTGGAAAACGTTTAGGTGTTAAGGTGTTAAGGTGTTGAGGTGTTCAGGGAATCTGAAGCCCATGCCTCATTCTCTTTTTTGTTTGATTCCATATGCCTTGTGACTACGAGAACCATAGCAT
>JASFQI010000385.1:0-4485 GCA_050115555.1 Desulfobacteraceae bacterium
GAAGCATCATGGCCGTGCTCTTTCTCGGGGAGTCTTTGGCGTGGTTCCACGGGGCCGGGATCGCGGCTATTGCTGTGGGGATCTACCTGACCACAAGGGTGGGGCGTCCCAAGGTGCGACCGGGCTGAAGAAACACGGGATGGCTCACACAAACTGAACTTCCGTGTGTGAGCATTTGGAAATGGGTTCTTCGTGCATGGACTGCTGCGGGGCGGATGTCGAGTCACGCAGGGCAAGGGAAACCGGCCTTTGGGTGTCCTCTTGTACAAGGAGGATGCCTGGAAGGCGTTGCCAGGGGCACGGCGCTTTTCCGGGAGGGAGTCCTGAAGCGCCAGGAACAGGAAGGAGGCATCATGGCGGAGGAGAGAAGGATCGCGCTGGTCACAGGGGCGAGCAGCGGGATCGGCCGGGAGACGGCCATCCGGCTTGCAAACAAGGGCTACGAGGTCGTGGCGGCTGCCCGGAGGATCGACCGCCTGAACGAGCTCGCCGAGCAGGTCCCGGGGATCCTGCCCCGGCAGGTGGACCTGTCCCGGAGAGAGGATACGGAGGCCTTTTGTGCGTTTGTGTCCGGTCTGGCCCGGCCCGTTTCCGTGCTGATCAACAGTGCCGGTTACAGTGTGCGGGGAGTGCTGGAGGATGTGTCCCTGGAGATCATCCGTCGTCTGTACGAGGTGAATGTCTTTGCCTTGATTCGCGTGACCCAGGCCTGCCTGCCGGGCATGCGGCGCCAAAGAGCGGGAACGATCGTGAACCTGAGCTCCATTGTGGGCCGGTTTCCTTTCCCGGGGAGCGCTGTGTATGCCTCGAGCAAATACGCCGTGGAAGGCATCTCGGACGGGCTGCGCATGGACCTGGCCCCTTTGGGTATTCGCGTGGTGACCGTCCGTCCCGGGCCCATCGCCACGGAGTTCAATGAGGTGGCCAACGAGTGGACCGGGGACCTCATGGCACGCACCGACCCGGACTACCGCACGATCTACCAGACTGCGGGTGCGGCCATGGGCCGGAACTTCCAGGGTCTGACCCTGCCCGGCCCGGAGCTCATCGCCGACCTGATCCTGGAGGCCGTGCTCTCGGACGCCCCCAGGGCGGTTTACAGCGCAGGGCCGTTCAGCGAGGAGTTCCTGGGGAAGCGCGCCGAGCTCGACGACGACGGCTTTTTCCGATTCATGGCGGAGCGATTCGATCTGGCAGATTTAGAGGCCTGACAGACACCCGGCAAGTAGGATTTGGACCGGAGGTCCCGTGCACGGTGCAGCAGGGGCGGAGGCGATTTCCGCCTGCGGTTCAGGAGACGACGTGATTCAAAAGGTCAAGGATCCCCAGAATAGCCCCGGCAGCCCGGCGACCGACGCAGGCCAGGCGCGGGAGCGGCTGGACCAGCGGCTGGCCCCGGTCCTGGTCCTGACCTTCATTTTTTTTCTTCATTTCATGGGCCGCCAGCTTGCAGGTCCGCTGCTCCCGGCCATGGAAGAGGACCTCGGCATCGGGCATGCCGTGGGCGGGCTCTTCATTCTCTGTATGGGCACGGGGTTTTTCCTCAGCCAGCTTGCAGCCGCGTTTTTAAACGCCACGTTGGGGTACCGGGCGTGCGTGCTCCTGTCCCTGTGGGGGACCGCCGTGTCCATGGCCGTAGTGGGCATACTGGGATCGGTGTGGGCGCTGTTTCTGGCTTTCTTCGGGCTGGGGGTGACCGGCGGCCTCTACGTTCCCTCGGGCATCGCTCTGATCAGCGTGATGGTCCGTCCCCAGGACTGGGGCAAGGCCATGGGCATTCACGAGCTGGCCCCGAACCTCGCACTCATCCTGACCCCGTTCTTTGCCACCGCCGCCGTAACCACCTTATCCTGGAGAAGCGGCTACCTGGTCATTTCCGGGTCCCTTGCAGCCATGGGCGTCGTCTATTCCCGGTGGGGCGTGGATGCTCCGGGTCGGACCTCGTTCCCGGATCTGCACCGGATACGGGACATCGCGCGCAAGCCTGAATTCTGGGCCCTGGGCGTGCTCCTCAGCCTGGCCGTGGGCGTGGAGACCGGGGTGTATGCGGTGCTTTCCCTGTTTCTCGTTCACGAGCGGGGCTTTGATCTGGCCACGGCCAACCAGCTCCTGGGGCTCTCTCGCGTTCCGGGGCTGGCCATGGTCCTGATTTCCGGGTGGATCACGGACCGCTTGAGCCCCCACATCACCCTCCGGCTGGCGCTTGTGCTCACCGGCGGGAGCGTGATCGTGCTGGGGATCGGGCCCGACGCCGTAGTGGCGCCGGCCATCTTCTTTCAGGCCGCGGCCGCGGCATGTCTGTTTCCCCCGATCCTGTCGGCGGCCTCGGGCATCTCGACCCCGGAAAACCGGTCCCTGACCATCTCCCTGAGCCTGGCCGTGGCCCCGATCCTGGGGGGAGGGCTCATGCCGGCGGGCATCGCTCTGGCAGGAGAGCTGGGCTCCTTCGGCCTCGGCATGGCCGCAGCCGGTGCCCTGGTCGTGATCGGTGCAGGCCTCGTGCGGGTGTTGAGCCGGGAATAGCAGGAAGCAGGTTGGAGCGGGTTCCGGAGGGGCCGCACAACCGGACCCTGCGTGCGAGAAGGAGAAGAGCGACGTGAATGCCTGGTACCAGACCCTGGAGAGGCCGCCCCTGACCCCGCCTTCGTGGATTTTCTCCCCGGTGTGGTTGGTGCTCTATGCGACCATCGTTGTGGCCGTTTTTCTTTACTACCGCTCCCACCCCGGACCGCGGTGGCGTATCACTACGGTCGTTCTTGCGTTTCACCTGCTCACGAACGTCATTTGGACGGCCCTGTTCTTCGGCCTGAAGTCCCCGGGCTATGCGCTCGTGGACATCGTGCTCCTGGTGCTTTCGCTGGGGGTCGTGATGCGGCTTTTCTGGACATCTTCGCGCGCGGGCAGCATACTGTTGGCGCCTTATCTGCTTTGGGTGCTCTTTGCCACGTATCTCAACGCCGGGTTCTTCTGGCTGAACTGACACGGGCCCCTTAAGGGAAAGAGAAGAAAGGGCCTTTCGAGACGGAGGGCCGTGGAAGAGAAACGCCCAAAAGGGAATCCTGTATGGATGTGGAAGGGGTCATTCAAACCCATGATTTCGTTTTGAAGGAGGCGGCGGTCGTCGAGGCCATCGCGCAGCTCGGGAGTGTCCGGTTGCACGAGCGCCTGGAGGAGGCCGTCCTCATTTACGATGACGAGGGCAGGCGCACGCTTCGTGCACTTTATCACGGGTTCATCTCCCTGGCACACGAAGGCGGCGTTCCCATCCTGCTCGGGACGCCCACGTGGCGGGCCAATGCAGAGCGGGTGGAGGAGGCGGGCATTCAGCGCGACCTGAACGGAGATGCTGTGCGGTTTCTCGATATAATCCGGGAGGAGTGGGGCCCCTGGAAGGATCGGATCCTGATCGGCGGCACGATCGGTTGCAGGAACGATGCGTACCGGCCGGAGCAGGGCCTTGGAGAAGGCGAGGCCGAGACCTTTCACTCCTGGCAGCTCGAACGGCTGGCCCGTGCCGGGGCGGATTTCCTCTCCGCGGTCACCCTGCCGGTGCTCCCGGAGGCCGTGGGCATTGCAAAGGCCATGGAGCGAACCGGGGTCCCGTTCATCCTCAGCTTTGTGATCGACCGGAAAGGGCACATCCTGGACGGCACGCGACTGGAGAAGGCGTTTGAGGAGATCGACAGGGTGTGCACCCGGGTTCCTCTGGGCTACATGGTGAATTGCTCCTACCCGACCTTCCTTCACCCCGAGGCGCTGCCCGAGGCCGCGCTTGCACGGTTGATCGGGTACCAGGCCAACGCGTCCGCCCTGGATCACAAGGATCTGGACCAGGCGGAGAACAACCTCGCCGAGGACGTGTCGGACTGGGGGGAACGGATGATCGCGTTGAACCGACGCTTCGGACTGACCGTTCTGGGCGGATGCTGCGGCACCGGCCTGGATCACCTTCGATATTTGGTCCGCGGCCTGTGCAGTGAACCGGGGGATGAATGAAAATGCGGAGACACAGGTGAACGGAATCGGGTGAGGAACCGCAGTGAGGAGGTGTGCTGCAGGCGGACCGGCAACGGCCGGGACAAACAAATGCCCGTTCAGAAATGCTTTTCGGGCACTTGTGAGTTTCCAATTCAGATTCTGAATGGAAACAAAGGAGAAGAAAGGGAGAAAGCATGATGAATACGATTCGAATCATGCCGTGCCTGGACATGAAAGAGGGCCGGGTGGTGAAGGGGGTCCACTTCGTGGACCTGAAGGACGCGGGAGATCCGGTGGAGAACGCGTTGTTCTACCAGGAGGAAGGGGCCGATGAGCTCGCCATGCTGGACATCGCGGCCACGCTGGAGAACCGCAAGACCCAGCTGGAGTGGGTCAGAAACGTCTCATCCGGTTTGAAGATCCCGCTCACCGTGGGAGGCGGCATTTCCACGCTGGACGACATCGAGAAGACCCTGGAGGCCGGGGCCGCAAAGATTTCCATGAACA
>JASFQI010000386.1:0-4433 GCA_050115555.1 Desulfobacteraceae bacterium
GAAAACCGTTGTCGCAGGGAGTAAGGACGGAGGAACACCCCGTGAAGCTGAACCCGGCCGCCTCACCTAGGAGACTGCAGTGAACCGCGTAGATCTGGTTTTCGATGCATCGCGCCTGGGAACAGTGCCGGACCCGCCAGTATCCCTGGAGGTCAAGGGTGGCCGAGGGAGACACAAGCATCTCCGCGCCTTCCAGGGCCGCCCTTCGAGCCACTTCAGGGAACTCCATGTCGTAGCAGATGAGCAGCGCGATACGGAGGTCGCCCATGTGGACGACGCTGATCCGGTCACCAGGCGTGGTCCAGGCCTTTTCCGGCGGAAACAGGTGGCACTTGGGTTGACGGGTAAAGGATCCGTCGGGGCGGAAGAGGTAGGACGTGTTGAAGAGCCTTCCATGCTGCTCGCTCAAATGAGAGCCGGCCGCAAGGAACAGATCTTCCCTGACGGCGAGTTCCCGAAACAGGCGGATGTAGTCCTCGGTGAACCGGAGCAGACCGGCCATTTTTTCCGAAAACGACCGTCCGTCCACGAGCTCAATCAGCTCGAGCGTCACGAGCTCGGGAAAGACCATGAGATCCGGTCCTTCCCCCTCAAGGCCGCTCTTGACCAGGCCCTCCACGTGTGCGGCGAAATCGTCGAAACCCGAAACGGGTTTCAAACAAAAGCCCACCGACGAAACGGTCACCTGATCCATGGGGCCTCCGAAAGGCCTGAAAAGGATGAAACAGGACGTTGTCAGACCATATCCAACTCGATGTTTCTTCTCATGGCCGCATTCACGATATGCTTACGGACCGCCATCTTGGCCTGCGCCGGGTTCCTTTTTCTGATTTCCTGATAGATCTCGATGTGCTCCTTCTGGACCTCCTCCGGCATGCCCGGCTGCTGAAACTGGTCCTTGTCTCCTTCGATCTGCTCCCAAATTTTGTCGTCCAGAAATTTCATGAAGTCGGTCAAGTAATTGTTTCCACTTGCCTTGGCGATCAGTTGATGGAACTCGACGTTGGCCGGGAGGTGGTCCTCACGGTTTTCCACCGCATGGTCCAGGTCCTGGATGCATTTCTCTAATTGACGGATGTCTTCTGCCGAGGATCGTTTGGCGGCAAGGGAGGCTGCCGCCTCTTCGATGATCGCCCTGAACTCGTACAACTGCTTCAGGTCCTCAGGGCCGAGCTTTTCGTGTTTGCGGATGCGAAACGCATTCCGTTTTTCCTGCTCCAGCACCTTCTTCTTGCTTCCCCGGCGGGACGTCACATAGCCTTCGAACTCCAGGCGTGCGAGGGCTTCTCGGATGATGGTGCGGCTTACACTGAAACGGGAGGCGAGGTCGGCCTCGGATGGGAGAGAATCGCCGGGTTTCAGCGAACCACTGTCGATCTCTTGAATGAGGAAACGGGCTACCTGCTCGGCCAGGCTTGGGGGGCGGGACAACTTGGGTTCGGTGCTGAACTCCATGGAAGACTCCAGCGATTAAGTTGTATGACAACATTCCATCATACAATTTGAGTGATGTCAATAGACGAATCCAGAAAAGGGATAAATCGGAAGCTGTGGGCAAGAATACCCGTCCTCTCGGACGGGTCATCAGCCGCGAACTCCTCCTCCCACAGAGGGGCACGATGCCGTTGGCTCCTCCTTGCCTTTTGAAAACGTCTCCGGGCTCGGAAGGCAGCCTTTAATTCAGGTTGATATTCAAGAAGGGCTTGCAGAAATCAGTTGCGAAGTCTGCGGTCCGTTTGGATCCGTCTTTGAGGTTCCCGCGGGAGAAGATCACCGTGCCATTGGAATCGAGTACATTCTTCTTCATGTGCTTCAGGTAATCCTTTGCGGGCATCTCGGCTGGGTTGTACTTGTCGGGCAGGGGGCAAGCTTCCGTGCCCTGGGCCCCGAGAACTGGACCACTGGATATGCTAGAATCCCCTGAGATTGAAAAGGAGAATTCTGATGAAAGGCACGCGGTTCCGTCAGGAGAGGATCATAGGGATTTTGAAGGAAGCCGATTGCAAGACGAGCACCATTGGGGAGCTGTGCGGGAAGCATGGTGTTTCGGAACAGCGCTTCTACAGCTGGCGCAGGAAGTATGATGGTCTTTCGGTGAGGGAAGCCAGGCGGTTGAAGGATCTGGAAAAAGCACTGAAAAGGTGGTTGGTCAAAAACGGTACGGACACCATCCATATCGAACCAGGCAAACCATGGCAGAACAGCTTTATCGAGAGCTTCAACTCCAAAGTCAGGGATGAATTTTTTAACATAGAGGTGTTTTATGCGCTTGCCGAGGCCCAGGTGACGGCAGAGATCTGGCGATTGGAGTATAATGGGATACGCTCCCATCGCAGCCTTAAATACCAAACCCCGGAGGAATGTTGGCAGGGCTTTTTTGCGAGGCCGAACTCTGTTACTGTAGAGGTACCGTTGCCGGCACAAGGTAGGGTTGGCCTCTCCTCGTTTGTGCTGCCTGCGGGCTGCGCTCGGCTCGGCCACCCGCCTGTTTAGAGTTCACCTTTTTCGATTTGCCGTCTAGCCATTGGGGGAAACCCTATCCCCTAACAGACAGGATTTCTTCATTGGACTCTAACTCTTCAAGTGGTCCAAAAAATGGGGGCAGGTCCACGGGGCCTTTGCCCGTTGATCCGTGGATTGAGCCGAGAGGAGCGGGGGCATCCAATACGGGAAAGCCATGCAGCCACGGTCGCATGAAGATCCCGGTGTCCCCGAAGGGCATACGTGCAGCATCAACCCCTGGACGGTCCAGAGGGGGGCGCCGGTCCGATGAGCCGGACGAGCTGTTGTCTGAAAAAAGGACCCATAACGGATACCGATCAGCGGGCAAGCGGGCCATTCGGCGCGAAAAAGGCAGGAGGGCAAGGCCCTTTATACTCAAGGCATGCATCCTCGCCTCCTTCTTGTTGTTCTGCCTTGCAGGATCCGCAATCTACCTGGAAATGCGTTTTTCGTGGATTCAGTCGATCGTATTGTCCCGGGTCGCACAGGATATGACCTTCCAGGTTCGCGAGGGCGCAAGCGGTGCTTTGCTCAAGTCGCCTTCCGGTCCCTATGACGAGCGGCTTGGATATGCTCTTTTGCCTGAACTCACCACACGCCTGTCCGGTCAGGGGTATTCGGTTACCCGGCAGGCGAGAAGCTCCGAATTTCTTCTGGAATGGACGAAGAGGGGATTCTATCCCATATTCAACGAAAAGGCTCAAGCCGGCTTGCGGGTGCTCGACAGCAAAGGATCGCCCATTCACAATGGGAAGCACCCACAGCGTGTATTTTCCTCTTTTTCAGAAGTCCCGGCGCTCATCGTCGACATGCTCCTCTTTATTGAAAACCGTGACCTTCTGGAAAAAGACACGCCGGGCATGAATCCTGCCGTCAACTGGAAGCGCCTTGCAAACGCTTTACTGGAGCATACCTTACATACTTTCGACCCCGAAACCCCTACATCTGGTGGAAGTACTCTGGCCACCCAGTTGGAAAAAATCCGTCACTCCGAAGGAGGAATGACGAACTCCTTTCGTGACAAACTCGTACAGGTGCTTTCAGCGTCCGTCAGGGCCTATCGGAACGGCCCGGAAACCCTGCCCGCACGACACCGGATCGTTGTGGACTACCTGAATACCATGCCTCTGGCCGCAGTCCCCGGGTACGGGGAGGTCATCGGCCTCGGCGACGGCCTCTGGGCCTGGTACGGTGTAGAACTTCAGGATGTAGTAGCGGTCCTGGATGCGGAAAGCCCTGCAACGAATTCATCTTCCGAGGAAAAAGCCCTTCGACTCAAGCAGGTCCTCAGTCTGCTCCTTGCGCAGAGACGGCCCTCTTTTTTCCTCGGGGCGGGTCGTGAGGCGCTGCTTGATCGATGCAACACGTATCTCAAGCTTCTGGCGGAGGAAGGCCGTATTTCGCGCGATTTGAAAGAAATCGCGGTCCCTCTCTCGATCCCTTTCCGGAGAAACGCTTTTCAGAAGACCTCAACGGATCCTGCGGAGCGGAAATCATCCGATCTCATCCAAATCGAGCTTCTTTCCACTTTGGGGCTCTCCAGCCTTTATGATCTCGATCGACTGGACATGTCCGTGAAAAGCACGCTGGACATGTACCTGCAAAAGGCCGTTACGAAGAGCCTCCTCAAGCTTCTGGATCCCGAGTGGGTGAACGGGAAAGGCCTTGACAGACCCAGGTTGCTGGATAGCGGTCCGCCAGGAGAGGTCACCTACGCATTTACGCTCTACGAGAGTTCTCCCCAAGGCAACCTGCTGCGGGTGCAGACGGACACCCGTGAGGACGCCCTTAACAGCAACGAGGGCGTCAAGCTCGACCTGGGATCCACGGCCAAGCTGCGGACCCTGATTCATTACCTCGAAATCATCGCTGAGCTTCATGAAAGGCATGGGCATTCACACCGAACCGAACCTCAGTCCCCGGCCTTGGCC
>JASFQI010000387.1:0-4412 GCA_050115555.1 Desulfobacteraceae bacterium
GGCGTGGCCTACACCCTCCAGGTGGTGGCGCAACGCCATGCCCCTCCGGTTCACGCCGCCGTGATCCTGAGCCTGGAAGCGGTCTTCGCGGCTGTGGCCGGTTGGATCCTCCTGGGAGAGGTGCTGGACCTGCGTGATATCGTGGGGTGCGGGCTCATGCTCGCGGGTATGCTCACGGCCCAGCTGTGGTCCTGACCGCCTGTTTGCTCCTCCTGCCCTGTCATCGACTCAACCACCCCGTTGAGGAAAGCGATCTCCCAGACGCACCGTTCCTCGGGAATCCCACCGGGTGTGGGGGAAGGGGCTTGGCAGGCTCACGTCCTCCGCAGCAGGATCGAGATCGAGGGGGTTCTCGACCGGAACGCGTGGGCCCTCAGGCCCATGGTTCGGACGGGAAGATCCGGGACATTCGGTTTGATGTTCCCGGGCCCGGATGAGCAGGGCGGTGGGTAGTCTCGTTCAAGGCGTCACTGCGATCTCTACCCGGCGGTTCAGGGCCCGGCCGTCGGGCTGGCGGTTGTCGGCCACAGGCCGGGACTCGCCATACCCCCTGGCCTCGAGCCGATTCTCCGCAATGCCCTTATCGGTGAGCCACGTTTTCACGGACTCGGCCCGGCGCTTTGAAAGGTCCAGGTTGTAGTCGTCACTTCCCTGGCTGTCGGTATGGCCCTCGATAACGAGCTTCATCTCCGGCCGTGCGCTGAGTGCAGAGAGGACTTGCTGGAGGGTGTTCATGGACGAGGGCTTGAGCGTGGCCGAGTCGTAGTCGAAGTAGATACCGTAAAGGATGGCCCGGCCCATGGTGTCGAGGGAGTGGCCGATGGCATTGTCCTTGATCAGGGCCCTGCAGGCCGGGACCTCTGCTTTCAAGGCCCGGTTGCCGAACCAGAGGCCTCGATAGACGCCCTGTTCGTACCAAAGGCCGTTGAGCACACTTCCGTCGGCCGTGAGCACCATGACGGCGGTGCCGATCTGGGGCCCGTCCTCCACCCACTGGAATCGGATCACCCGCCCGTCCGTCGAGCCGGTCAGGGTCCCGTTGTCCCAGTCGTAGCAGCCCTCCACGTCGGTGCCGGACTGCTGAAGCCACATGAGGTTGAAGTTGGTTTTGTAAACGCCGTTCACCGGGGCCTGGTCGGTCAATCGGCCGGTTCCTTCCCCGTAAGCCTCGAGCTCCATCATCTCGGTGTACGCCGGGTTTCCCCAATTGGAGAGGATCTCCAGTTTCAGCCACCGCCCCTGCACCGGCGGATCCAGGGTGAAGCAGGACCTCTTGCCTTTTGCGGCTTCGCCCTTGTGAGCCAATTGAAATCCTTCCTTACTGGAAACCGACGAAGTGGACAACCTGAGTGCTCGGGCCGAAATGCCGGGGTAGCCGCTTTCCTGGGCGTGGGTGTTGTCGATGCAGAACTCGGTGATTCGATGCTCACTCGAGAGCTCGAGCACGAACTTGTGGGGAAAGGCCTTGCCCTCGGGGCTGCACCATCCTCCTTTGGGGGTGCCGTTCAGCACCAGGAGGGCGGCCCAATCTTCATCGTAGGATTCGGTAGAGGAAAGGAGCACGGCACCGCTCGCCAGGTCCAGCAGATCCGTCCGGTCTTCTCCATAGGAGGGGACGGTGACGGCGAAAAGGAGCAGCACGGTCAGGGCGGAACAGCACACGGATTGCTTCATGGTTCACCTCGCGAAAACGACAGTATGCTTGTCTCAGAGAACAAGCGTTCTTGCTGCTGAGAGGAGTTCAGCGAAATCCCCTGCCGATTCCACGCCCGCCCCTGGAGAGAAAGGGGACCCCGGGAGGAGGGGGGGAGGAACCAGCTAAAGAATAGTGCAATAATAATAAAATGTTAGGAAGAAGGCAAAGGATTTTGGAGCTCAGTTTGATTCAGGAGCGGTACGCCTCGTCATCGACTCAACCACCACCTCAAGGAAGGCATCCTCCATGGCGCGCCGCTCCGAGCGGATGGCTTCGAGCGTGGAAAGGAGTCGTTGCCGGTCCACCTCGTGCCCCCTTTCGAGCACGGCTCTCTGTGCGGCGCAGAGGTACCATGTACAGATCCAGGGGCGCTGTATGCGAGGCAGGGCACAGCCGTGACGGGTGTGGTATCGGCAGGAGGCCTCGGGCGCGTTACGAAGCTGCATGGGCGGTGGGGGGAGGTGGAGGAGGCTGAGAAAGAGGAGGTCGCGGAAATCGGCGTAGACCGCGGCTTCGAGGCAGCAGGGGGACGGACATTCGGGGCAGGTCACACGGCAAAGGGCGTCGAGTGAGGGAAACACGATTTCCAGATTTAGCCGGACGGCTTCTGCATTTTTCCTGGCCGGCCCCAGATCCTTGGCGTGCCGGCCGACAAGGCCCTCCAAGGTGTGCAAGGCCTCGGACCAGGAGGATGCCGTTCGCCAGGGAAGGGCGAGTTCCTCATTCACCTTCAAGGGGGCCCTCCAGGGTCCCGCCCGCTTCGAACCGGTCCAGGTGCAGGGGGTGGCGCTGGCAGAGATCCCGGACCCCGTGCCGAATCTCCCGCATCCGCTTCGAGGCCGTTTCCGCCTGCAAGGCCTCATGGACGAGCCCGGCGATCTCGTCCATGTCGGCCGGTTCGAAGCCCCGGCCGGTCACTGCGGAGGTTCCCAGGCGGAGGCCGCTCGTGATGTCGGGTCCCAGGGGGTCGCCCGGAACGGCGTTCTTGTTGCAGAGGATGCCCCCTGCCTCGAGCCGTTCCTGGGCTTCGGCGCCGGTGACGTCCCGGTCTTGAAGGTCCACGAGCACAATGTGGGTGTCTGTCCCGTCGGTGACGATGCGGTAGCCCTTACAGGAGAGCGCGTCAGCCAGGGCACGGGCGTTTTCCACGACCCGGGCGGCGTACGCCCGGAAAGAGGCGGTGGAGGCCAGTCGAAAGGTCACGGCCTTGGCCGCCATGTGGTGGAGGTGCATGGACCCCTGGACGCCCGGAAACACAGCCGCATCGATGTTCCGGGCGTACCTGGACCGGCAGAGAAGGGTCCCGCCTCGGGCGCCTCGCAGGGTCTTGTAGCTCGTGAAGGTCACGAAGTCGGAATGAGGGACCGGCGAGGGGTAGGCCCCGCCCGCCACCAGGCCTGCCACGTGTGCGATGTCGGCCAGGAGAAGGGCCCCGGTCTCATCGGCCATGCGGCGGAACCGGTCGAAGTCGATGGCCCTGGGGTAGGAGCTCGCCCCGCACACGATCATCTTCGGGTTCACCTCGCGGGCGGTTCGCTCGGCCGCGTCATAGTCGATGCGTCCGGTCTTCGGATCCAGGCCGTAGGAATAAGAGCGGAAGAATTTGCCGCTGAACGTGCCCTTGCGTCCGTGGGACAGGTGGCCCCCCGCGGCCAGGTCCATGCCCAGGATCGGGTCTCCAGGCTCCAGCATGGCAAAGTACACGGCGAAGTTCGCGTTCACCCCGCTGTGGGGTTGGACATTGGCGTGTTCCGCGCCGAAGAGGGCCTTGGCGCGTTCCACGGCCAACCGCTCGATGGTGTCGGCGTTTCGGTGTCCTGCGTGGTAGCGTTTCCCGGCATACCCTTCGAGGGTCTTGAGCCCGAACACGGACCCCTGGGCGGCCAGGACCGCCGGGCTTGCAAGGCCAGCGGCTGCATTGAGCTCCAGGGTGGTCGCCTGGAGAAGGACCTCCTGCTCCAGTGCCTCGGCCACCTCCGGATCGGCGAGTCGAATCGTCGAGATCATGGCGAATCTCCGGCGGAAGGGTTTCTTTCTTCCTAGCCGAAAACGGCCCTGGAATCAAGGAGGAGGGCTTGCCTCTGATCGGTGGCTGAAGGACGGCGCTGGCCGTAGAAGATCATTTCCAAAATCGGATAGGATGTTCAAACAAGGACTTGAGGCGGTCGGGCCCGGGATCGCAGGGGCCGGGTGCATTCCTTTCGAACACTCGGGAATCGGCAAGGGCAGGATCCAGACGGCTTGGGCGTTGAAAGCGGGCAGTTCCCTTCGGATGCCAGTCCCTGGAGTGAAAGCCAATCACCGCGCTGTGAGTTCATTTTTGATGGCAAGAGCGATGGCTTCCAATGTATAGGGTTTCTTGAGGTAGGGTCCCGCTCCCAGTCTCTTGGCCTCCTTGACCTCCTCGGTTTCGGCGTATCCACTGACGATCACGGCCTTTTGGTTCGGATGAGTCTCGAGGATTCTCTCGAATGTCCGGCATCCGGAAATACCGGGGTCCATAATCATGTCGAGCAGGACCAAATCAGCGGCATGATTTTGCAAATAATCGATCGCCTCCTCTCCGGACGAGACACACGTTGTTTGATAACCCAGTTTTTCCAGCATGCTGGACGCAATCTCCCGTTGACTATCCACGTCATCTACAATGAGGACCCGTTCCCCGTTTCCGCGTATCTCTTCAATAGGGATGGGCAGCCTTTTTTCCCGGGCATCC
>JASFQI010000388.1:0-4381 GCA_050115555.1 Desulfobacteraceae bacterium
TAATCATCTCCTGTTCCAAATCAAGGGCGTGCGACCTGGCTTGATCACCTGGAAAAACCTGGTACGATGGCTTTCAGGGTCTGCGGATTCACATGCATCCCCCGGTATATCCTTCAGGAGACCCTGAGGCCCTGAGTCAACGGCGGAATCGCACTCAAACCGGCACACCAGCCCTTCTGAAACGATTGAAGACCCTCGGATCAGCTCACCGGTCCAGCGTTTCCCTTATATAACCGAGAAAACCCCGGACCGAATTCTCCATTAAAAACCGTTCCCTCGCTCGCACCTCCGGCGGAAAATCGGCAAAATGCTTCAACTCTGGGTCCTTTTCAAGGAGCTGCTCCGCGCAGGCGGCAACACCCGGCTCCGGGCGGGCGGTCGCTTTCTCACGCAGCAGGTCATGCCACCGCAGCAGCTGATCCCGGAATCTGGCAAGCATTCCATGAGAGCTTGCGGCCTCGCCGAAGTGTGCATAACAGATGATCTGATCTTCCAGGTTCAGCAGACGCTCCACACTCTCCAGGGATTCCTCCAGGAGAAAGCGTGGCGGCGTGGCGGGACGGAGATACTCCTTTCCCCTGAAGCTCAGGTAGTTGCCTCCGGCCTCCCCGGCGAAAAGCCTGCCTCGGTAGGTAAAGCCGAGATGGTGCGGTGCGTGACCGGGGGTCTCCAAAACGCCCAACTCGGGCACGCACGCCTCGTCGTGGGGGATCAGAGCTTCCAGCGAAACCGGGGCAAGCGGACCGTACGCGTCGGCTACGTCCCCGAGCACCTTTCGGCTACCTGCCCAGAGCTTCGATGGATCCACCAGATGTGGAACGGCCTTTCTGTGACAGATCGCCCGCGCCTGCGGGTAGGCCTCGAGAACGCGGGCAAGGCCGCCGGTGTGGTCCAGGTGAATGTGCGTCAACAGGATGTAATCGATCCGTTTCACGCCCATGGCATCCAGCTGCACCAGAAAGCGCTCCACAGAGCGGGAGGGACCCACGTCCACGAGCAGGTGGAGGGGGCCTTCCACGACCCAGGCACCGAAGAACCCGCTGAACCCCGGCCGGTCCAGGGGAATCTCCACGAGGCGATGGGACACGTCTCAGTCCCCCTGCCTTTGCCCGGGCTCACTCAAAATCCTGTATACATCGGTGAGAATTCTCTCCGAGGCCCGGCGCATGGCCCGGCTCATGGCTTCGCTCAACGCCTTGGGGTTCTTCCGGGCGCACGGCTCGGTTTCATGGTAGTCTCCCTGAAAAAGCACCCGCTTGCTTACATCCGGCTCCTCGTCCGCGATCAGGGTGATGCTCAAACCCAGGACCGCGTCCCATGCCTCTTCGCTGTCTCGCTCGTAAAACGCCTCCACGGCCCCCTCCAGGACACACGAGGCGGAAAATCGGCTGTCATGAGGCAATACCGCTCGAAAGAGGCCCGACTCACGGAAATCCCGCCCCAGGAAATGGGTCACCAGGTCCCCCGGGTTGGCGCGCCACCGGTGGTAATTGTACGTCTCGCGCTTGTAGGCGCTCTCCCGGTAAACGATGCGGCTTGTATTGTAAGGGGCGGCTACACTGAACCGCTCCAGCCGGACAACCGCCGGCAAGGGCTCGAGATCGGCCATACGCGGGGAATCGTACTCGAGGACGTAGTGGTCGATCTGGTACGCCGGCTTGCCCAGACCCAGGCAGCCTCCGAATGCGAGAACCAGCGTAATCACTCCTACCCACCGCCAGGTTGTGTGTCTCATGAGAGGTCCCGTCCTTTCAAGCGACTCCGGGCCAAACGAATTGCACCGCCAGGATTGGATCATCGTATTCAGATATTTGACGGTCTCGAAAAAACCCGCTCGATCGCCTGTTGGCTACACTTAACTCATTGGAATTGCTAGAGGTAAATCTCCAGGTTACGGCTTTTTATGACTCCTTCATATTTCTCGCCCTTTTAACGCTCAGGCTCGATCTCCCTTCGCGGAGGCGGCTCCCCGAACAATAGCTCGGAAGGCTGATCCGCCAGAGTCTCTGTAAGACGCGTCAGGTTCTCCGCGGCCCGTTCCAGATGCTGTGCCGTGTAGACCAGGTATCGCCGGAGCTCGACCACGGATGCGTCTGCATTTCCCGCCAGGCGCGTCCCCTGCTCCAGGAACCGGTTGGCATTGACCATGGCCCGTTCGAACCCGTCCAGGGCCGAGACGATGGTCTGGCGTTTATCCCGGACAATGCCGTCCACACGTTCTACCGCCCCTCCTGCCGCATTCACGGTCTGGCCCGCATCCTGAAGGACCTGGTTCACCGCGTCCACCGCCCCTTCCGTGGACAGGATGATTCGGTTCCAGCGATCGGGATCCAGGATCTGATTGATGTCGCTCAGGGTCCTCTGGATGCCCTCGGAGATCGATTTCACCTCGGCGTCCACAACGGCCTTCTCGACATTGCCCAGCGCATCCATGGCCTTGTCCAGGGTTCCCTTGAGCTTGTCGGAGATTCCCTGGATATCCAGGGTCTTGAACTTTTTGATGACATCATCGATCCCCTTCAAGAGCTCGCTGATGTCCGAGGGTTTTGATGGAAGCACCTTGTGGGTGGTATAAAAATCGAGCTTGGGCGAACGGACGGCCTCACCCGGTTCCTGCTGATCCAACTCTACGAACATGAGCCCCGTAATGCCCACGTTCTTGAGTTGAGCGACAATGCCCTCCTCTTCGAGGCTTTGACCGGATTCGATCTTGAGGACCACTTCGATGAGCTTGTCGTCCGGGGCCACTCCGATCTTCTCCACCCGCCCCACAGAGACCCCGCGATACTTCACCGGAGAATCCACATCCAGCCCCTGGACCGATTCATTGAAGTAGGTGACGTATCTCTCTCCTTCCTGAAACAGGCTCGTCATCCCGATCCAGACAATGCCGGCCAGCGCAATCCCGACCCCCCCCAGCATGAAGAGCCCGACGCTGAATTTCGCTTTTTGTGACGCCATGAACGATCCCCCTTCGGGGCCCGGCCTCAGGCTTCGGCCCGGCGATTGAAAAACTGCGAAACAAATCTATTTTGACTGTGCTCCCGAAGAAACATGGGATCGCCTTCCGCGATGATCCCTTTGGATCTCTTATCCAACATGATGACACGATGAGCCACTGCAAAAATGCTCGGGAGTTCATGGGTCACGATCACCATGGTGGTCCCGAGGCTGCGGTTCACGTGGAGAATCAGGTTGTCCAGCTCGGCGGAGGTCACCGGGTCGAGACCTGCAGAAGGCTCGTCAAAAAAGAGGATCTTCGGATTGAGCGCCATGGCCCGTGCAAGGCCGGCACGTTTCTTCATCCCCCCGCTGATTTCCGACGGGAGATGGTTTTCGAAACCGTCCAGGTGAACCAGGCCGAGCTTCATGCTGACGAGCGCTGCAACGGACTTGGGGTCCAGATCCGTGTACTCTTCGATGGGAAGGGACACGTTCTCGGCAAGGGTCATGGATCCGAAGAGCGCACCGCTCTGGTAAAGCACTCCCACCTTCTTCAACACCTCGTGGAATGTGTCCTCATCGCATCCGGAGATGTCGTCGCTGTCGATGATCACCTCCCCGGCCATGGGAGGGATGAGCCCGATCAGATGCTTGAGCAGAGTGCTCTTTCCACACCCACTCCCACCCAGAATGACGAAAATCTCGCCCTCGAACACCTCAAAGGAAATATCCCGAAGGATCACGGCGTTCTCGCCATATCCGGCCGTGAGGTTTCGAACCTGAATGATCGCTTCCCGAGCCATCCGCTGTTCTCTTGTCCTCCCGTACCTGCATGATCACCTACAAGCACACCTTCGCCTGTTGCTTCCCTAACCCCAGTACACGCGAATCACGGCGAACATGGAATCCGCCAGGATAATCAAGAACAGGCTGCTCACCACAGCGGAGGTCGTGGCCCGCCCCACGGAGTCCGCACCGCCCCGCACCTGGAATCCTCTCAAGCAGCCGATCCACGCAATGAGCAATGCAAAGGATGCGCTTTTGACAAAACTCCACACGAGATCCCGAAGCTCCAGAAACCGAACCGTCTCCGTGAGATAGGCGTTGGGTGTGAGATCGAGCATGAGCACCCCCACCATCATTCCTCCTAAGATCGCGAAAAGATCGGCGAAAAGCGTGAGAAAAGGCACCATCACGGCCGAGGCGATCATCTTGGGTACGACCAGGAACCGGGTAGGATCGAATCCCATCGTGAAGAGGGCATCCACCTCCTCGGACACCTTCATGGTCCCTATCTCCGCGGCAAACGAAGAACCGGACCGGCCGGCCACGATGATCGCCGTCATCACCGGCCCCAATTCACGCACCATGGCGACGGACACCAGAGAGGCCACGTAGATGTCGGCTCCGAACTGTTTGAGCTGCACCGAGGACATGA
>JASFQI010000389.1:0-4375 GCA_050115555.1 Desulfobacteraceae bacterium
ACGGCAAGGACATCGACAGCATTCTGGAGAGCTACCCCGGGGAACCGCGGTATCTCATCGCCCTGCTTCAGGATGTGCAGGCCGAGTACAACTACATCTCCGAGGAGAACCTTACCCTCATCTGCGATCACGTGGGGGTCCCTCTGACACAGGCCTACGCCGTGGCCACGTTTTACGAGTCCTTCAGCCTTGAGCCCAGAGGGGAGCACGAGATCAAGGTATGCCTGGGCACGGCCTGCCATCTCAAGGGAGGACAGCGCCTGGTGGAAAATCTGTCCCGCGACCTCGGGATTGAGCCGGGACAGACGACGCCGGACCTCAAGTTCACCCTGGACACCGTGCACTGTCTAGGAGCGTGCGCGCTCGCGCCCGTGGCCGTGGCGGATGATGAGTATCATGCCAAGGTCACATCCAAAAAATTGAGCAAGATCATCAAGAATCTGTCCGTGGAGTAAGGAGGAAACCATGGCTCAAGTCAGTGCAGCGGAGGACAGAAACAAGCGGCTCGAATCGGTGGAGGAGCTCGAGAGCTTCCGGGAGCAGCTGCTGGCGGAACGGGACCCGGATCGACCTCGCGTCATTGTGTGTCTCGGCACCGGTTGCCGGGCCAACGGAAGCCCAAAGGTGGCCGAGGCCATGCGAAAGGCCCTTGCTGCCGCGAAGATGGACGCGTCAGTGGTTCCGGAGATCAAGACCACGGGATGTCCCGGCTTCTGTTCCCGAGGCCCCGTGGTGATCCTGGAGCCGTCGGGCATCTTTTACCAGCACGTAAAACCCGAAGACGCCGAAGAGATCGTGCAGACCAGCCTGGTGGAGGGAAAACCCGTGGAGCGATTGCTCTACAAGGACCCCAAGACCGACGAGCCCATTGCTCACCAGGACGACATTCCGTTCTACAAGCATCAGCAGAAGATCGTCATGCGGCGTATCGGACACATCGACCCCACGGACCTTCGGGACAGCATCGCGGCCGGTGGATACAAGGGGCTGGCCAAGGCCCTGACACAGATGACTCCGGATGAGGTGGTGGCCGAGGTGGAAGCTTCCGGTCTTCGAGGACGGGGCGGGGCCGGGTTCCCCACGGGCCGCAAGTGGCAGACCGCAATTCGGGCGGCCAAGAAGAAGAACGAACCCATCTATGTAGTCGTGAACGGCGACGAGGGCGATCCGGGTGCGTTTATGGATTGCGCGTTGATGGAGGGAGATCCACACGCTCTCCTTGAAGGGCTGATCATCGGGGCCTATGCCATGGGAGCCCACCAGGGGTTCATGTACGTACGGACCGAGTATCCCCTGGCCATTGAGCACCTGAACATTGCCATGGCGGAGGCCCGGGAGTTGGGTCTCCTGGGGGAGAACATCCTCGGCAGCGGATATTCCTTCGACGTCCAGATCAATCGAGGCGCAGGGGCCTTTGTGTGCGGCGAGTCCACGGCCCTGTTCACCTCCATCGAGGGTCGGGCAGGCGAACCCCGGCCCAAGTACGTCCGGTCCGCCGAGGAAGGCCTGTGGGGAAAACCCACGGTCCTGAACAACGTGGAGACCTGGTGCAACGTGCCGCTCATCATCGAAAACGGCGCGAAATGGTATGCCAAGCTGGGCGTCCCCCACAGCACGGGCACCAAGGTGTTCTCCCTGGTGGGCAAGGTGAACAACGTGGGCCTGGTCGAGATCCCCATGGGCATGCCCCTCGGTGACCTGATCGAAAAGATCGGGGGCGGGGTCCCGGGCCAGGATCGGTTCAAGGCGGTTCAGACCGGCGGTCCGTCCGGAGGATGCATTCCCTACAATCTGGCCAAAACACCGGTGGATTACGATTCCCTGACCAAGGCTGGATCCATGATGGGGTCGGGAGGTATGATCGTGATGGACGAAAAGGACTGCGTCGTGGACGTGGCCCGGTACTTTCTCCGGTTTCTGGAGGAAGAGTCCTGCGGCAAGTGCCTTCCCTGCCGCCTGGGGCTCAAGTCCATGCTCCAGTTCCTGGATGCCTTTGCCCGGGGAGAAGGGTCGGTGGACGACATCAAGGACCTGGAGAGCCTGGCCAAGGCGGTCCAGGACGGCTCGCTTTGCGCCCTCGGGGGAAGCGCCCCCAACCCGGTGCTGACCACGCTTCGGTACTTTCGGGACGAGTACGAGGCCCATATCGTCGATCACAAGTGCCCGGCGGGTGTTTGCAAGGAACTGATCACCTACCGGATCGATCCCGAGGCCTGCACGGGCTGTGGGACGTGCGCTCGAAGCTGTCCCCAGAAGTGCATCACGGGCGAGAAGAAGAAGGTCCACTCCATTGACTCGAGTCGATGTATCCGCTGCGGCATGTGCCTGGAATCCTGCAAGTTCGGCGCAGTCATCGTGGAATAGCGAGGGATATCATGACGAAAGAAAAGAAGAAGAAAAACGACGGCAAGATCCACTTCACCATCGACGGACAGCCGGTCGAGGCCGAGGAGGGATGGACGGTCCTGGATACGGCTCGGCAGTATCACATCCCCATCCCCACCCTCTGCTACCACGAAGCGGTCAAGCCCAGCGGGGCGTGCCGTCTGTGCGTGGTGGAGGCAAAGCAGGGGAACTGGTCCAAGGTGGTCATCTCCTGCATGTACCCCCCCTGGGAGGGTGTGGAGATCGAGACGAGATCCGAGCGCGTGCTCAATGTCCGGCGGTGGATCCTGGAGATGCTCCTTGCCGAGTGCCCCGCTTCCAAGGAGATTCAGGAGCTGGCTGCGGAGTACGGCGTCCGCAAGACCCGGTTCAAAGTGGAAAACCCGGAAGAGCAGTGCATGCTGTGCGGGCTGTGCGTGCGGGCGTGCCAGGAGGTCGTGGGAGTAAGGGCCATTTCCTTCGGTTCCCGAGGCGTGCACAAGCACGTGGCCACACCCTACATGGTTCCCAACCAGGCCTGCATTGCGTGCGGATCCTGCGTCACGGTATGTCCAACGGGCGCCATGCAGGCCCGCCTGGACAAGGTCCGGGGTGATATTTCCGAGCGAACCGGCCACGGCTTTGCCCATTAAGGAGGAGAAAATGACAAAAAAGACGACTTCCAAGAAATCGTCCGTAACTGGGGCCAAGCTGGGCGTCTTTCTGTGTGAGTGCGGAGGCAAGATCGACGGCAAGGTGGATTTGGCCCAGTTGAAGAAGGCGGTCAAGGCCGTCCCTGAGGTGGACTACGTGAAGGTTCTGCCTTACAGCTGCATTCTTCCCGGGCTGACCGAGGTTCGGAAAGCCGTCAAGCGAAACAAGCTCGAGCGGGTGATCGTGGCCGGGTGCGAGCGGCGGATCATGCTCAAGAAGTTCGAAAGCGAGCTGGAACCGACCGGCCTGGCCCAGGGCCAGATCGACGTGGTGAACGTTCGGGGTTACGTGGCCTCGGTGAACCAGGGCGAGCCCGAGGCACTGGCCGAGAAGGCGGCCAAGCTCATTTCGGCTTCTGCGGCCGGTCTCAAGGCCCTGGTCCCCTCGCCGTTGCAGAAGATCGAAATGAAGGGGCCGGTGATGATCCTGGGAGGGGGCGTTGCGAGCTACTCCGCGGCACAGGAGTTCGCCCGGGACGGGGTGGAGACCCTGATGGCCGTTCAGACCGAGGACATCGAGGACGAGATCCGCATCCTTCACGAGCGGTATCCCGGGGAGCGGCACTACCACGATCGCCTGATGAAGATCATGTCGGAGGTCGATGCCAGCCCTCTGGTCAAGCACATATCCGTGGGCGAGCTGGAGCAGGTCATGGGCTGCGTGGGGGACTACAGCGTGACCTTTTCCGCGGAAGGAGACGAGCCTCCGCGGGTGTACAAGGCCGGCGCCATTATTGCGGCCCTGGACGGAGAGATGCTCAACCAGGGCTCCGAGTTCGGGCACGATGGAAAGAGGGTGCTCTGCCACACGGAGATGGAGGAGTACCTCTGGCTCCACGGCGTACCCAGCCACCGGATGGTGTTCTGGATAAACGATCTGGAAACGGATCGCCCCTATGCCTACCTCTCCTCCAGAACCGCGTGGAACATGGCCCTTTACATGCGGGAGAACAACTCGAACTGCGACCTGACCATCCTTTACAACGACAAGACCGCACTACCCCTGAGCGCTGCGGAGCGCATCAAGTCCCGGCGCATGAACATCCGCTGGATTCCCTATGATGGAAATGTGCGCCCCACGGTGCAGGACGGGTACATTACCTATGATGAACCGGGAAGCCAGATCGAGCGTGAGCTCGCCTGGGATCAGCTCGTACTCTCACCCAAACGGCATCCGGGCACGGAGCAGCTCAAGGTCGCCCGCATCCTGGGGTTGGATGTCCACGAGGATGATTTCCTGGAGCGCAATCCCCAGATGGTTCGCCCCGAGCAGGTGGGAATGGAAGAGAAATTTCTGG
>JASFQI010000390.1:0-4307 GCA_050115555.1 Desulfobacteraceae bacterium
TAGGGCCGGGCGATGATCATGTTCATGGGAATGGCGAGCAACCGGGATTGAAAGGACTGGTCTAAGGTGAGTCCTGAGAAGACGACCTCCACGATCATCCCCACTGCAAATGCAAAGGTGACCATCGCGAAGGTGTCCGCGACTGTTCTCGATTGCAGGCTTCGAATCATGCTCTCTGGGATGTTTTTCATGAATGGTCCCGGCCTCATGATCCGCAGGGTTTTGAATGTGAGTCTATCCCGGGGTGGGCAGATCGGTCGATCCGTGAGGGTTCCCGTGGAGGAATCGTATGGCGCCGTCTTGCACCTCCGCCACCATCGGACAGCGGACTGTACATATCTACCTATCCCACAGATGCCATGGCTTTTTCAAGCGATATGACAACCCTCCAAATATTTCAGGATATCAGCAAGTTGTTTTGATGTTTCGGAATGATATCAGAAACGGTGGAGAATGGATCCTCTTCGCTCGATGGCTCTGACAGGCCCCTTTACTATTTGAGATTGACAGTGAAGGGGCTTTATGTCAAGTCTGACATAAGATGGTCTTGGGGGCTGGGATTTAGACGGTCTGGATGAACCTTGGAGATTGGAGGCGCTCATGAACAAAAAAACGCTCAAGGTAAACGGAATCGACAGAACCGTTGTCGCCGCGTCAGAGGAATCCCTGGCCAATGTCCTTCGCGGACAGCTGGGCCTGACCGGCACCAAGATCGGGTGCGGCCAGGGACAGTGTGGCTGTTGCAACGTCATCCTCAACGACAAACTGGTGCGCTCCTGCGTCACCAAGATGAACAAGCTCCCTGAAAACTCCACCATTACAACCGTCGAGGGCGTGGGAACGCTGGATAACCTCGATCCGGTTCAAAAGGCCTGGATCGCGCACGGCGGAGCGCAGTGCGGGTTTTGCACACCCGGGTTCATTGTATCTTCC
The DNA here is from genome assembly GCA_050115555.1 of Desulfobacteraceae bacterium. Lineage (GTDB taxonomy): Bacteria > Desulfobacterota > DSM-4660 > Desulfatiglandales > HGW-15 > JASFQI01. Next base: position 934 of record JASFQI010000390.1, read on the forward strand.
AAAGCGCTCCTGTCGGAGAATCCGAATCCCTCCCGGGAGGACGTCCGGGAATGGTTTCAAGTCCATCGTAACGCCTGCCGCTGTACAGGATACAAGCAACTGACCGATGCCGTCATGGATGCGGCCAAGGTGTTTCGCGGCGAGATGAAGGTTGAGGACCTGGAGTACAAAACACCTGCGGACGGTCAGATCTGGGGCACTCGGTATCCCCGACCGACGGCTGTGGCCAAGGCGACCGGCACGTTGGACTACGGCGCGGATCTCGGTCTCAAGATGCCTCCCGACACCCTGTACCTGGCGCTGGTCCAGGCCAAGGTCAGCCATGCCAATATCCAGTCCATTGACACGTCCGAAGCCGAGGGCATGCCCGGCGTCCAAAAGGTGGTTACCCATAAGGACATCAAAGGGAAGAATCGCATCACCGGCCTGATCACTTTTCCCACCAATCTCGGCGATGGCTGGGACCGGCCTATTCTCTGCGATGAAAAGGTTTACCAGTACGGAGACGCCATTGCGATCGTCTGCGCCGACAGCGAAGCCCAGGCCAGGGCTGCCGCGGAAAAGGTCCGCGTGGAGCTCGAGGAACTCCCGGCCTACATGAGCGTCCCGGCGGCCATGGCCGAGGACGCCATGGAGATCCATCCCGGGACGCCCAACGTGTACTTCGTCCAGAAGATCGCCAAGGGCGAGGAAACCGGACCCGTTTTTGACAAGGCGGGTGCGGTGGTGGAAGACGACTTCTATGTCGGCCGCCAGCCGCACATGACCATGGAAACGGATGTGGGCTTTGCCTACCAGAACGATGAGGGTAAGCTGTGCGTGCACAGCAAGTCCATCGGCCTGGGTCTCCATGCCGCCATGATCGCGCCGGGGCTGGGTGTAGAGCTCGAGGACCTCATCATGGTCCAGAACCCGGCTGGCGCCACGTTCGGGTACAAGTTCAGCCCGACCATGGAGGGCCTGCTCGGGGCTGCGTGCCTGGCCACGGGAAAGCCGGTTTTTCTCCGCTATGATTATCACCAGCACATGACCTACACGGGGAAGCGATCGCCGTTTTTCGTCCACATGCGCATGGCCGCGGACAAAGAAGGCAAGCTGCTGGGTATGGAAACGGACTGGTCCGTGGACCATGGTCCGTACTCCGAGTTCGGTGACCTGCTGACCCTGCGCGGGGCCCAATACATGGGGGCGGGCTACGACATTCCCAACATCCGGGGCGAAGGCCGGACCGTGTGTACCAATCATGCCTGGGGATCCGCCTTTCGGGCCTATGGATCGCCTCAGAGCGAGTTTTCCTCGGAAGTGCTTATGGATGAGCTCGCGGAAAAGCTGGGCATGGACCCCTTGGAGCTACGCTACAAGAACATATACCGCGAAGGGGCTACCACCCCGACCGGCCAGAAGCCGGAGGTCTACTCCCTGGCCGAGATGCTGGATATCCTGCGGCCCAAGTACCAGGAGGCCAAGGAAAAGGCCGAGGCCGGTTCCACGGATCAGATCAAACGGGGCGTAGGGATTTCCATAGGGATATACGGCTGCGGAATCGACGGGCCGGACGCCTCGGAGGTGCGTATCGAACTGAACCCGGACAACAGCGTGACGCTTTTCAACACCTGGGAGGACCACGGTCAGGGAGCGGACATGGGCTCCCTGGGCACGGCCCACCAGGCTCTGCGGCCTTTGGGCCTGAAACCCGAGCAGATCCACCTGGTCATGAATGACACCAGCCTTGCGCCTAACAGCGGCCCTTCCGGCGGAAGCCGCCAGCAGGTGATGACCGGGCGGGCTATTATGGCCGCATGCGAGGCGCTCCTGGACGGGATGCGAAAAGCGGATGGCACATTTCGTACGCACGACGAGATGACGACGGAAGGCATTGCCACGGGCTATAACGGCAGTTGGACCGCTCCGGCCGTCAACTGCGACGAGAACGCCCAGGGCGCGCCGTTCGCGGTGTACATGTACGGGGTCTTTTTGGCCGAAGTGGCCGTGGAGGTGTTCACCGGCAAGACCACCGTGGAAAAGATGACCCTGGTGGCTGACATCGGTAAGGTGAACAACCGGCTGGTCACCGACGGTCAGCTGTACGGCGGTATGGCCCAGGGCATCGGCCTTGCCCTGAGTGAGGACTTTGAAGACATTCAAAAGCACGCCTCCCTGGTCGGAGGCGGCTTCCCCTTCATCCGGCAGATCCCGGACGACATGGAACTGATCTATGTGGAAACCTCCCGGCCCGAGGGACCTTTCGGCGCGGCCGGGGTGGGTGAGCTTCCCTTGACCAGTCCCCATGCCGCGATCATCAACGCCATCTACAACGCCTGCGGGGTTCGTATCACTCGGCTGCCCGCCCTTCCGGAGAAGGTGTTGGCGGGATTGAAATCCGCTTGACCGATCGGAAACGGTGCCGGCGGGGGCCCACCCCGGTGTGTTCCCGCCGGCCACCTCCCCCGACCTGGACGAGGTCCTGTTCCAGGTACCCTGGCAGAAGTTTGTGGAGGAGGTGGAAGAGGGCTTGATGCCCGGCCTTCCGTGCGGGAGGCCTTAGCTTGGGATCGGCTCAGCCTGGGCCCTGTAGTTCGAAGCCTTTCGGACTAGCCAACCAACGGCATGATCGAGCGCATGTTGATCGACCATATGCTCTGAGCCAGCGGTCGATTCGGAGGCGGGTCGCCGGCAAAGGGTTCGATTTCTCTCTGTTGCAGGTAGAATTTTACGTATTTGCCCGCCTGATTTTCTTCTTCAGATCATTCCTTGTTCAAGTAGCTGTCCTCGAATGCCCTTACCAGGTTGGTCATGGCAGTATAAAACGGTGTGTCCACCCCGGCCTCCTTACCGTACTCCACGACCTTTCCACCGAGAAAATCGATCTCCGTCCTTGTCCGGTTTGCAATGTCCACGCACATGGAGTCCTTATGGATTCCAACCTTTTCGAGATAGCCCAGGGCCTGTTGGAGATAATCCTCGCCCAGGTCGTACCCTTTGGCCTTGGCTACGGCGAGGATTTCACGAAAACAGCCGTCGGCGATCTCCCGGGTTGGGGGAAATGCGAGCGCGTCCTTGATGGTCCGGTCCGTCACCGCACAAATGGAGGCCATGGTGCATTTCATGATCATCTTCTTCCAGACATAGAGCTTGACGTCATCGACAAACTCGCTATCCAGTCCGCCGGCCGACAGGGTCTCTGCGATCTCGAGGCCCCGGTCCCGGTTCTCCGGGACTAGGGCGCCCAGGTGGTTGGGCCGGTTGAAAAAGGCCATCTCCACATGGTTGGGCCCTTTGAGCGAGACTCCGTAATTCAGGGACATTCGAAACGCGGCCTCCGCCCCGAAGGTTTCGGCGATGAGGTCCTCAGTGCCCAGGCCGTTGTGGGTACT
>JASFQI010000391.1:0-4307 GCA_050115555.1 Desulfobacteraceae bacterium
GATGCCGCATGCCTACAATCCCTCCAGGGGCTGGGTGGGCACGGCCAACCACGCCGTGACGGACCGGGACTACCCTTACTACTACTCCTCACGCCAGGCCCCGTCCTACCGGTACCGGCGGCTCAAGGAACTCCTGGCAGCCGCGGGCGCCCGGTCTGCCGAGGATCTCTGGGCGTACCAGCAGGATACCGGGAACGTCATGGCCGAGCAGATCGCTCCGATCCTGGTGGGTGCCTTGCAGGGCCGGGAGGAAACCGCGGACATGGCCCGGGTGCTGGAGGGTTGGGACTTTCGGGATGAGCCGGATCAAGCCGCCCCGACCCTGTTTCACGGGATTTACGAGCAGGTGGCCTATCTGACCTTTCAAGACGACTTGGGCGAGGACGGGGCGCGTCTCATACTGTCGGACTGGTATTTCTGGCAGGAGCGTTTTCAAGGGATGATGCAGGACAAGGACTCGGACTGGTTCGACGACAAGACTACGTCCGGGGTGCGGGAAGATCGGGATGCCCTGATCCTGCGGGCGGCCCTGGATGTCCGGGATCGACTGGTCCCCTTGCTTGGGGAGGACACGAGCGAGTGGCTCTGGGGCGAGGTGCACCGTGTGGAGTTCGTGAGCCCGATTCGGCGGGAAGGTGCGGGCAAAGGGCTTCTCGGGGGCGGAAGGCATCCGGCGCCGGGCTCGGTAGAGACCCTGTGTCGCGGGTACTACGACTTCAACGCCCCGTTTGACGTGGAGGTGTTCGATTCGCTCCGCATGGTTGCGGATCTCGGGGACCCGGACAAGGTCCTGGCCGTGCTCCCGGGCGGTGTGGCAGGGCGCCTGTTTCACCCCCACACCGAGGATCAGATCGATCCGTTCATGAAGGGCGAAAAGGTCAACTGGTGGTTCAGCGACCGGGCCATTCAGGAGCACGTAGTCACCACCCTGGTGCTCGAGCCTGCAGGATAGAACCGCATACATGGTTCCTGAAGGGGCTTATCACCACAGAAAACACGAAGGACACAGAGAAAGCAAAGAAAAACTTTTTATGCATCCCTCTGTGATCTGTGTGGTGAAGAACTTGCGTCATCGGCTTAAAGAAAAGTCGCACTCAGGCAGGATATAGAGTCCTTACACAAGGCCTCCGGTCCCCTTGTGCGGGCCGTCTTCGGATCGTTCACATGATCAGCATCCTGAACACCATTGCCCCTGTTTTTTTGGTCATCCTGGTCGGGATGCTTGCCCGGCGTCTGGGGTATCTGCCCGGGTCCTTGACGAGCCCATTGAACCGGCTCGTTTACTACGTGGCCATCCCTGCCCTGATATTTCGGGCCCTGGCCACGGCGTCTTTCGGGTCCCACTTCCGGCCGGGGCTTCTGGTCGGGACATTGGTCCCGGTGATCCTGGTTTTTGGTGCTGCTATGGCGGTGGGCCGTCTTGCCTCTTTTCCCCGCCGGGAAATGGGGACGTTCCTCCAGACCTCGTTTCACGGAAACCTGGGGTACATCGGGTTCGCCGTGGCCTTCTACCTCCTGGGGGACGAAGGCCTGACCCGGGCCACCATCCTGGCCGGATTTATCATGCTCCTTCAGAACCTGCTTGCCGTGCTCGGCCTTCAGGCCTTTGCAGAGAAGACCGAGGCAAGGAACAGGCTGGGGGCGTCGGTTCGCTCGGTGCTCATGAACCCGGTCATCCTATCCATCCTGGCGGGGGTCGCATTCAACTTCTCGGGTTTGCCCCTTCCCGTGATTGCCGGGCGCACCCTGGGCATTGTGAGCGGGATGGCCCTGCCTCTCGCGCTCCTGGTCATCGGGGCGTCCCTGTCCTTCGATCTCGTGAGGATGCATCTGCGGCTCGTACTTCCTGCGGCCGCGCTCAAGCTCCTGTTGCTCCCGGGAGCGGGTCTCCTCCTCTTCGAGGTGATGGGCCAGCAAGCGAATGAGTTTCTGCCGGGCCTGATTCTGCTCGCCGCTCCTACGGCTACGGTCAGCTACGTGATGGCCTCGGAGCTGAACGGGTCCCCGGAGCAGGCCTCGGCTGCGGTATCCATGAACACGCTTCTATCCTCTCTGACCTACCTGTTCTGGCTGGCGGTCGTAAGCCAGCCCTAGGTCCGCGCAGGAGCAGGGTTTTCCATGTTCAACAATATCATTTACCTGATTATCGTCCTGCTGATCTTCAATGTGAGCTTTCCCGAAGCTCATGTGGAGGAATCGGGAGGCTATTCCCTGCTCATGCATGTGCTCGGCTGGTGTGCCTTTGCGCTCTACTGCCGGCTTGCCTTTCAGGTCCTGATGAGGCGGATGTCTTCAGCCCTCGGGGAGGCCAAGGGCCCGGCCCGCTATCAGGGCCTTGTGATGCGCCTTTCCATCCTGGCGATGTTTCTCTTCGCACTGGATGTCCACTTTTTTCACCTTCGCTACTGGCTCCAGTTCGTCCCGGGTGCGCGTACGTTTTCCGTGATTCCAGGAGTCCTGGCCGTCGGGGTCTTCTTTGCCTACCTCGTCACCCTCTGGTACTTCGCCTATCCGGCCTATGCGTACGCGTATGGATCAATGGGCGGGAGAAGGACCTTCATCCTGGGAAACCTTCGGATGAACCTGCCGATCCTCTTTCCATGGCTAGGGCTGACCCTGCTCTACGATCTTCTTGCCCTGACGCCCTGGGGAAGGCCCGGACGGTTTCTGGACAGCACGGAAGGCCAGATGCTCTTTTTCACCGGCTTCCTCATCGTCCTCATGACCCTCATGCCCCGCCTGGTGCAGACCTGGTGGGGATGCAGGCCGTTTCCTAGAACCGAAACGGTGCGTGAGCTCGAAGCCTTCCTGGCGGAACAGGGCCTTCGGTATCGGGCGCTCCTCCGGTGGCCCCTCTTCGAAGGCCGTATGCTGACCGCCGGTATCATGGGGATCGTGCCTCGTTATCGATACATCCTGATCACGGACGGTCTCATGGAGCTCCTTTCCATGGAGGAGCTCAAGGCCGTGCTCGCGCACGAGATGGGACACGCGCGGTATCGGCATCTCCTTTTCTACATCCTGTTCTTCATCGGCTACATCGTTCTCTCATTTGGTTTGTTTGACGTGTTCTTCTATGCGTTCGCCTCCCAGCCCATGTTCATCGAGGCCCTGGAGAGCGGAGGTTCGGAGGCCGGCAACCTCTTCTACCTGAGCCTCGCGGTGCCTATCCTGATCACGCTTCTCGTCTACTTCCGCTTCGTCATGGGCTTCTTCATGAGGAACTTCGAGCGCCAGGCGGACCTCTTTGCCATGGTGACCATGGGGAACGCAGGCCCTGTGATCCGCTCTCTCGAACGGATCGCTCTGGCGAGCGGCAACATTCGGGATCTTCCGAGCTGGCATCATTTCAGTATTCGCCAGCGGGTGGATTGCCTGATACAGGCATCGTCGGACAAGGGGGCCGTGAAGAGGCACAACCGATTCGTGGCCGTCTCGTTCCTCGTATACCTGGTGTGTATGGCAGGGCTCGGCTGGCTGTTGAATTTCAGCGATGTGAAGCAGGACATGGCCTATCGCTTCATGAGCAAGGCGCTGAGCCGCCAGATCGAGAAAAAACCGGACAACGCACTCCTCTACCGCAACCTGGCCACGATCTATCATCACCTGGGGGAGTACGCCCAGGCCAAAGCGGCCTATGAAAAGGCGCTTGCCATTCAGCCCGCCCAGCCCATGGTTTTGAATAACCTGGCCTGGCTTCTGGTCACCTCGCCGGATGATTCTCTCCGCGACCCGGTTCGAGGGCTTCGCCTGGCGCAGCTGGCCGTGTCCATGGAAAGGCTCCCGACCTTTCTGGACACCCTTGCCGAGGCCTACTATGCGAACGGAGATCCGCGGCAGGCCCTGGAACTCATCGAAGAGGCGCTTTCCAAGGGAGAGGACAACCGGGAGTACTACGAGGCCCAGCGGGAGAAATTCATGAAGGCACTGGAGGGCAAGCCCTAGCGCAATATTAAGCGAGGGGCGAGGCTCGTTTCCTTTGAGGGTCAGGCCGTCTGGCCGGTAAAGTAGTTCTTGGGCACCACCACAATGCCCCGTGGGGTTACGGTAAATCGCTCTCGATCCTGGCGCGGGTTGTGCCCGATCTCCGTGCCGGCCGGTATCTGATTCCCCTTGTCAATGATGGCCTTCTTGATCCGGCAGTTCCGCCCGATGGTGACCCCGTCGAGGATTACGGATTCGTCCACAGAGGCCCAGCTTCGAACCACCACGTTGTAGCCGAGTATGCAATTCCGAACAATTCCGCTCACAATCGCGCCGGGCGCGACCAGGGAGTCCAGGGCCTTGCCCACGCGGAATCCCTCGTT
>JASFQI010000392.1:0-4264 GCA_050115555.1 Desulfobacteraceae bacterium
GGCCAAGCGTTTCGGACTGAAGTGCCCGATTCTGGCCCAGGACGCCGTCTACCACCCGCAGTTCATCAAGATCGCAAAGGATGCAGCAGAGGGCGTCTACTTCACCTTCGGGTATGTGGACAAGACCACCGAGGCGTTCAAGAAGTACTATGCGAAGTACACGGAGATGTTCGGGGACCCCGGCGCGTACTCGCACTATGCGTACGACAGTGCCTATGCCCTCTTGACGGCGATCAAGAAGGCGGGATCCGCGGATCCGGAGAAGATCAAGGAGCAGATCATGGCCATGGACTATGACGGGGCTTCGAAGCGCGTGAAGTTCTTTGAGAACGGCGACTCGAGCTCGAATTACATTGTCCAGTTGGTGAAAGGCGGGGAGTTCGTCAACTTCTGGAACCCCGCTACAGGCGAATTGTATTAACGAGGCAGGAGGGTTCCGGCCGGAAATTCGTTTCCGGCCGGAAATCCCAGCCAGTGGCTGAGTGAGCCGAAGAAGGCACCGGCACTCGGACCCAACCGCGCCACGAATCACGAATCACGAACCACGGACACGGCCCTTATGGAATTCTTTCTCCAGCAGTTGATCAACGGCCTGACCCTGGGGGGCATCTACGCGCTCATCGCCCTGGGCTACACGATGGTTTACGGCATCATTCAGCTCATCAACTTCGCCCACGGGGAGTTTTTTGCGGCAGGCGGGTACATGGGGGTGATCGTGTTGAGCTACCTGGCATCCAAGGGGCTCATGGAAACACACCCCTGGATCTGCCTGAGTGGTTCCCTGGCGCTGGCCATGGTTTACTGCGCGTTTCTGGCCATGGCCGTGGAGAAGGTGGCCTACAAGCCCCTGCGCTATGCCTCCAGGTTGTCCATCCTGCTGAGTGCCCTGGGAATGTCGATCTTTCTTCAGAACGGCCTGATGTTGACCCAGGGGGTGTACGACAAACCGTACCCGGCGGCATTCACCCAGGGCGGTTTCGAGTACGGGCTGATTCGCGTGAGCTACCTTCAGATCGTGATCGTGGCGGTCACCGTGGTCCTCCTGGTGGCACTGAACTTTCTGATTTACAAGTCCCGCATCGGTAAGGCCATGCGGGCGACGGCGCAGGACAAGGTCATGAGCGCCCTGGTGGGGATCAACAGCGACCGGATCATCAGCATCACGTTCGCCCTGGGCGCGGCCATGGCCGCAGCGGCAGGGATCATGGTGGGGCTGTACTATGGTTCGGTACGCTACGACATGGGATTCGTGCCGGGAATCAAGGCCTTTGCAGCGGCGGTCCTGGGCGGTATCGGCAATGTGACCGGAGCCATGATCGGGGGACTGATCATCGGCATGGTGGAGATCTTCGGGGCGGGGTACATCTCGGGTCAGTACAAGGATGTTTTCGCATTCATTATCCTGATTGCGGTGCTCTACTTCATGCCCACGGGCATCATGGGGGAGAACGTGGATGACACGCGGGTTTAGGCCCCAGCGTGCATCGGCGTATACGTAAGGGCACACTCGGCATGCAGTCGCGACGGCGGAAATCATGAGAGAGGGGGAGTACAAAAAGCTGTGGAAGGTCTATGCGATCGGCCTGGTCTGGCTGTTCTGTCTCTTGTGGCCGCTCTTGGGGATTCACGAGGACGGGACGCTCTCGATTCAGAGCGCGTTCACGGTGTGGCTGTACGTGTTCGGGGGTACCGCGGTTATCCTGGTGTTCTATCTGCTGCACAAGCGCGGGGCGCTCGCCTGGATCGGGAGGCCGGTGGCTCGTTTGCGGGATCGGGCGGGGACCGCAAGCCGTGTGATGCCCGGTTGGGTCTGGATCACAGCGGTGCTCATCGGGGCATTGGTGTTTCCGCAGGTGACCAACCGCTATGCCCAGGACGTGGCCATCAATGTGCTGGTGTACATCTGCCTGGGCCTGGGGTTGAACATCGTGATCGGCCTCGCCGGAATGCTCGACCTGGGCTACATCGCATTTTACGGGGTGGGGGCGTACACCTACGCCCTGCTGAGCATTCACTTCGGGGTGTCGTTCTGGCTGGCTCTCCCTGTGGCCGCGCTTTTCTCCTGCATCGCCGGGTGCATCATCGGGTATCCGACGCTGAGGATGCGCGGGGACTACCTGGCGATCGTGACCCTGGGGTTCGGGGAGATCGTTCGGATCATTCTGAACAACTGGATGACGTTGACCCAGGGGCCGAACGGCCTGCTGGGAATCAAGCCGCCGGGCATATACCTTCCAGATTTTTCCGACGGGCTGAGCTTTGTACATATCGCATTGCGTAAGCTTCCCCTTCTCTACTACGTCATTCTCGCCCTGGCGGTGCTCACCGTGATCTCGGTGCACCGTCTGAACTACTCCCGTATCGGTCGGGCGTGGGAGGCGATACGGGAGGACGAGACCGCAGCCGAGTTGATGGGCGTAAACACGTTCATGCTGAAGCTGCTGGCTTACGCCATGGGTGCGATATTCGGGGGGTTGGCAGGGGCGTTTTTTGCGGCGCGCATGCGTTTTGTGAGCCCGGAGAGCTTCACGTTCATCGAGTCGGCCATGGTGCTCTCCATGGTGGTGCTGGGCGGTATGGGGTCCATTCCCGGGATCATTCTGGGGACCCTGGCGCTGATAGTCCTGCCGGAGGTGTTCCGGGAGATTGAGCTCTATCGCATGCTGGCGTTCGGTGCGGCCATGACGGCCATGATGATTTTTCGTCCCAAGGGCCTGATTCCCGCCAAGCGCGTGGGCGTGCGATCGGAAGAAAAGGGAGGGGTCGGCGGATGAGGACTCGGGAGCCCATTCTCGAACTCAGAGAAGTGTCGTCGGCCTACGGTCGAATCCAGGCACTGAAAGGGATCTCCCTCCAGGTGCATGCCGGTGAGATCGTCTGTATGATCGGGGCGAATGGAGCCGGCAAGACCACAACGTTGATGACCATCTGCGGGATCGTGAAGTGTCAAGGCGGAGAAATCCTTTACGACGGTCGCCCCATTCACGGCACGGTTCCGGCAAAGCTGCCGCCCATGGGACTGTGCCAGGTCCCGGAAGGGCGGCGGATCTTTCCTCGCCTGGGTGTAGAGGACAATCTGGAAATGGGGGCGTTTTTCCGCAAGGATCGAACGCAGATCCAGCGGGACATGGATCACGTGTACACGCTCTTTCCGGCGTTGCGGGAGCGCCGAAGGCAGCGGGGCGGTACGCTGTCGGGCGGAGAGCAGCAGATGCTGGCCATCGGACGGGCGTTGATGAGCCGTCCACGCTTGCTTCTCATGGATGAGCCTTCTCTGGGTCTGGCCCCGCTTTTTGTGCAGAAAATCTTCGAAATCATACAGGAAATCAACGACAAGGACGGGACCACCATCCTCCTGGTGGAACAGAACGCCAACATCGCGCTTCAGACTGCAGAGCGAGGGTACGTCCTGGAGACCGGCCGGATCGTGATGGAGGACCGAGCACAGGCCCTGCTGGACAACCCCAAGATCCGCCAGGCCTACCTGGGGGAATGAACCGGCCTCCTCAACGCTTTTCATCGTGACCGTACGTGCCTCGCCTGCCCATCTCACCCTCAGGCGGCTGATTCCCCCCGCCTCGGCCATGGCATATCCACCTTCGCGTGGGCGGTTCTCAGGACCGGTTCAACCAGGGGACTTCACTGAAAAAGGTTCGGCTTGACCCTTTCCCCGGTTCATCCTATGCTGTTTTTCGGGACGCGGTGACATCTGGATTGAAGGCCCCTCTCCCGGCAGAAGGGGCCGAAGAAACACGAGCGCACCCCGAGCCCTCCGCACGAGGTGTCCTGCACGCGTCCCGCCCGGGGAAGGGCGGCGAAGAAAGGAGCATCATGGACAAAGTGAATTTCCTGAGCCGTGTCCCGCTCTTCTCCCTTCTGAGAGAAAAGGACCTGGAGCATCTCGCCGGTCTCACTGAAGAGCATCACCTTCGGGCCGGGGATGTCATCATTCGAGAAGGCGAACTGGATCACCGGCTGTATATGATCGCCAGCGGCCGCGCCTCCGTGATCATTCGAATGGGACAACCCGGTGAGCGCGTGCTCGTTGAGATCGGCCCGTGCAGCTATGTCGGGGAAATGGCCCTGATCGACGACCTGGTCCGCTCGGCCAGTGTGGTGGCGCTGGAGGAAACGGAGCTGCTCTCTCTTCAGGGCAAGACCTTACTGGATGCCATCCGGACCCATCCCTCCATCGCCATGGAGCTTCTCCAGACCTTGAGCCAACGCGTGCGGGCCCTGGAAAAGAGCCTGATGAACACGTTCG
>JASFQI010000393.1:0-4254 GCA_050115555.1 Desulfobacteraceae bacterium
ATGCGCCGGTTGACCTCTCGGATGTGGACGCCGAGGAGGTCAACCCAATGGTCAGGCAGGCCGGCACGCACCGCAAGGCCATTGTAAAGAACGCCAAGGCCAAGATGATCGAGGGGACCTTTGATGTCCTGCAAGGGATTCTCCGGGGCATGCGGATCCCGGGATACGTGAAGGACCTGGGCGGGGATCCGGATGAGAACGACGTGGACCAGGAGGAGCTCCAGAAGCTCGCCAGGCAAGGCAAGCTGCTTACGTTCTGGGAGTTTGCGCGGGCCCTGTTCCAGGCGATGGACTATTACAACCGGGAGAAGACCCACCGAGGGCTTCTCAGGGAATGGGCCTGGAAGCCAAAGCCCGCCCAGGCCACGCCGATGGACTGCCTGGAGCGCTGCTACCACGAGGGGTGGCGGCCGGTTTATCTCTCGGATGAGGCCGTCGACCTGGTCTTCCTGCCTCGGGCCGAGCGCACGGTCGACCGGGGCCGGATCACCTTCAGGGGTGAGCAGTACGAGGCGGACGCTCTCGTACGGCTGCCCAAGTCCACCCGTCTCGAGATCCGTTACGATCCGCTGGACCTCGAGTGGATCCTCTGCTTCCGCGATGGCGAATTCCTCTGCCGGGCCGAGCCCGTGGAGTACTCCTCCATGAAGGACAGGACCCTGGCCCAGCGAAAGATCGAGGAGAAGCGGCGCCGGCGAAAGGGCTTCATCCTGGAGTACCGGGCCCTCACCCGTGCCGTGCCGGATGTGATGCGCTACTCCGAGACGCCGTGGATCGAGAAGGCCGCGGCCCAGGTGGGAAGGGCAAAGCGCGTGAGCGAGGAAAAGCTGCTGGCCGAGGCCGAGGAAAACCGCGTCCGCACCCAGGAGGAGCTGAACCGGGAAGTGGCGGTGGCCGAGGCGCGGCAGAATCAACCGAAAGACCGGGCCCGCCCACTCCCAAAACGACCGAGCTTCTTTCTTGATCCTCTGGACCGCTACAAGTGGGCCCTGGAGTACAAGCTGGCAGGTGGAGATCTCACCGAAGAGGACCGGGATTTTTGCGAGGGATACGAGGCCGAGATGAGCGAAGGGCAGCGCGAGTACTGGGAGACCTACAAGGAGATGGGAGGGAGTGGATGAAAGCTACGTTTCTGGAAACGGAGAACACGAAGCGTTTTGACAGCATATGTGCGGAACTCGAGTCCGGGGAGAGCCTGGTGGGGCCGTCCCTGGCAATGGTGACAAGCCCTGCCGGACGGGGAAAGACCGAGACCTCCCGCCACTATGCGGCGCAGGGCCGGGCGATTTACCTGCCGCCCATGAACGTGCGATCGCCCGGAGCTGTCCTTCGGGAGCTTACGTTCGAGCTCAACACGAGCCGGCCGGGCCGGATCGAGCTTTGTCTCCAGGTGATCGGCGAGGAGATGGCCCGGGAGCGGCGCCTGGTGATTGTCGACGAAGCGGACCTCTTGCCCATGCAGGTGCTTGAGATGGTTCGGAATCTTAACGACCGCTTCGGCTTCCCGATTCTCCTTATCGGCGAGGACGATCTCAAGGGACGCCTGGCCTCCAGGAGGCGATTGGCGAGCCGGGTCCGGCGCCGGATGCAGTTCGCGCCCGTCATGACCAGCGATGTGGCCCTGTTCTTCCGGAAATCCCTGGAGGCGGCCTTATCGCCCAAGGCGGTCAGCATGATCCGGCGTTACAGCAAGGGAAGCTGGCGGCCCGTGTTGATCCTTGCCGCGGATATCGAGCGGGCCATGCACGCATCGGGCCTCAGGGACATCCCCGACGACCTGGTGGAGACCGTAATCAAAAACAACAAGAAGAAGGATGATGAAAACCAAACGTAAAAAGATACCCAAGACGGGGCTGGCCGAGCGGATCCGGGCGTGGGCAAGCCGGCAGCGGGAGCCCTTCAGTCCGTCCGATATGTGTTACGGACTGGACTTGTCTTTCAGTGATGAACGGAAAAGGGCCCGGGGCGCGATCCGGGATTTCCTGGCCCGAGGCGAGATGAGGAGGGTCGGAGAAGCCCTCTATCAATACAACCAGGAATGGGCGGTGCAGGCCCGGTCCTCACTGGTCAAAACCCGGCTGATCAAGGCCATGTATGTGGCCTGGTTCACGTTCACGGCCGGAGACCTGATGCGTTGGACTGATGCACGGGGCCGGAAATATGTCGAGGAAGTTCTCCTATCCCTGGTTCGCTCCGGGTACGTGGCGCGCGTGGGCTCGCACAAAGTGCCCTTTGGCCGGGAAAACGTGTACCAGGTGCCGGATCGGGACCGGTTTCGAAAGGAACTCATGTGAAGGCTGTACCCAAACGGAAAAAGCGCCGCAGTCTCCGTGATCCCAGGCGTGCCCGGCTTGCCAAGGTCCACATCGCCAGGAAGGAGCTGGGCCTGGATGACGTGGTGTATCGCATGATACTGCGCGACGAGTTCGGTGCGGAGAGCGCGGCGGATCTCACGAACCGCGAGCTGGATCAGCTTATAGCCCGGTTCGAGAGCCGGGGCTGGCAGTCCCGGCCTTCGAGCGGGGCCGGCCAGGCCCAGGCGGATGCCCTCAGGCGAAAGGCCGAGCAGGTCATGGCCGAGGCCGGCATCGGGGGCCGGCGGAAAAGGGCCCTGGTGCAGAAGGTCTGCCAGGTGGCGGATCTCCGGTTCTGCCGCGATCCGCAACGCCTCAAGCGGCTCTTGGCCGCCCTGGGCAAAATCACACGGGAAGAGAGGAGCAAGCCGTCATGAAACGAGAAGAGATCCGCGGGCGCGTCTCGGAGATCCTCATGGATCATGTTGGCGCTGAGAACGCCATCCCGATGGCAGAGCTCTACGAGACGATCTACGGCGTGAAGGTGCGCGACAAGATCAACGATACCCGGCCGCTTCGCAACGTAATCGATGAGATGCAGAACGAGGGCCGGCGCATCAATTCAACCCGCAAAAAGAATGAAGGTGGTTACTACCTGGCCCGGTCCGCCCACGAACTGAATGGCTTTTTCAGGCGCCTGGAAGAAGAGGCCATGAAGAAGTTTGCGAAAGTCGCGGCCATGAAGCGCGTCTCGTTGCCGGCGCTCCTCGGACAGAAGATCCTGGACCTCAAGCCCTCAGGAGAGAGCCATGACGAACGTCGAGACCAGGGCGAATGAGCTGCTCAAGAAGATCCGGGAGGCACGCCGGGCCCTGGAGGCCAAGCGGGACGAGATCGATCGAATGATCCGGGAGATCCGGGAGACGCACGACCCGAAGAGACACGCGCTTAAGGGCGCCGTGGAAGGCCTGGAAAAGGACCTGGAACGGCTCATGAAGCGGAACAAGAAGGTCCTTTTTTCCGAAACCGACGAGGTGGATCTGGAGGACGGCATACTGCTCCACGGAGAGAATGACAAAGTCCGGATCCCCAAAAACGCCGCATCCCAGATCGAGCATTTCGGCTGGACCGAGGCGCTCCGCTACGCCGACCCGACCGTGGACCGCGCCACTGTAGAAAAGTGGCCCGACGAGCGCCTTACGGCCATTGGGGCGAAGAAAAAGCGGGTGGAGACCTTCGAGTTCGAGGTCAAGGAGGCGAAGCCGTGACAAGCCGGCATTTCGTGGAAAGAGGCGTTGAGCGCGTGAGCATAGAGACCTGCCGGCAATGCGCCCTGCGGGAGATCCTCTCCGCCCGCCTCCATGTCTGCCTCAATGAGCACTCGGACCATTACGGGCACGTGCTGACTGCGCATCATCCGGCGTGCGGCGCGATTCAGTATCTAAGAGAAAAGCCATGTACCGACTTACGAAACACGCAGAGGAAGAGTGGCGGAGGCGTGTGAAGACGCTACCGCCGTCGCGGCAGTCGCTTGATCGGATCATTAAGAAATCCGTGCAGGTCCAGAAGTACAGGGAGGTCTACACCCCGCATGGGCGTTCCATGACGATCCTCGCCGCCTGGTGGCACCCGGAGACCGGAGTGATCTTCAAAACGAATGACCGGGAACAAGTGGTCGTAACCGTGTTCACGAAGGATATTCGGGAAGAGAAGAAAAAACGCGCGAGGCAGTGAATGAGTATGCCACATATCGCTGAAAGGGCGTTTTACGCAAAGATGCTGGCTTCGGAGGAGTGCCTTTGCGACCAGCCCAAGGACCGCGGTAAAGCCCTCTGCTACCGGTGCTATCGGGAGCTCCCCACAGCGATGCAGAGGGCCCTTTATCGGCCCTTGGGGCTGGGATTTGAGGCGGCGTATGAGGAGGCCGTGAAGTGGCTTCAGGCGCACCTCTGGTAGCCCT
>JASFQI010000394.1:0-4238 GCA_050115555.1 Desulfobacteraceae bacterium
AGGGCCGGGTGGTGGAAAGCGGCCCCCCGGAGACCGTGATCACGGCCGAGACCATCGGCCGCGTGTTCGACTGCCCCGTGCTCGTGGACGGCCATCCGGACACCGGAAGGCCCCGGGTGACGATGGTACCATGAGGGCCGCTTCGCGGCCCGGTGAAGGTGTAGGTGAAGGTGAAGGGGAAAGGACTGAGGGCTGTTAGTCGTGTTCGTGGTTCGTGAAAGGCCTCAGAGACATGGGGTATCATAAGGCGGCAGAGGCTTTGCCGCCGGGAACGTCAACAAGCCGAGGAATGGGGTAACGCCATGGTGGACATCTTCTATCGAGGGGGACCGGTCATGATTCCCCTGCTCGGGTGCTCGCTCATTGCACTCACGGTGATCATCGAGCGGGCGCTTTTCTGGGTGCGGGAGGACCTTCGACGGAATCCCGCACTGGTGGACGAGGTGCTCACGACTTGCCGGAGCGGAGATTGGGAGGCCGTGCGCCGTGCCGTTGCCGGATCCCGGGACTTCGTGGTGCGCATCCTGGTGAGCGGTATTCTGCACCGGGAGTTTTCCATGACCAAGGCCATGGAAACGGCTGCGGCCGACGAGATGCAGCGGATGCGCCGGTACCTGACCGTGCTGGACACCATGATCACCGTGGCGCCCCTCCTGGGTATCTTCGGCACCGTGCTCGGGATCATCTCCTCGTTCGACCTGCTCGGGCAGAGCGGGATCGAGGACCCCCGAGCCGTGACCGGAGGCATTGCTCAGGCCCTGATCACCACGGCCTCGGGTCTGGGGATCGCTATTCTTTCGGTGTTTCCCTACAACTACTTCAACGCCCGCGCCGAGAGTGCCGCCCTGGCCATTGAAAAGTACGCCACGAGCCTGGAGATCGTGTACGGAAAGCTCGAGCAGAAGCAGGTCGTGTCGGGAGGAGAGGTCGCATGAAGGTGCCGCACACACCCGTGCGAAGGGCGCGGATCGAGATGCTGCCGCTGATCGATATCGTGTTTCTCCTGCTGGTGTTTTTCATCTATGCCATGCTTTCCATGGCGATTCACCACGGGTTGCCCGTTCTTCTTCCAAACTCCTCCAGCGCGGAGCGCGATCAGCGGCTCGTGCTGTCGGTCACGGTGCAACGGGACGGGACCGCCTTTGTGGACGAGATCCGGGTTTCGCCGGAAGATCTCACGGATGTGCTGGAGCGTCGCGCACGGGGCGCGGACTCGCCGGGCGTGCTCCTCTTCGCGGACCGATCCCTTCCCTACCAGGAGCTGTTCCGGGTCCTGGACCGTATACGGGACGCCGGGATCACCCGCATTTCCCTTCAGGCGGAGACCGAGGCCGGAATGTGAAACGTCTCTGGATGGCCGCTCTTCTGGCCGTGATCCTTCACGCATTGTTCCTGGTTCCCCAATGGGGCCGGTTCTTGCCCAGGGACACGTGGAAGCCCATGTCCCGCGGGGCTGTTGCGCTCACCCTTCAACACCTGCCTCGTCCCGCGGCGCCGGCATTCCCTTCCGGATCCCCTTTGCCGAGGGTGCAGGCGGCGTTTGCACCGGTGCCTCCGGAGCCGTCCCTCCGAATGCCCCCCCCCGCCCCGAAACCGAAGCCAGAGGTAGAGCAGGCTCCGCCCGAACCCCCATCCCCAGAACCGGAGAAACGCGTAGCCCCGCCTCCGGAGCCGTATAAACCGGAAGTATCTTCTTTGCTTCGAGAAAGCACTGAAACCGCGGAGCCGGTTCAGGATGGGACGGTTGGGCTTGAAGGAGAAGAATACGAGAGGAGGGAAGCCTCTGGAATGCTCAGCTCCGGCCCCGTTTCCGCTCCGCAGGTTGGGTCCAATGTTGTAGAGACCCCCCCCCCGCTTCAGGAGGCGGCGCCGCTCTACCGGGAAAACGAGAGACCGGTCTACCCAAGGATCGCACGACAAAGGGGATACGAGGGGACCGTGCTGCTCGATGTGCTGGTCACGCGGGAGGGACGGGCCGTTGAGGTGGACGTGGCAAAATCCTGCGGACATCGGATCCTGGACGAGGCTGCACAGGAAGCGGTTCGGGAATGGCGGTTCGAGCCTGCAAAGCGAGGCGATGAGGCCGTGGAGATGCGGGTTCGCATCCCGGTGCGATTCCGCCTCCAATAGACGCCCCGGGGGGTCGTAACCCCCTTACCCCTTACCCCTTCAATCCTTCTTTCCTTCCTTTTCCTTTCTCCAGGGCCTTTCCTCGCCGAACTGGAGATCGCACCACCGGGTGCCCCGGTTGAGCCGCTCCTCGAGGAGCACGCGATAGGGCTCCAGGGTGTCCCCGGAGGCATCCGACGGCACCCACAGGGGCTCCTCGTAAAGCACGGCCACACGGGCGTACGGCTTGGGCACGAGGTATCGGTCCCAGGAGTTGAACATCCATCCACGGTCCGTGCCCCAGAGGACCGGAATGAGAGGGACCCGTGCATCCCGGGCCATGATCACGGAACCCATCTTGGCAACGCGCGCCGGTCCCTGGGGTCCGTCGGCCAGCATGCCCCCGATTTCCCCCTGCCGCATCCGTCGAATGATTTCTTTCAGGGCCTGGGAGCCTCCGCGGGTAGAGGACCCCCGCACGTTCCGAAACCCGAGCCACCGGGCCACCCGGGCCGCATACTCGCCGTCCCGGCTCCGGCTGATCATCATGGTGACGTGCCGGGAGCCGAAGTGATGGAAATGGTAAGACATGCGCTGGTGCCACGTGGCGTAAACGGCTCCCCCGCCGGCTTTTTCAACGGCGTCCCGGGCCCGTTCGAGGCCCTCGACCCGGGTCACCCGGCAGGAGAGCATCAGTCCCTTGACGAGGAGAGCGGTCAGGGGAGGGACGACCCGAAGCAGGACCCCGTCGTACCACCGGAGCGGATGGGATGAGGAGTGGGACACAACGGCCTCCTTGGGCACGGGAGTCTTAACGCCTTGTACCGCTTCAAGGTTTGTACAGGCAAAAAGGTTCAGGCCCATTTTGAGGGTCGGGTGCGGCACAGGATCGACCCCGGTGCGAGGCGAGCGCACGAGCCTGAAATCATGGGAAGCCTACCCTCGTTTGCTCGGGATGGCAAGGGGCGTGTCCGCATGTGCTGTAAATGTACGCACCGGGGATCAAAGCTGCGCGGTGCAGGGGTTGATCCAGGAAGGTTCACCACGAAGTTCACGAAGATCGCGAAGAAAGAGATGAAGGAACAACAGGTTGCGCCGATCACGCAAAACCTTTCCTATCAGGGGCTGGTGCTTGACCCGGTGGCGGCGTTGAGGGCGTGTCGGGTTGCGCGGGATTCAGGGATGGGATACGATAAAAACGCTTGGCCGGCAGGAGCATGAAGCGAGAGCACGAGGGGCAGGTGGAATCACTTCGCATTGCCATGGTCACCATGCACTCGAAGCCGGGTGCCGCCGACTGGAACCTGGACCGTATGGAGGAGTTTGCGGAGCGCGCCGTGCAGGAGGGGGCGGAGATCGTCTGCTTTCCGGAGCTCTCGGTGACCGGGTACGTGCTGGAGAACCCGGAAAGGCTTTGTCCCGAGGGCGGCTTTGAACGGGCCGCGGATCGCGTGAGCCGGATGACCGAAGGGCTGGGGATCACGATTCTGGCCGGGATCATTGAAGCGGCTCGGCCGGGGAAGCCCTACATCAGTCAAATCGTGGCCGGACCCGAGGGGCGGGTCGGCGTGTACCGAAAGACCCACCTTTCCCCCTCGGAAAAGGCGGGCTATCGGTCCGGGGACCGATTGCGTACGTTCTGCGTGGAAAAACGGGTTTTTGGGATCGAGCTCTGCTACGAAAGCCACTTTCCGGAGATCAGCACGGTCCTTGCGCTCTCGGGTGCGCAGGTCCTGTTCCTCCCGCACGCCTCACCCCGCGGGACTGCTCACGAGAAGCTCGAGAGCTGGTTGCGGCACTTGACGGCGCGGGCCTTTGACAATGCGGTCTTCATCGCGGCGTGCAATCAGGTCGGCAACGGTCCCGCCGGACTGACCTTCCCGGGCGTCTCCGTGATTATCGGCCCGGACGGTCGCGTCATGGATCAATACGTTGGCGGTGATGAGCACCTTCTTGTGGCCACTCTGGACCTGGGTGGGCTGGATGTGATCCGAAAGCACCGCATGAAGTTCTTTCTTCCTCATCGGCGCCCGGATTTATACGGGCCGGTCTCCTCCGCCAGATAGAGGGCCGTGCAGAAGGGCGAGCTTCTCCCTTCCCGTTTTTGGAACGAGAAAGGCCTCGCCTAA
>JASFQI010000395.1:0-4237 GCA_050115555.1 Desulfobacteraceae bacterium
GGGACCGACGAACAGTGCCTTGGCCTCGGAGTAGTTGATGAGATACTCCAGCTCCTTTCTGTGAAGCCTGGGATTGAAAGGAGAAGAGACAAAGCCCCCCTTCATGGCCGCCCCGTGCACATCCATGTATTCGAGACAGTTCCACGACAGGATTCCAAGGACATCTCCCTTCTCGAGACCAAGGGCATGCAGGGCGTGAACCAGTCGGTTGGCCCTTGCGTTGTACTGAGAAAACGTGATCCTCCGGTCTCCGCTCACAAAGGCCTCGTCATCCGGACGAAAGATCGCGTGTCGATAGATGATGTCCGCAAACGTACCGATGTGGTAGGAAGACAGGTCTTTCAGCAAAAATTTTTCAGCCATAATTCCGCAACCCTCGAATGTAATGAACTTTTTTCAAGCTATTTACTTCCTGGACATCAAATGATATTTCCCTTAGCTTGAATTGAGGCGATTTCTCAGACATGGACGAAAGAAAAATGATGGAGTCATAAAAAGCCCATCAACAAGAGAGGTGATCCCAACGTTTCCGATGGGTTCCAGTTGAACCACCGGCGGCCGGGCGCGTTTTTGCGAGACCGAAAAAACTTGAACTCAGGACCGAGTGGTTGTAGATTGGTCTAACATTTAACAAATCTAATATTTTGTCAATAAAAACTTGACAAAAATCGAGGGAGCGCACGGAATCCAAGTAAGGAGCAATCCATGCCTAATTTCAAACCCATCCGTCAGTCCAGGGTGTCAGAAGCGGTGTTTTTACAGCTCAAGGAAGCCATTTTATCCAACGAGCTCAAAGCAGGGGACAAGTTGCCCCCGGAAAGGGAGCTTGCAGAAGAGTTTCAAGTGAGCCGAGTGGCCATTCGAGAGGCGATCCGAACGCTTGAAAACGCAGGATTTGTGACCATTCGCCAAGGCGCGACCGGTGGAGCCTATGTCACGGATCTCACGTTTGAACAAATGGCCGGTGCCTGTCTCGACCTGTTTCTTGCCAACAAGATATCCATTCATCAGCTCCAGCAGGTTCGTCTACTCATCGAGCCTGAGGTAGCCCGCCTGGCCACAATGAACGCAAGTGATACCTCCAAGCGACGTTTGGTGGAGGCCTACAAAGCCGAGTATCCTCCGAGAGCCACCTTGAAGGAAGATGTCATTCCTTCGACCAGAGTCCATTTCATCCTGGCGGATATGTGCGGGAACCCCTTTCTGGAGGCTATCGTCAACTCCGTGATCAAGCTGAACACGTCCATTTTGGAAGTCATAGATCCCGTCCCCCCTTACAGCATTCACCCTCCTGGGGTTCACAAGCCCATCGTGGACGCCGTCCTTGCCGGTGATCCCGAAGGCGCAGCCCAGGCAATGAAATACCACGCCGAATCGTTTTTCGAGAATCTGACCAAGCTTGAAGAGGAATACCGAAAGAAGAAGGGCTCCAGCCACCTGCTCCCTCTCAAGCTGAAGAACTAAAGCCTAGGGGAGGTTCCAATCCCAAACGAAAAAACCTTCGTCGTTGATGGATGAAACGCCGAACCCGCTCCGTCTTAAAACATCGTGAATCCGCAAAGCAAGGGGCTATGCGGCGTTTCTGTTTAGGGGAGGACGCATAGCAAACGCATCTCAGGGTCTTTTACTCCTCGCCCGTCGCTTTCTTCTTAAAGTACTCGATCTGGCTCTCCAATCCCACCGCACGCTTCACATCCAGCACGAACGCGATCCCCGTCCCGGGTTCCTTGAACCGGCCGGCGTCGTAGATTGCCTGGATCACCCCTTCCAAGAGGCTGTCCTCAAGCAGGAAGAGCACGACGTCCGTCTGGGCTTCCAGCGTCAGGCCGAACACGGTCTTGGCCTCGCGGATGCCTGTGCCTCGTGCAGGAATGATGGTCGCCCCTGTTGCACCGGCCGTCTTGGCCGCCTCTACCACGTGATCGGTTTCTTTCGTCTTGACCAGCGCGATAATGAGCTCAAGTTTCATCGTCTTTCTCCCTTTCCTTCCTCTTGCTGCGCTTTGCAAGCCAGCCCGCCAGCTGTGCATATCCCATCACGGTCATCATGGGGAACAGGCTGGCAAATGCGATCAAACCGAAACCGTCCAAAGCAGGGTTGCGCCCAGGAACGGTTTCGGAAAGCCCGATGCCGAGAGCCGCCACCAGCGGCACCGTGACCGTGGACGTGGTGACGCCACCCGAATCGTACGCAATGGGTATGATCTCCCGCGGCGCAAACAGGGTCTGAACCACCACGATGGCATACCCGGCCACGATGTAAAGGTAGATGGGGGTTCCCGTTACAATACGAAAGGTGCCGAGGCCGATGCCGATGGCCACCCCGAACGCCACCGCCAGCCTCAGCCCCCACTCGCGAATGGCTCCCCGCGAGACCTGGTTCACCTTAAAGGCCACGGCAATGAGGGCGGGCTCTGCAATGGTCGTGGCGAAACCGACCAGCGCTCCGAAGAGGTATACCCATCCATAGGCGGTCCAGTCCGCGCGTGCGGGTGCACCCTCCGACCCAAAGAGAAATGCAGGGTCTGACAACTGCATTGCCATAATTTTGCCGACGGGAAAAAGGGCGGTCTCCAGGCCGTCCAGAAAAAGCGCCAGGCCGATCAGCACGAAAACGAACCCTGCGGCCATGCGTTTCCAGTTGGGGAGAGGTTTTCGCACCACGGCCAGCTGAAAAAGCACCAGCAGGAGGAGCACGGGAAGGACGTCCTTGAAGGTCAGCACCAGCGTGTGCGTGAGCGGTACAAAAAAATCCATGAGGTTCATCCCTGAAAGAAGACCATGCCAAAGGCCATGACAAAAAGGATCGGCATAAGAGAGGCCAGAGCAATGAGGCCGAACCCGTCCACCAGGGGGTTGCGGCCTCGAATGGACGAAGCCAGTCCCACGCCGAGGGCCGTTACGAGCGGAACGGTCACCGTGGAGGTGGTCACACCCCCAGAATCGTACGCGATGCCGATGATCTCCCTGGGCGCGAAGGAGGTCATCACGAGGACCAGCACGTACCCGCCGATGATCAGAAAATGGAGCGGCCATCCCTTGAGGATGCGAAAGAGCCCTAAGAGGATGGCCATCCCAACGGAAAGGGCCACGGTCAGGCGGAGTCCCATGGCATAGGATCCCATGGCATGGGGTTCTGCTTCGATCAAGCCCCCCTCGGCCGCGACTGAGGCCGCCTGCTGGGTCACGGCGATGAGGGCCGGCTCGGCAACGGTCGTGGAAAACCCGAGCCCGAACCCGAAAACGAGCAACCAGAAAAGGCTGCCCTTGAAGGCCAAGGCCTCGGCCATGGCCTCCCCGATGGGAAAGAGACCGATCTCCAGGCCCAACACGAAAAGGGATAATCCCAGGATTACCAGGAGCAGTCCCGTGAGGACCTCAAATAGCGCAGGAAAGGGGGTTTGAAGCACGGCGAGCTGAAAAACCGCGATCACCCCCACGATGGGGATCAGATCCCGGCAGGACCCCAGCAGATTTCGCCCGAAGAAGCGGAGGGGCTGAAGAAGGGCTCGAAGGCGTTCCGTGGGCTCAGGCATATCCTACACCCCCTTTCATCATCGGATGCATGCGCCTCCTCATCCTCATGCACGACGTGAAGAAACGCGAAGCGTCCAGCCCCCCGGAGTTCGCATCTCTCCCGAAGCGTTTTCAAGCGATGCGCGTTCTCACACCCGGGAGATCCGGGTGAGCCTGGAAGCCGCCTCCTTGTCCAGGATCCAGGAAAGGGAGCCGTCGGCCGGGCGGACGCGGGCAGCAGGAAGCAGCGGCTGCGAGTCCTCCAGAACGGTTTGGACCGCTATGGATTTCTCCCGGCCGCCAACCAGGAATACGACCTGCCTGGCCCGGTTGATGGCAGGCAGGGTCAAGGTGAGACGTTCCATCATTGGATCGCCCCCTTTTACCGCCACCACACTCCTCTTCTGTTCTTTCAAGGCGTCGTGCCCGGGGAAAAGGGATGCGGTGTGACCGTCCTTTCCAAGTCCCAGGAAGAGGAGATCCAGCACCAAGGGGAGCTCTTCTTCGTATCGCGCGGCGGCCGATTCCGGCTCCATACCGAACGGCATGGGATGGACATGGTTCTCGGGGATGTCGATGTGTCTCAGGAGATCCTTCCGAGCGAGGCCGTAGTTGCTTTTCGGGCTATGGACCGGGACGCACCGCTCGTCTCCCCAGTAGAGGTGGGTGGCTTGCCAGGGGATCTTCGATCGCAGGGGATCCCGGCCCAGGATCCGATGCAT
>JASFQI010000396.1:0-4221 GCA_050115555.1 Desulfobacteraceae bacterium
AACCGTCCTGCGGGACGGTTGCTGTCCACCGAGCGACTCGTATGCATTCGTGCGGCAGCCCGGTCTCGAACTCGAAAGGGGCCGGAGCATCGAAAAATAGGAGGCGGCCTGCCGGAGAAGGTTCTGAAGGGGCGTTGACACCCTTCCTGGGCGCTGTTATCTTTCTTGACAGAAGGATCAAGGAAGCGGTTGCGTTCGATTTGAAGACTTGGAGGATTCACGATATGGAATTCACGGAAAAAGCGAAAATCCGGCTGGAGCATTGGATTGATCACAATGAGCACCATCAGGAAGAGTACGAGCTGTTTGGTGAACAACTGGAAGATGCGGGAAAAATTGAAAGCGCAAGAGCCATTCGGGAGATGGTCGACCTCACGGCGAAGAGTACGGCCATGCTGAAAAAAGCGCTTGAGCACCTGTGATGAGTTCCCGGGCTTGAACGGGGAGGCCTTCCACTCCGGTTTCAGATTCGGAGATGTGGAGAGAAGAGGAGACGGGTCATGTGTGAAGCGAATGCCTTTATCCTGCGCAACGGCGAGGAAGAAAAGTTTTTCGAAAACGTCGATGAGGTGGAGGTGGACGGGGACACGGTGAAGATGGTGAATCTCTTCGGAGAGCAAAAGAGCCTACGGGCACGAATCAAGCGATACATGAATTCGGAAGGGAAGCTCCTCCTGGAGCCCTATTGACAGAGAGCCTGCAGGCTGGGACGCGCGCGGCGCTCGGGACCGTCTCGAGGTGAATCTTCTCTTGTTTGCCTCGGGTGGCAAAGGAAGGGGCACAACGTAAGCCCGGGGTGCAGGTGAAAATGCCTCGCCCGTGTGTTCCTCTCCCGCCCTGAGCGCACTGCGGGGAGATTCCATTTCGATCAGGGTCATGTGCTTCAGGGCCCATTGGAACGGTCAGACATGCAAGAGCGGATTCAGCAGGCAGCGGAATGGATAGCGGACTCCCGGTTGACCCTCGCGCTCACCGGCGCGGGGGTCTCGGTGGAATCCGGCATTCCGGACTTTCGAAGTGCGGGGGGGCTCTGGTCCAAGTACGATCCAGCGGAGTACGCATCCATCGAGGCCTTTCGCCGGGATCCTGAAAAGGTCTGGAACATGCTCCGCGACATGGATGCACTGGTGAGCGGGGCAAAGCCCAATCCTGCGCACCTCGGCATGGGAGAGTTGGAAAGGATGGGGTTTCTCCACCACATCATCACCCAGAACATCGACAACCTGCACCAGGCGGGAGGGGCCAGGAACGTCATCGAGTACCACGGCAACTCGAGCACGCTCACCTGCGTCTGGTGCGGCAAGCGCTATGGGGCTGAAGAAAAGCGCGGAGAACGAACCCCCCGCTGCGCCTGCAGGAAGCCCCTCAAACCGGATGTGATTTTTTTCGGCGAGCCCATTCCCATGGATGCATTGAACCGATCCTTTGAGCTGGCCTCTTCTGCGGAAGTCCTGCTCATCGTGGGCACGTCTGCGCTCGTCACTCCTGCCAACACGATCCCTTTAATGGCCAAGGAAAAAGGCGCCAGGCTTATCGAAGTCAACAAGGAGAAGACGCATCTTACCGGGACCATGACGGACATCTTCCTGGAAGGCAGTGCAGGTGAGATCATCCCCGCCCTCGTGAAAGCGGTTCGAGAACGTGTACGGAGAGGTTCCATGGAGGATGGGAGCGCTTAGAAAGGTTATGCGGGTTTGAGAAAGTCTTCCAGCTGAATGACGTTGTCGTGCCGTCGTGCGGCATCCCAGGAGCCTTTCACTTTTGCCTTCCTGAGATCGTTGATCATGTTTTTAAGCTCAGAGTTCTTTTCAATGATTTCCTGGATCTGCCGTGTCAGGTGACGCCAGGTGGCATCCAGCTCCGACGTGTTCACCTCGAACCCGGCCCATGCCCCCAGAATCGATGCAAGATGGGAGAGCAGCCCGAAGTGGGTCGTTCCCTGAAGGTAGTAAGGGCAGTGACACCACAGGCTCAGGGCATCCATTCCCCGTTTCTCCGCGGCTTCCTGAAAGAGCGTGTGAATGGCGGAGGGCCCCTGATAGTTCACCGGGACCACGCGGTGGGCCTCGAGCTCGGAGAGGATGGAAGGGCGCGATGCGAACGCCGATACCATGGTGTCCGTATGGAGAACGTCGTCGAACATGCTTCCGATGGTGACCAGGCTGGATGCACCGGTCATCTCGCAGACCGAAAGGATGACATCGCAGAAACGGTACCACTGAAGCTGGGGTTCGGGCGCCTGAAACAGCACGAGATCCCTGCCTCCGGTCTTTTCAGAAGCCACATGAAACACCGCAGCGGGAGGCGTGACCTCCGTCAGCACCCCGTGCTGTACGTTGGTCTGTGGACGATTCTCGTCGTAACGGTAAAAAGGATCCGGGTCCAAACGCGCAAACCGCACTGCGTTCGTCTCGCGAATCAGGAAGTCCACCATTCCCCTGGAGACATCCAGTGCGTTTCCCCACCCTTCGAAGCCGGCGATGAAGAGGGCTCCCTGAACGCGGGGGAGATGATCGATCATAAGACTCGAATCGGGCATACCCCAAGTCTGTCAGCGAGCCGGAGGGTTGTCAAGGTGCGGTTGAGAATGCTTCGCTTGCACATTCCCGGCAGATGGGTGCGGGGAGGTTCAAAAACGAAACAGAATGCCCTGTTCCGGTATCATTTCCATTGACAACAAGACAAAAACCGTTAAAGTATTCTCCCTTAAATACCGTATTGTTATTTAGCTGTGCGATTCATCCGGAGGTCGGTCGGAAATACGGTGTCCATTACCATTGAAAAGTCGATTCTGGAGAAGGCCTGCAAGGGGATGATCGAAACGATCCTCCTTTGCCTTCCCAACGCTTTCAAGGGCACCATTTACGGGATCGGAAGCCCTCCCGACCTGGTCGCCACGCGGGTCACCTCCGGGTATATCGACGAGAAGCGGGAGCACATTTCCTGGGGTCTGCCGGAGCAGTCCGAGTACAACGCGCCGGGAAAGCCCTGGCTTGCCTATCGCGATGAGGGGGATCGCGCCCTGGAGGCGATGGGCTGGTGCGTTGAGCGGCAGAAAAGCTGGACTTCCGAGGACCCGCTCACGGACATTCGAAGCGTCCGTCTTCAGGTCGACGGGGAGTGGGAGGATTACCACCACATGGAACCGGTCCTGGTGCGAAAGGCCGACCTGCACCAGACCATCTACTCTCTTCCCGAGTACCCCAGGAACGCCGGTGGTGAGATCATATGGAGGGACAGCGACTACGCGGTGGTTGCTGTCATTAAAATCCATTTCCGTCCCCGCACGATTTACATCGGGAGCCACGAAACGCGGGTCATCAAGGAGTTGTCCAGGGCCCTGGGCACGGAATTGCTTTCCTACCAGTTTCGGCAGGACTCCCTGGAGGCCATGCAGCAGCTGGCCAACGACCGGCTGAACGCCTGCAACATTCTTGCAGACTCCCTTCGGAACGCCATTACCAAGACCGGCCTCATCTTCTCGCTGGTCAAGCAGGAAATCGGTTTCCTGCGTGAGCAGTGGGAGGAGATCCTCTTGCAGAACCGGCGGGAGACCAATGGTAAGCACGCTGCAATCGAGGAGCTCAACCAGGTGGCCGAGGAAATAGGCGGCATGCCGGAGCCTGTGCGCACGGACCTGATCGATGTGCAGAACCGATTTCTCGAGCTCTCCCTCCCCCCGGACATGGGCGAGAACTGGGTGAGCATGCAGATTGCGTCACGGTGGGAACGCGCGCTCCAGGAGTCCGGTGCGGGCTCCCAATGCAGAACCCGTGTTTTTGAAGCCATTGAAAAGCTCAAGAAAGCTCTCTGTTACGGTCACGAATCCGAGATCATTGGAAGCTACGACAAGCTGTCGGAGAGCATCAAACGGGAATGGGTGGACCTCTTGTACACACGAAGCAGCCATTTTGATGCCCTGGCCGTCGGAAGGTTGATTGAGATTTTGAGCCACCCCGACCTGGAAATACCGTCCAGGGAGAAATCGCGAAAAACCCTGACCCAGCTCAAGGCCCTGGCTGAAACCATGGGCATGCTGGAGCAGAACACGAATTTTCTGCTTCGGCAGGTCCTGAACGGCCACGAAGCGGGAAAGATGACAAGAAAACTGAGCGAGGTGGACGGGAAGGCCAAGGAAGGTGCCTTTTGGCGTGCCCTTGCGCAGGGGGACCTAGAGTTGGGTTAGGAAGAGGGCACACCGCCTGAGAGGCCGGCGGGCAG
>JASFQI010000397.1:0-4219 GCA_050115555.1 Desulfobacteraceae bacterium
CCGACCAGAGAAGCACCACGGCGCCCAAAAGCGCACTCAGCGGCAGGAGCCTTCGGTGCTCCGCCCCGGCGGTCATGCGCACCAGATGCGGTACAATGAGTCCCACAAACCCGATCACTCCGGAGACGGCCACCGCAGCCGCCGTCAGGAGGCTGGCGCCGATCAACAAAACCAGGCGGACCCGCTCCAGGTCCACTCCGACCTGTACGGCCTGAAGATCCCCCATGGCAAGGATGTCCAACTCCCTGGCGTACAGCCAGACCACTGCCAGCCCTGCGGACAGATAGGGCAGAATAAAAAGGACGTGGCTCCACCCACGTCCCTGAAGGCTGCCCATGACCCAGAAGACGATGCTCGCGACCGATTCTTCGTCCAGGGACTTGAGGAGCGAAATCAGCGCAGAGAGAAACGTGGCCACCACAATGCCGGCCAGGATCATGGTGTCCCGGCGAAGGTGACCCTCGATGCGCCCCAGAGCAATGACGGCAAAAAGGGCCGCCAGCGCCCCGCCGAGCGCTGCGGCCGGGAGCAGGCCTACGCCGAGGAGAGGACGAGCCCCCAGGCCCAGGAAGAGCGCCAGAGACGCCCCAAAGGCCGCGCCCGTGGAGACGCCGATGGTAAACGGATCGGCCAGGGGGTTTCGCAGAATACCCTGGAACACGGCTCCTGCCAGGGCCAGGCTGAGCCCTACGAGCATGGAGAGCACGATCCGGCTGAACCGAATGTCAAAGACCACCACCCGCCGTATCTCTTCCACCGGCGGTGTGCCTTCCCACCCGAACCCGGTCAGAAGAGCTCTTGCCACGTCGGCCGCCGGGATGTCGATGCGGCCGAAAAGGCTTGCCGCAAAGGCCGAGAAAATCGCCACGATTGCGAGAGCCCCGAGAAGGAGAGCAAACCGTCGTACGGCCCGCTCTTCACCCCGTCTCACAAAAGCACGGTCGAGGGAATCCGGGTCGGGGCGCATAGGGCAATCCGTTACGATGAAGGCCGTTGAACGACCGCACCAAGAGGGTTGGCCCGCACGGTCGCGAAGCCGTCAATCTCACCCGTGCCCGCAAGCACCGGCTTGCATTCGATACCCTTTGCCATCAGGACACTCTTTCAGAATTCTTCTGCATTCCCTGCCGGTTTGCATCTCGCATGGTGCCCTGCAAACACACCGGCGACCTGTAAGAAGCCCCCACAGCACTCGGACATCCGGAACAAGTACCCTGCGTTTTCATGAAGGCATTCTCATTGCGATCGAAAAGGATTGTGCGACTGCGGGGAGCAACAGCGACCAGTAAAAAAAGTCCTTGCGCCCCTTGCATCGGACGTAAGGACTGCACCCAGTTTGCTTGATCCCTGTCCCTTCAGGCCGCTTTATACAGCCGACTGACAAGCGGCCTCAACGGGCAGGTCTTCTGGCTCTCCCGGACTGCAGGCTGGCCTTCCCACCTCCCTGCTTTCGAGGCAGTGGCGTTGTCCCCCACAGCGGGAGTGACCTGCATTCGTGTTGCCCGAGGTCCATGGACCCCGGTTCGGGATTACAGCGGCGGGACCGCTCCCGATTTTCACGGGATTCCCTATTAAGCATTCGCACCCATTGGCAATTTTCAACCTAGAGAAAAGTCTGTGTTTTTGTCAAGGGCAAACTGCGAAGCCCCGTTGCCACCCAAGGCGCAAGGACCGGATGCCTTTTAAACTCTTACACCGATACCACCACCAACACATTTTTTCGGGCGAAGGGGTGGAAAGGAGGGATCGTGACTTTGCGTGAAGGGCCTCGTCTTCGCCGGGCTTGTCCGTGGGGGACCCCCTGGCCAGTCCCCGCCGAACAAATACTCATCGACAGGCGTAAACATTACGAGCGGCACAAGCATTGGTTTTATTGCCGCTGTGCGCGGCGGGGATGGAACAGGGAGGGGGCGGACTCCCCCGCGGGGAAGTCCGATGCGAAGACCGGCCCGGGAGCTGAGGAACGATCCCCCTGCCCAGCCCGAAGCCCGGATTCCTTTTTAAACCCTTACACCGACACCTTCACCTCCACATGTTTTTAAGCTGTCTCGTACTTCTCCATGTACCCCCTAGGCGTGACCATGCGGCCTCCCAGGACTCGGGTGGAGGTGTTCCCGATGATGAGAATGGAAAGCATGTCCACGCGGTCCACCGGAAGATCGTCCAGGGTGGTCACCAGCACGGACTCACCCTTTCTGGCTGCGTTTCGAACCACGCCTACCGGGGTGTGCAGGTCGCGATGCGCGCGCACGATACCGATCGCCTCCTCCAGCTGCCAGTTGCGCTTTTTTGAGCGGGGGTTGTAGATCACGATCACGAAGTCCGCTGCGGCCGCGACTTCGATCCTCTTTCGAATCAGCTCCCACGGGGTCAGGAGATCGCTCAGGCTGACCACCGCAAAGTCATGCATGAGGGGCGCCCCCAGGAGTGCTGCAGCCGATGCCAGGGCGGGGATGCCGGGGATGATCTCCACCTCCAGCTGCTCCATGAGGCCCTCCTGGTCCAGAATTTCCAGGACCAGCCCGGCCATGCCGTAAATGCCTGCGTCCCCGCTGCTGATGAGAGCGGTCTCCTTCCCGTTCATACAGCGTTCCACAGCCGTGCGACAGCGTGCGATCTCCCCCCGCATGCCCGTGGAAAGGGTTTCCTTCCCTGCCAGGACGTCGGCGTCCACAAGTTCCATGTAGGCCTTGTACCCAACCACGACCTCGCAGCGCTCCAGCGCCTGACGGGCCGCCGGGGCCAGGTAGGCCGAATCTCCAGGCCCCAGGCTGATCACATAGAGCTTTCCAGGGCTACGGCCAGGGTCGCGTTTTTGCTGCGGACCTTCGGGATCAGCAGTCTTTGGGTCGCCGCTCTCTTGAGCGCCGTTGCTTCGCATACGCTTTTCACTCCCATGTGACGGGTCACGGTCTCGGAAGGGTTCGGAACCTCCACATCCTGAATCGCATTCGCAGAATAGAAAATCACCGGGACCCCCAGCTCCTGAGCGGCTTCCAGGAGGCCGGCCTCGTCCTGCTTGGCATCCAGGGTGGTGAGGCAGGACAGGCTCTTCAGCGTGAGGCCCTTTTCCTCAAACGTTGTTCTCACCAGGTTCAGAATCTCCAGGGAAGAGGTCCCCCGATTGCACCCCACACCGGCTACCAGGCACCTCGGGTGCAGGATCAGACAGGTGTCCGAAGGAGGGATGGACGACGCTCTCCAGGTGACGAACACCGCCGGGCGGTCCGTGGGTATGGCGTCCTCCTCAGCCGCCCTTACAACCTGAAAGCCCGAGTCTCGAACGTAGCCCAGTTTCAACCGATCCTCCGGATCCCAAACAACCGCGGCCTCACCTTTCAGCAGGGACATGTTCAGGGTCTTGACTGCAGCCAGATTTCCAATGGCGAGGTCTCTCTCCAAGGCCAGTTCGTCCCAGCCTCTCAGCCCAGCCGTGTCCGTGGCGGTAGTGATCACAGCCTGCCCACCAGTGATGCGGGCCACTTGCCGGGCCAGATCGTTCGCACCGCCCAGGTGCCCTGAAAGGAGGCTCACGGCAAAACGTCCCTCTGTATCCAGGGCCACCACAGCCGGGTCCCGGTCCTTGGACCGAATGTGTGGCGCCATTGCCCGCACGACAATACCGGCTGCAGCCACGAATACGTGCCGCGGGTAGCGGGGAATGTTCTTTGCCACTGCGTCCAGAAGCCTCACAAAGGGCACTGCGCCATGCTCAAAAGCCAGGGCCTCCGGCAGAAAGAGATCCCCCCCAAGACCGTCCGCCAGGGTCCGGGCCAGGCGTGCGCCCTGAGGCGTAAGCCCGTACACGGCCGTGATACGGCCTCTCCCTGAACCAGGCTCTTCCTTCGGGGCTGCTGCGGGGCGGGGCTTTGCCTCGATCTGACTCTCCGTATCCCCCCTAAAACCATGCTGAAAATCCCTGCTGTAGAGGCGGCTGAAGGCGGGGTCCTCATCCTGTCCCGGCAGCACGAGAAACACGGCCTGACGGGTGATGGCCTCGCGTGACAAGACCTCCTGCAATTCCGAAATTTTTGTAAGGAGCACCTTTTCCTCGGGCCATCCCACGCGGTAGGCAATCACCAGGGGGGTTTCTTCCGGGTACCCGCCGTCTCGAAGCTCGCGCACGACGCCCTCGGGGTCGCCGGTCGAGAGGTAGACCGCCATGGAGGCCTGGTGCCGGGCCATTTCCCGAAGCCGCTCCCGCCCGGGAACCGGGGTG
>JASFQI010000398.1:0-4201 GCA_050115555.1 Desulfobacteraceae bacterium
AGAGGATCAGCGCAGGAATCAGGCCCCGGATGCCGCCCCCGTCGATGCTCAGGACTGTCTTCATGTCTCCCCCGTAAAAACCGTTAAACGACGCCGGCGATCTGGATCATCGAGCAGAAGCCGTCTTTTATGAGCCGTGCGTTTTCGATGACCTCCTCTGTCATTTCCGGCAAAGCTATGGCGTCCAGCGAGATGTCACCCTCTGCGATCTGCACCAGTACTGCATCGTCGAACCCAATGGCGATCAGGCCGTCCGTGATCGCTTCGACCAGGGCAGGGCTCCCCACGAAATCGTCCGCGAGATAGGACAAGGCGGTCTGAATCAATCCCTGGGCCTCCAGTGCATCCTCGATGGTCCCGATTTCCAGGCAGTACGCCCTGGCCGCGGAGACGCTTTCGGGCTTTGCCATCACCAGGGCTGCCGCGATCGCGCGCCCGAGGGTTCACATCTGGGCCTCGTGCTGGGACTCGGTTACGGTTCCGCTCGTGGTGATACACCCCGTAACAAGGAGCAATGAGCTAGCGACGATCACACAACCAAAAACCCTGATTTTTTTCTGAAACTTCTTCATGGTGTCCCTCCTTTGATAAGTGAAATGTCCTCACAAGAGGGCCCTGAATTCGCCCAGGTCGAACCGCTTGCCCGGGCAGGTCCTGCCGTCCCGGGCCACTTCCCGGTGCCCGAGAACATTATCGGGCTCGATCCTGTAAACTCGGCAGATCCACCGAACCAGGTGGAGCGCGACTTGCCATTTGTCGTCCGGGACGTCCTCCACATCGAAGTTGCCAACGATACAGACCCCGATGGAGCGCCGGTTCATGTTCTGGGCAAGGCAGTGGGCGCCGATCTCGCCTGGAATCCGGCCGACCAGGATCTCCACATGGTCGCCGATCACCTCGATCCCGCAGTGGTACCCGATGTCCTGCCAGCCCTGATCCCGCACGTGATATCGCCGTATGGCGTCCCAGGAGACCGTAGCGCCGTCCCGCGTGGTAGAGTGATGGAGGATGACGTAATCCGGCCAGATCAGGCCCTCACCCGGTTCTGTCCCTCCATAGGCGCGCTCCAGGCGCTCCATCGTGACCTCGTCGTTGATGTAAGATTCCAGCCGCGCCAGGATCTTCGATGCGCTGTGAATCAGGCCCTGCGCCGGCACCACATCATTCAGCAGGCGGTCCCGAAGGTCCTTCTCCAGCTCTTCCATGCGTTCGGTTCGTTCCGTCACAGCCGCTTCCGCCTTGGGGTTATCAGTTCATGGACACCGTCACCATGAACATGGCCTCACATAGCTCCCCGAAAAAGAAGGTGATGCGCACACGCGCGCCTTTCCTGATGCGGACGAAAGCACTTACGGTCCTTGGAGCTCGGATTCGCTGCTTCTTGTCGGTCATGGCTTAGTACCGGGGCCAAAAAAAACGGCCCACGTCCCGGATCACTCCGGTTCATGGGCCGCTCAGGGCCGCTTTTTGCCTCACAGGCCTACTCTGTTTCCGTACGCCGCTCAGTAGCAGCGCCAGGGTAGGGCGGCACGTTCAAGTGCGCTCTGTGCTCGGTTTTGTTTTATAACACCTTCTTCTTAAAAATACCTTTCGTCAAATACTTTTTGAAGTGGCCTTTGTTGAACCGGATTAAGCGCCGACACTTACCGCAGTAAAATGCCATGTGATCCGTTGCTTCTATCTCTCCGTGCCATTCCCCGATTTCCACGTTGGGATGAATGGGGCATCGGATAGAGTACACGACCTTTTCAGCCGTCTGCCTACTTGCCATTTTCAGCGCCCTGATTGCCTTTCGGCGGATACGTCTCCAGCACCAGCTCACCTTCCATCGAGTAAATCGACGCCCTCTGCACCTGGATGATGGGCCGGGACTTCCGGGCCATCTGTCGCTCGATCAAGGCCAGGCGTGCCTCCATGCTCCGGTCCCTGGCCTCGCGGTAATCCCAGACCGCCAAGAAGGCCAGCACGGCACACGAGATCGTCACCGCCGCCACGGCCACGATCACGGCATTCCGAATTCCGCGCCAGGCCAGGCTATGAGATTGTCGCAGCTTTCGGTTCATTGGAAACCCTCCAGAGCCAGAACAAGCCACATCACTCCTCGACGTCACCCCAAAGCACCTCATTACTCGGCGTCAGAGCACTCCAGTTCATTTCAAGTCAGTACTCGACGCCATTGCAATTCATCGCATACCTCGGCGGCAAAGCATTCCAAAGCAAAACCCTGCTCGGCGTCAACACACCACACATCAAAACAGTTCTCGACGGCACCACACGCCACTGCACCACCCTCCTCGGCGTCATCACGAGCCGCTTCAAATCAATTCTCGGCGCCAAAACAAACCAAATCACTCCACTCCTCGCCGTCAGCCCTAGATCTCCTTCAGGGAGAAGGTATAGCGGCCTTCTCCCATGCCACGCTCGCCGCCGTAGCCGTGAATGGCTCCGTATTCGAGGATGGCCTTGATGGTGTCCGCCGTGACCTGTCGATCCCGCAAGACCCGGAGCGTGAACCTCAGGGTCGGTTTTTCCACGAAACGGATCACCTTCAGGGCGTTCCGCGGTCCCATCGGGGTCATGACGTGAACGGGCTGTTCATAAGATCCGTCCTCCTCCTGGACCGGCTGTCCCTCACGCAGAAGGGGGACCCAGTACTCATCGACGTAAACCCTGTTCGCGACTTTCGACCGGAACGCCTTGATCCCCGTTTTCGACTCCGATTTGACGGGTTTCGGATTGGGAACGACGTCTTTGATCTGATTCGCGCAGTCCTTCAAGTGCGCCTTGATCGTCCCGCCACGGACGACGAGGCCGGGCCCCCCGTTTCTCTGAAATCCGAGGGTCGTCTTTTCAACCAGGTCCTCCACGGACTCCTGCGCTTCCTGCTCGATCTCCTCGATTTCCCGGGCGTCCTCGGGCTTGTTTTTCGGCATGCGGCTACGAACCCACGCCGAAACCAATTCCTTGTTCATCGGTACAGAGCCGCACAGACGGGCCTGGAAATCCATCTCTACCAGATAATTTCTCCACATAGCCTTGCTCCTTTCTCGCTTAAAGGTTATGCCGAACGGGACTGCATTCGTGCTGCCCTTCAGGGGTTTTCCTGAATCCGACCCATTCCCGCATGTGCTCCTCAGCACAGGCCCGACACACCACGAACGGCCGCACATAGGTCTCGTATCCGGCCTTTGGGATTCCCGCCAAACACATGCGTTCCGTCTCTTCCGCGGACTCGAACCCCACGTCCTCATCGCTGAGGATCTCGCA
Organism: Desulfobacteraceae bacterium; assembly: GCA_050115555.1. GTDB lineage: Bacteria > Desulfobacterota > DSM-4660 > Desulfatiglandales > HGW-15 > JASFQI01. Next base: position 3,268 of record JASFQI010000398.1, read on the forward strand.
GCCGCACTCCTCGCAATAGCGAACATCGGTTTCGTCGTTCATGCCTTGCTCCCTATCTTGCCCACGAGCTCGGTAGCGCGCCGGCTGATCTCTCCGGCCGGAAGAGGTGCCTCGTTTCCTGAATCCTCCTCCGGCCTCTTCGATCGTCCTCGGCTCTCCCGCCCGCGCTGCTCATGATCCAGGCGGTCCCGGTCTTTTTTAGCCTCGCCCTCGGCAATGGAGATCATCACCTGCTTGAGGTAATTGTCGTTAGCCAAAGGGCCCTCGAAACTCCTATTGCATACGGTTTTCAAGGCTTCCATGATCCCGGCCCGGCTGATCCGGTGCGCTTTTTTCCGGTACGTGAACCGCTCTTCCCGTAACAAGCGCGCGATCTCCCGCAGCCGGCGCAGGATCTTCGCGCTCTTCATCCGAAGCGGGTCGACCCCAAAAAGCTCCACATACTCGAAGGCCAGGCGCCCGTGTGCCCCGAACTCCGGCAGCAACCGGATGATCTCGGCCCAGTCACCCTCGGGCCGCGCCTCTCGGGGATCTATGTCAGCTCCGCATTTCGGGCATCTGAACATCAAGCAGCCACCCCCTCCCTCACGCTCTTGACCGGGTAGTTTAGGGTCGTTGATTCATCAGGAAAGTGGGTCGTTGTAATCAGAAGAATGTCACCGACGCGGATGTCTTTGTTGTGGACGATGGTCCCGTTCCACACCCACGCCTGAAACGGTCTGCAATCCACGACCTTGCCCGTTTCATCAATGTCCCACTCCAGGAAATCCTGGCCGTGGTCCTCCAGCTCAATGGTCCTGATCATGAGGTACCTCCTCATCCGGAATGTCATCGAACAAAACGGGGAACTCTTTCTTGAATCCTCGCAGGCAGGAAAGCATCAATGCCCTCATCTGAGGGTGTGCGGCCTTCGACGTGCGAAGCCTGAAAATGT
>JASFQI010000399.1:0-4195 GCA_050115555.1 Desulfobacteraceae bacterium
GGGCAGGGCCAGGGAGTGAACCAGCCCCGGCTCCCATTCCACGGCCACCAGGTCCTCGCCCAGAGCAGCGTAGCCCAGGTGCTCTGCGATCATGGCCAGCGTGGTCTTGCCCGACCCGCTCGGGCCGCAGAGGAGCACGGCCCGGCCTCGATGAACGAAACCGCACCCGTGAAGGAGCAGGAACCGGTCGGCCAAGAGCACGGCCAGCTCGTGTACCGCCTCCAGAAGCATGCCGGAAAGGGCCTCAGGGGCTTGCCGGAGGTGGATGGGAAACCCGGACACGTCCACGACCCGGTCCTTTGCTCGTGGGCGTTCCACTGGCGTCAGCTCGGAAAGGCCCAGGTAATAGGCCAGGGCCTCGGCCGCCTCGGCCGAGGGGGCCCGAAGCACCAGAGGCTCGCCAAGGAACCGGGTCTGATACGCATTCACGCAGGCCGGTCCGGTTGAGGGTACAGGGCGAGCGGGCGAATGTGCGTGTTCTGCTTCCAAAGAAGATCCCTCAGGGCCGCAGCCCGTTCCGAATCGCGAGCGGTTTCTTCATCCTGAGGCCCGAAGCCTGCCATTTTCTCGAGCGGGGTCTCTGCCGCCCACTCTAAAGCCTGGCGCACCTGGAGGCGGATCGTCCGGCAGTAGGGCCAGTCATGGGGGACGGGCGTGCTGTATGGGCAGGGCCCGGCGCAAAAGTCACGGGCCCAGCACGCATCGCACTCCGGGGAGGCAGGGTGAAGAAAGACCTCCAGGTTCTGTCGCCCCTGCTCGTCGATCCCGTCCCACACATTCCCCAAGGGGAATTGCTTCAGGCTGGCCGATACCTGGCAGGGGTAGAGCGTGCCGTCCGGGGTGACCGAGAACCCGGCATGGCCGGCCTCGCACCGGGCCACCGGGGCCAAGTCCGCGCGAAGCACCGAATCCAGGAACGGGGCCAGCCCGGGCGGCAGGGAAGCCTGCTCCTGCCGGGCTGCAAAATACTGATCGTAAAGGCGTTGATTCCAGGTGGCCACGCCCTGGCTTCCGGACTGCTCGAACTCCAGGGCCACCGTGACCTTGCTTGGGTCTCCGGCCAGCTCCACCAGGTGATTGTAAACGCGTTCGTAGTCTGCTGTCCCGGGCACCCACGTGCCCCGAATGTGAAATCCGGCCCCAGCCTGCTTCAGGCATTCCAGGCCGCGGCGCGTCCGGCCATAGCTGCCGCCCCCGGTCTTCATGGGGCGGTTTCGGTCATGGACGTCCCTGGGCCCGTCCAGGCTCAGCACGGTGAAGACCTGGTGTGCAGTCAGGAAGGCAGCCCGCTCCGCATCCAGGAGTGTGCCATTGGTGATGATCTCAAAAGCACACGAAGGGAGCACCCCGCCCGCGTGCGCTACCACCTTTGTCAGCACATCCCAGTTGAGGAGAGGCTCTCCACCGTAAAACACCAGGCGCGGGGACCGGTCGCCTGAAAGAGTGCCCAGGTAATCCAATGCCGCTCGGGCTGTAGCCTCGCTCATACGGGATTCGGGCTCTCCATAGGTCCCCTGCTGCACATTGCAGTAAGGGCAGGCCAGGTTGCACTCGTGGGCGAGATGGAGGCTTAAAGCCATGTGCCGCTCGGAGAGCTCCCAGGTCAGTGGATCCCTGGGCCAGAACCCCAGGCCCTGAAGCCGCTGAATCTCCGCACCCACCAAGTCCAAGGCATGCGCATCCAGAGGGCTTCCGTCCGCAAGGGCCTGGTACACTTCATCCGATACCCAAAATGCGCTTCGCGTGCCCGAGAGCAGGGCCAGGCCCGGGACGGACACGTCCGGGCGTGCCCCGTCCCTGGGAACCGAAACGAGACGATCCAGCCCCAGAGCCGCATGCTGCTTGTAAGGAGTTGAAGACCGAAAGGGGAGAGGGGATGCATCCACGAGGAGGCCTCTTTGGAACGTTACGATCCGCGGCCGCACGGGACGCCGACCCATCCTGCATTGAGAAAGCCGTTTTCCGGTCCCGGGCGACAGGCGAACTGCCCGCCCACATCGTTCACCCCGCCCTGTCCGCTCCCGCAGGGCAGGGCGCTGCCCCCGGCATTGTTGTACCCTCCCTGGTAGGAGCCTACGGCCACGAGGTCAGGCGCGGCCAGGTCCTCCGGGGAGAACGGGATCACGCGGGGACGATTCGGGGAATTCGGCCAGGGCAGGGGATCGGTAGATACACCATCGCATGGCCCGAAAGCCTTCTCCACCAGGTGCAGGTCTTCCAGTTCCTCGACAAAGGGCGCAATCAACGCCAGCGCATCCTTCAAAGGCACACCTGCCTGCTGGGATAGCTCAAGGGCCAGATCGTCCACCGAGCAGGTCCCGTCCAGCCGCGTCCAAAGGGCCGCAGCCGTCCGGCCGGAGAGCACAAAAATGCGGGTCTCCTCTCCTTCTGCCACCACAAGGAGCTCCTCCGGGTCCCGGCCCACCGGGTTCCAGAGCACACCTTCGCCTCTTTTACAAGCATGACCCTTCACGTAATGCGCTCTTTCTGAAGAATTGTCCTCGCTTTAATGTAATAATCTAACATAATCCAAATCGGAAGATAAAGGGTTAAACTTAAATTTATTGGGTGCCGATCCTTTGCTTTTTGTAGAGAGAGTGGCCCTCCCCGTCGCTTACTCTTCGCAGCGCGGAGTTATACCCACCCATTTTCTTACCAGCATCCCCAGATTAGGCTTTTTTACTGTAGGGCGGGGCTTTACACCCCGCCACGATGTTGTTTTTCGTGGTGTGCCATTTCAGAACCCGCGGTGGTTTTATCTTTTCGTAGGGCGGGGTTTTATACCCCGCCGCTTTGTTTTCTCTTCGCAGGGCGGCACTTTACACGCCGCCCTATTTTTTGAAACGACCTGCCACCTCTCTCCATGTATTTCAGGGTGGGAGAAACTTGCGTTTTTCACCAGCGTCCCCCCATTGATATGGAGGCATGGTGTTTTGTAGGGCGGGGTTTTACACCCCGCCGCGGTGTTGTCTTTTCGTAGGCCGGCATTTACCATGCCGCCGTATTCTTTGGAACTCCCTGCCGCATCTCTCCATGTATTTCAGGGAGGGAGAAACACGCGTTTTTCACCAGCGTCCCCAAGGTGCCAGTTCCGCGCCCGCATGGGTGGCCCAGTGGAAACACTCGGAATCATCGGCCCGCAATAACCGGATCAGCTGTTCGATGACAAAGCCTTCCCAAGTGGCGCCGGACTTGGGGTGGCCTTCGATATCGTGAAGGGAAGGAAGGTTGAGCAGGGCGTGAACCAATCCGCTGTCGCAGATATACACCTTGAAAAATCGGTCGAAGCAACAGAATTTTCAAGGTAAATTTTCCATTCATCTTTTCTCAGCGCCTCAGGTGCGCCAGGCGAAGCCTGATGCATCCAGCTGAATGAAAGTGTCCACCGGTTCAGACACTTCCAATTTGCAATTATGATTTGCAAATTGTCCATAAACGTCTTATCCTTTTCCAGGCTGGGAAAGGAGGCGAGGCCATGACCTACATAAAGAGGGATTTGGAGGAGTATCTTTTATACGTCTCGACAAAGTTCCCGGTGGTAACCCTTACGGGACCCAGGCAATCCGGCAAGTCCACGCTCGCAAGGCACGTGTTTTCGCAAAGGGAGTATGTTTCGTGTGAAGATCCCGACATTCAACTGTTTGCAAGGCAGGATCCGCGGGGGTTCCTGAACACCTACAGAAACGCGGTTGTTGACGAGGCCCAAAAGATTCCCGAACTTTTTTCATACATGCAAACAATGGTGGATGAGACCAATGAGCCGGGGCAATTTATCCTCACCGGGTCAAGCGACTTTCTCTTATTTGAAAAGATCACCCAGTCTCTTGCAGGCAGGACGGCCGTGCTGAACCTGCTTCCATTTTCGCTCCGGGAGCTTCACTCGACACGAAAACACGAGAACTATGAAGACCACCTTTTTGAGGGATTCTATCCGAGAATCTACAAGATGGATATACCGCCGGGCGATTTTTACCCCGGATATGTCAGAACCTATGTTGAGCGGGATGTGAGAGCGCTCAAAAACATTTCAGATCTCGGGCAATTTCAGATGTTCCTGAAGCTCTGCGCCGGGCGAACAGGACAGCTTCTGAACATGTCCTCCCTGGGCAATGAATGCGGAATCTCCCATACAACCGTCAAATCCTGGATCTCGGTCCTGGAGGCGAGCTTCATCGTCTTTCTGTTGAGGCCCCAC
>JASFQI010000400.1:0-4178 GCA_050115555.1 Desulfobacteraceae bacterium
GACCGAACGAGGAAGACCCTCTCTTCTAATCGATGCATACCCTCCGTACTTCGGTGAAGTCCGTGAGCCCCTGGAACGCCTTGAGCATGCCGTCCTGCTTCAGGGTGGTCATTCCATCCTGAATCCCCTGGTGAAAGAGGTCTTCGGTATTGGCCTGCCGCTTGATCATGCGTTTGATCTTTTTGGTGCCGTTGAGTAGCTCGTGAATGGCCAAGCGGCCCCTGTACCCGGTCCCGGAGCACCGTTCGCATCCCGCAGGCTGGTAGAGCTTGAGGTCCGAGGAGTAAGTTACCCCGGCTTTCTCCAGGGCTTCCGGATCGAACTCTTCTGCCAGTTCGTCGAACTCCTCACGACTGGGGTGATAAGACTTACGGCAGGCGGTGCAGAGCCTTCGAACCAGCCGCTGGGCAAGGACTCCCAGAAACGCATCCGAGAAGTTCAATGGGTTGAGACCCATGTCAAGGAGCCGGGTCACGGTCTCCGGGGCGCTGTTCGTGTGGAGGGTGGAGAATACCAGGTGGCCGGTGAGGGAAGCCTCGATGCCGATGGAGGCCGTCTCCTGGTCGCGCATTTCACCGATCATGATGACATCCGGATCGGCTCTAAGAAACGCTCGCATGATGCGGGCGAAGTTGAGCCCGATTTTCGGTTTGACCTCCACCTGCCGAAGACCCGCTTGCGTGATCTCGATGGGGTCCTCAGCCGTCCAGATCTTAATGCCCGGCTTGTTGATATGCCCGAGAGCGGCGTGCAGGGAGGTCGTCTTCCCGGACCCTGTGGGGCCGACTGCAAGGACGAGGCCGTAAGGCTGGGTGAGGATGTGTTCCATGATCTCGAGGTTCCGGGGGGTCAGGCCCATATCCTCGAGCTTCATGGCGCCGGACTTTGCCAGAATGCGGAGCACCGCGTCTTCAAATCCCCCGGCCGTGGGAAGGGTGGCAAGACGCAACTCAAAAGGCGGGATGCCCTTCCTCTTGAACTTGATCTTGCCGTCCTGGGGTAGCCGGCGCTCGGCAATGTCCAGATCGGCCATGATCTTGAGGCGGGACAGGATCCCTCGAGCCATGGAATTCGGGACCTGGAGGTATTCCTGGCAGACCCCGTCCAGCCGGAAGCGGATGGTCGTCGCCCTGGTGATGGGCGAGGGCTCGACGTGAATGTCCGAGATATTTTTCCGGTAGGCCGCCACAAGAATCTGGTCCACGAGCTTAACCACCTGACCGGATGCCTCGTCGTACATCTCTTCGATGTCTTCGGTCTCTTCCTCCTCTTCGAAGCTGATGTCCGGAAGCATCTCGAAATCGTCCGCCTGAAAATCCGAGCCTTCTTCTGATTTGATGTTTTCCCCTCTGCTCCCGAAAAAGGACTTGATGTACATTTCGATGTCTTCCCTGAATCCCACGGAAAAGATGATATTCTTGGCGCGGATCAAGGCCCGGATGTGGTCCGTCTTGTTCAGGTCGTTGGGGTCGTCGACCAGGATTTCCACCCCGTCCTTTTCCCAGTTCAGAGGCACCCACATGTCCTGCATGAGGAAGGCCTTTTTCAGATTTTGGATCAGCTCCACGGGTGTGGGAAGTTCAGAGTCATACTGCCGCCAATGGCATCCGTAGAAAAGCGAAAGGGACTTTCCCACCTGTTCCTTTGGGATCTGGAAGTTCTCCACCAGGATGTGCTCCACGCTTTTCTTGGCCCGTTTGGACAGGGAGAGGGCCTGCTGAAGCTGGGCCGCTGTCACGAGGTTTTCCCGAAGCAGAAAGTCGTACCGGGATCCCAGGGAAAGACCGGTCTTGACGGTATCCAGCTTGGATCGAAGGTCACGGTTGTGTGGCGCCAGCTTTACGGCTTCACTGTAAAGATCGAGGGCCGTGTCATCCTGTCCGCGCTGTTCCATGATCGAGGCAAACTCCGACGTGACGCGCGCTTTCTCCTCGGCGGAGATGTTGTTGGAATCAAGGAGGTGTTCAATTTTGGGAAGCACTTTCTTCGGGGACTTGGTCTTGTGAAGGTAGTCCTTGATCTCCGGGAGGAGACGTTCCAGAGGATAGTTATTTTTCAGGAGTTTTTCCCATTCGGCGATGGCTTCGTTGTATAGACCGAGTTCCTGGAATGCCCGTGCGCTTTCCAAGAGGGCCTCACTGTTGTCGTCCGAGCGAAACGCCTTGCGAAGAAAGCTCAGATCCTGTGTGGACATGTCTTCGGTGGAGGTGGCATCCCCGTCATGGTCTATTTCTCCTCGAAGTTCTTTGAGGCGGTCCTCCAGGGTTTTCCGTGTGTCGTCATCCGAGTCCGGAACCTCGGAGCGCAGCGACTCGTAGGCGGAGAGGGCCTCCTCCAGGAGCCCCATGGAGTAATACACTTCGGCCTCTTTCATGCGTGCGTCAAAGCTTGCGGACGCTTCGTTCGGTGCGTTGCTCATTGCATTAATACCTCACCTAGAACCTGGCTTACTTTTCCGATATCGAACGGTTTCGTGATGTAGCCTTTCAGGGAGTCCTGGATGCGCGAATCGACTCCATCCGGCCCGTACTCGTCGTACCCGGAAATCAGGATGATCCAGGCTTTCGGGTCGATCTCCATGATGTTGAGAGCTGTTTGCAGCCCGTCTATGCCGGGCATGCTGCGATCGAGAAGAACCACGTCCGGGCGCCACGACATGTAGGTCTGGACGGCCTGATGGCCGTCCGTCACGGCACTCGCCTTGTACCCAAGTCCCTCTATCAGTTCGATCATGGGTTTCAGGATGGTTTCGTCATCGTCCACGATCAGGATTTTCTGACCGTTTCCCTTGACGATACGAGGTGACTCCTGGGTTTCCCCCTGGGTGATGGTGTCCGGAGTCGGCAGGAGAACTTCGAATTGCGTTCCCTTGTGAAGCTCCGTCACGATGCGAATATCTCCACCGTGCTGCTTCACGATGCCGTAAGCCGTTGAAAGGCCGAGCCCGGTCCCTTTTCCCGGTTCTTTGGTGGTAAAGAACGGGTCATAGATCTTTTCCAGGGTGGCTTGGTCCATACCCACGCCCGTGTCGGTGAAACGGACGTGAATCATTCGGCCCTTCCTTTCCGCCTCGATGGTCAGGGTGCCTCCGTTCGGCATGGCGTCGCGGGCGTTGGTGCACAGGTTGAGAAAGACCTGGGAAAGGGAGGAGCCCTCCGCGTAAATCGGAAGGAGGTTCGGCCAGTCGGTTTGAATCTCCACACGTTTGTCAAAAGAGGGCTGAACGATGTTATACGTTTCCATAAGAATTTCAGAGAGATTGACGATGGCCTTGGACTCGTGGGACCCCTTGCGGGAGAACTGGAGCAGGTTGCGAATCAAATCCGATCCCCCGTGGGTCAGCTTGAGGATCTCGTTGCAGTACCGATTGAGCTCCGGGATGTCGCGATACTTCATCGCGATGAGTTGACAGTTCGTCATGATTCCGGTCAACAGGTTTCGAAAGTTGTGGGAAACGCCACTGGCAATCGTTCCGATGGATTCCATGCGCTGTGCGTGTTTGAGCTGGCTCGTCAGGTTGATCCGTTCCGTCACGTCCCTCACCAAACCCCTGCATCCGGTGGAACCGTCCGGAAGCTGAATGAGCCAGTTTCTGTATTCCAGGTTTTTCTCTTCTCCTCTTTTCGTGCGGATTTTAACGAGGCCTTCCGCCACGCCCTTCTCCAGAAGGTCACGCAGGTATTGCCCGAACTCCTTGCTGAACCGTTCCGGAATAAGGTCGAGAATACTCATGCTGAGGAGCTCTTCCTCCGAATACCCGGCCGTGCGCTCTACCGCCGGATTGACCTCGAGGAACCGACCTTCCATATCGTGAAGATACCAGGAGTCATAAATGTTTTCATAGATGTCGCGGTAGCGGGCCTCGCTTTCTCGAAGCGCGTTCAGGGAGCTCTCGTGTTCAAAAGCCATGGAGAGGAAGTCGGCCGTGGTCTGCAGAAGATTCACCTCGGCTTCTTGCCAGGGGCGGTCATCTTCGCAGTTGTCGAATCCGATGTATCCCTGATACGCGTCACCGACAATGAGGGGGATCAGCAGAAGGGACCGGACGTTGCGGCGTTCGAGGACCCGTCGTTCTTTTTCGGGGAAATCCTCGATGGAACCCGAAAGGACGCGCCCGCTCGAGAGACGGTGAAGCCATCGCTCGAATCCCTCCTCGTAAGGGCGTTCCCGCATGAGAG
>JASFQI010000401.1:0-4154 GCA_050115555.1 Desulfobacteraceae bacterium
TCTTGCTCCGGATGAGGGTGGAAAAACAACGGTAGCGGACTCCCTGCCAGACGGTCATGTGCTGAGCGACGACAATCTGATTCTGCGCAAAGAAAATGGGACCATGATGGTTCACAGCACACCGTTCGGTCAACTGGGCAACGGTCCAAGCAAAGGGGAGCTTCATGGGATCTTCCTCCTCGAAAAAAGCAGTCAATTCGGAATCTCCCCTCTATCCTCCAATCAGCTTTTTTCACATTTATGGGAAGAAAGACCGTTTTTAAGATCCACAATACCACCGAATATGAGGAAAAAATATTTCGATTTATTATATCAAATTTGCCACAGTGCACCGATTTATAAAATGAAATTCGAGAAAGATGATATTAAATGGGATGAAATCTCTTCCCTTTTGGAACGTCAATGAAACCTGTATTTGTAAAATATTACGTTGGAAAGAGCATGGAAGGCGTTTTTCAGTTTGGAGATATGCTTCACATTCAACCTGAAGCGCTCGAAAACGTAGATGTCGGAGACATTGTTGCCTACAAACACCTCGATTTGCAGGGCAATGAAGTAGAATCGGTCCATCGTGTCATCAAAAAAAGTGAATATGGTCTCACTGTACTTGGGGATAATAACTATTTCGAAGATAGCACATTCGTGAATAACCATAATTTCCTTGGTCGTATCCTGTATTTTAAAAGAGCTGGAAAGACGCTTTACCCTAAGAAAAATTATTTCATCCGTTTCAAACTCACCTTATTGAGGTATAACCATTTATTATTACATAAAATTTGCAATATTTGCCATTCTTTCATAAGATACCCGTACCTATTCATTCGAAATACCGGATTTATGAAATCTGCTTGGAAACCGAACATTCAAAAGCAAGTGTATTTTCCCAATGGAAAACCTCTAATAAAGTATACCTATAAGGGAGTTAAGGTGGCCTCTTTCGATGCTTCCACGAATAAAATGTATTGCAAGAAGCCATTCGATCTATTTATTCTTGATACGTTGAAATCGAAACATAATATTTTTTCTGAATAAAGATATTTTATCGACATGAAACCCCCAAAAACACCTCCTTTAGCTCATCTTTACATTTATCTCACCGACTCCTGCAACCTCGCCTGCCGACATTGCTGGCTCGCACCCAGCCAAACACGTGTTGGGGTTCCTCAAAACTATCTTTCCAAGTCCTTGTTTCAAAGAGCCATTCAAGAGGCTAAACCCCTTGGGCTTCAAAGCGTCAAGCTCACCGGTGGGGGACCCCTGCTTCATCCCGATTTCATGGATTTGTTGCAGATTTTGTACGACGAGGAGTTAAGTCCCGTTATTGAAACCAACGGGGTGCTTCTCACCTCGTCTGTCGCGGGTAAAATCAGTCAATTTCCAAAACGTTCCGTTTCCATCAGCCTCGATGGCGCTGATGCGGAAACCCATGAGTGGATTCGGGGAATGCCCGGTTGTTTTGATAAGACATGCCAAGCCGTGCGGTCCCTGGCCGATGCCGGTACCCCTCCACAAATCATCATGACGATCATGAAGAAAAATTTTGACCAGGTTGATTCAGTGATTCGAATGGCTGAGTCCCTGGGCGCTTCCTCTGTGAAGTTCAACATCGTGCAGCCCACTGCGCGGGGGAAAAAGCTCCATGAAGACGAGCTGGCAATGGATGTCGAAGACCTCATTGAACTTGGCCATCGAATCGATAAGGAGTTGGCACCTGCCACAAAATTGAATCTTCTTTTCGATGTGCCAATGGCCTTTCGGTCGCTGGGAAACCTCTTGACTGCAAACGGCTGCAGCGTGTGCGGCATCTTCGGGATTCTAGGAGTAATCGCCAGCGGGCAATATGCGCTTTGCGGGATTGGCGAGCATGTGCCCGAACTGATTTTTGGTAAGGTGGGTGAAGATCGCCTGGAAGCCGTGTGGAAGGAGAATGAAGTCCTTCAATCCATTCGGGAGTCATTACCAGAAAAATTGGAGGGCATCTGTTCGAGATGCCTGATGAAGGGGCGCTGTTTAGGCGCTTGTATCGCCCAGAATTACTATCGCTCAAAAAACCTTTGGTCCCCTTACTGGTTCTGCGAGATGGCTGAACAACAAGGAATATTTCCAGCGACTCGTCTGGCTTGATGTTTTCGCAAGTTGTTGCGGCTGTATGCACTTAATTCCACCTGTACCCCACGAGCTGGCAGGACGGCATCTTGATGTCTTCATATCTTCCAAAGGGAACCCCACAAAGAAATGATATCTCCTCCTTCTTTATACGTGGCCATGGACAGGCGGCTTTAAGTAGCCACGGAACCTGTGGTCTGGTAAGCATCCAACGGCCCTCCGGTCTCTTCTTTTTTCTCCTGCTTTTCGCATCCCTCCTTCTCCTCCTCCCCGGAGCAGCCCTCCCAGGCGATACGAAGTTCCCTTCGAGCTCAGAGACCCTTTCAGTTGCTCAGCAGACCATCAGGGAAGTGCTGGTAAAATGCGGGTCCTCGCAGCAGGAGGCCCTTGTCGAGTCTCTCGAGTCCGAAGGATGGGCTCTCATTCGGAAGCTTCCGGGTTCCCTTCTGCATCTTCGCATTCCCGAAGGGATGAGTCTCTCGGAGGCCTTGGAGAGCCTCCAGGCCCATCCGGAAGTGGAGTATGTCGAGCCCAACCGCCGCATTCGGCCATTAAACCGTCCCAATGATCCTTACTTTGACCGCCAGTGGGGCATGCACAACACCGGCCAGGTCGTCAATGGCACCACGGGAACAGAGGATGCGGATATGGATGCGCCTGAGGCCTGGGAATTCCGCACAGGCAGTGTGGATGTGGTTGTGGCGGTAATCGACACCGGTGTGGACTACCTTCATCCGGATCTCAAGGACAACATCTGGCGCAACCCTCTTGAGATCGAGGGCAACGGCCTGGATGACGACGGGAACGGATACGTGGACGACGTGGTGGGATGGGACTTCGTGGACGAGGATGCGGATCCCATGGATGCTTTCAACCACGGCACATGGGTTGCAGGCACCGTGGCCGCCTCCGGAAACAACGCCCTGGGAGTTGCAGGGTTGAATTGGATCTCCCAGGTTATGGTCCTTCGCATTATGGATGGACTGGGAAACGGGGACTCGGTGGATGCAGTGAGGGCCATTGCCTATGCAAACCAGATGGGAGCGGATGTCATCACATTGAGCTGGGAGGACAACGGCTTCAGCCAAAGCCTCAAAGACGCCATTGCAGCCTCGGATGCGCTAGTAGTCTGCGGAGCAGGCAATACCGGGAACGACAATGACACCACCCCGCTCTATCCTGCGAGCTACGACAGCCCCAACATCCTTTCTGTTGCCGCATCCGATCCGAACGACGAGCTCCCTGGCTGGTCCAACTTCGGTGCAACCTCTGTGGATGTGGCCGCGCCGGGTGAAAACATTTACACGACCGTTGCCCTTCGTAAGACGCTCTGGCTGGACGATTTTGACGACGGCGATATCAGCGACTGGGGAACAGGGGGTGTCAATGACTCATGGGGAACCACGACAGAACAGGCCAACAGCGGGACCCACTCGCTCGCAGACAGCCCAACCCCTGCACCACCCCCCTCTACAGAATATCTGGCGAGCACGGACTCCTGGGCTAGGGCCCCTGCCTTGGACTTGTCGCAGGTCAAAGGGGCACGGCTCTTGTTCTATCTCATCGGCCAATCCGAGTATGGTGACGATGTGCTGACCTTGCAAACCTCATCTGACGGCGCCACATGGAAAAACGAGACCATTTACCAATCTTGGCTTTTTCCGGATGGGACGCCAGCCGTTTCCGGCGGCATCGGCATCTGGCTTCCTTACTATGTGGCTCTCGGCTCTCTCGATGGGCAAAGCACGGTCTATCTTCGCTTCAGGTTCACAAGCGATGCGGACGCTACAACCGGAGACGGATGGTATGTCGACGACGTGGAGGTGAGCTCAATCTCAGAGGACTATGACGGCACAGAGTACGGCTACCAGGGCGGCACGTCCATGGCCGTACCCCATGCAGCCGGTCTTGCCGCGTTGATCAAGGCGCACAAGCCGTCCCTCACCAATCTCGAGATCAAGGGCGTGATCGAGAAGACCGTGGACAAGCTCTCGGCGTTCACCGGCAAGGTGGCCACCGGAGGGCGCGTGAATGCGGCCAAGGCCATG
>JASFQI010000402.1:0-4137 GCA_050115555.1 Desulfobacteraceae bacterium
CCGACACGGACCACGGCGCGAAAGAGGCCGTTACGTACGTTCGTCAGCTGGCAATGGACGTAAAGCTTCCGGGGATTCGGGAACTGGGGCTCCGGGACGAGGATTTCGAGGACCTGGCGCGGCGCTCCGTTCAAAACGGGAGCAACGGGAGCAATCCCCGTCCCATGGCCGAGGAGGATTACCTCCAGGTGCTTGGTCGGCTCGCAGGGAAGGAAAGGGACTAAGGCGTCCCATTCACCACAACCCGTGCGTCCACGGCCAGAGCCCCTTGACCGCTTGGCAGGACCATCACGGGGTTGACGTCCAGTTCCAGAATGGAAGGGTGTTGCGCCATGAGGCGGGAAATCCGCACGAGGAGGTCCTGAACGGCCTCCACGTCCCGAGGAGGCTCTCCCCGAAATCCATCCAGGAGTCTCCGGCCCCGTATGCGCTCCAGTGTGTGGGCGGCCTCTTCGTGGTTCAAGGGGGCGAGTCGCCAGACGGCATCCCCAACGGCCTCCACCAATACCCCGCCGAGACCGGACACGACCACAGGACCGAAAACACCGTCCTGCTTGCCCCCGAGGATCACCTCGAGCCCCTTCGGGGCCATGGCCTGAATCAGGATTTCCACGTCCTCCTGATCCGCGGCCTGCTGGAGACGGGGAAAGGCGTCCCGGATGGCATCCGCCCCGTGAACACCCAGCAGGACGGCGCCCCGGTCCGTTTTGTGACTGAGGTGGGGTCGGTTCACCTTCAGGGCCACCGGGGCCCCAAGGGCCTCCCAGGCTTCGATGGCTCCTGAGGGATCCTGTGCCAGCCGAAACTCCGGAATGGGAATCCCAACGGCGCGAAGCAGCTCCAGCCCCTCGCTCAAGAGCAGCGCACCGCGAGGTGCACCTCGCTTCAGGATGTCTTCCACCTCGAGCGTATTCAGGTCCTCGAATGGTTCGATAGTGCCTGTTGTTGTGGGACGGCGAGCGGCAAACGACTGGCGGGAGAGATCAAACGCACGCATGGCGTTTTCAGGGGCCGAAAAAATGGGGATGTCGTGGTGCTTTTTCAGGTGATCGATCTCCATGGCCTCTGCAAAGATCATTAAGGCCACCGGTTTTTCATAGCGCGAAGCGAGTTCGGCCACACGGCCGACCAGCATGCGCGACGCCTCCTGCTCGAATCCGCGCCGGTAGCCATGCCCCAGAAGCACGCCGTCCACATCCTCTCGCTTGAGCATCTCCTCCACAATGGTCTCGTAAAAGTCCAGGTCAAAGAGGTCGCCCAGGTCCAGAGGGTTTTGCAGCCGAATGACGTGGGCTCGCAAACGCCGCTCGATCTTCTCCAGGAGCTCCGCAGGAAAATCCGGCAGATGGAACCCATAGTGAGCGCAGGCATCGGCTGTGATCACCGCATGGCCTCCGGAGCGGGAAACCACGGCCAGCCGGTTTCCCTTGAGTGGGGGCATGGTCAGGCCCTTGATGTAGTCCAAGGCTTCGCTCATCGTGTTCACGCGAACGCAGCCGGCCTGCTCCAGCGCGTGATTTACGAGGACATCGTCCGCGAACAGCGCGGCTGTGTGAGACTGTGCAATGCTTGAGCTCGTTTCGAAACGGTTGGATTTGTGGACCAGGATCGGCTTGTCCGAGCGGGATGCAATATCCACGAAGCGACGGCCGTTGGTGAATCCCTCCAGGTAGAGCAGGATGATGCGGGTCCCTGGATCCTGAACCAGGTACTCCAGGAGATCGTTCTCGTCCACGTTGAGCTTGTTCCCCATGGAACCGAACTTGTTCACACCGATGCTCTCCTCGGCCAGAAAACCCAGGTAGCTCAAGCCCACGCCGCCGCTCTGGGCAAGGACCGAGACAGACCCGGGTTTCAGGTCTTCCCGAAGAGGCCAAAACGGCAGGGCGAGACCGTTCTCCAGGTTCGAGACGCCGATGCCGTTCGGTCCGACAAAGCGGATTCCGTACTGCTCGGCCACATCGCAGCATGCCTGCTCAAGTTCGGAGCCTTCCTTCCCCAGTTCCGAGAACCCGCCCGACTCAATGACCGCCCATCGAATGCCCTTGCGGCCGCATTGATCAAGAATGCCGGGGATGGTGCGGGCCGGGGTGAGAATGACTGCCAGGTCGATCGGCCGTTCAACGGCTTCCATGGAAGGGTATATCCGCTGTCCATACACCACGCCTTCTTTGATGCCCACGGAGAGGACCTCTCCAGGGTATCCGAACTTGAGGCAGTTCAGGACGATGTTTTTTCCCAGGTTGTTGCGTTCCGGTGAGACGCCGATGACCGCAATGCTTTTCGGGTAGAAAAAGGGACTCAGGCTGGACAATGTGGAATCGGGGCTCATGGGTGTCTCCTGTTTTTACGTGCATCTTCTTTCCACGTGCGACGCTTTCGGCCTTTCCGCTCTTTTCTCGACCGGTCTGGATCCCGGCTCGAATCCAGTACGAAGGTGCCGGCATCAAAGCGGCTTTTTCCAGGGGAGGGCTTTTCTTTTGTGGGCCTTTCTCGGCGGGATTCGAAATCCTTGAGGTCATCCTTTCCCAGCGGCGGGCCCACGATGTCCTTTGCAGGGACCTCCGCGGCCAGGAAAAGATCGCCGAATGGGTAAAGGGGCAGTGCCCCATCTCCTCTCTCTGGGATGCGAACTTCCAGGAGAACGGGAGAGGGGTCGGATCGGTGCCCGATTCGTTGGGCCATGTCGGGGTCCGGCGTGAGCACGTGGAAACCGTGAGGGTGCGGTCCCAGCCCCTTTTCCAGAGCGTGGAAATGGGCCCGCTTGCGCACGGGGGTGTAGAGCAGGCCGGGCGGTGGTTGGACGGGTGCGTCCAGGTCCAGGTGGAAGCGTCGTTCCACGGCGCGGATGCGGTTTTCTTCGGCATCAAAGAGTCCCCGGTGTTCGCTGGGCAGCACCTCGCGGAGGAGTCCTTCTCCGACGTGCCGCCACCCGGGTTCTTCTCTTATCGCCTGAAGAAGACGCTTGACGGGGACAAACCCGTCCGAGTCCGGCACAAGACCGAACTCGTCGGGCCGATGACCCAGCATGTAGATCAGAAAACGGGCGAGTTCTTCGACCTGGAATCGATGACGTTTGGACACGCTCGGGCCCTTTCGGACGAACGTCCTTTCGTTGTTGTAAAAGACTCCGAGTTCCTTATCAGGGATCGGGAATTTCCGAAGAACCCATTTTCAGCCCGCCTCTCCTGTCCATCTCCCGGAATGAGATCGACGGGGATCTCCCCAAGGCTCTCTTCTGCACCGTAGCTGGGGTGGCGAGCGTGCGGTTATAACTCCAGTTCGACTTTTTTCAACTGGCGGAGGACATAGGCGCGCAGAGCCTCTGCCCGGGGCAGGTTCCTCTTGAGCGTGCCGTGGTTCAGGATCGGTCGCAGGAGGTCCTCGTTTTTACCGCCGCACGGACAGGCCGGCGCCCTTTTCCCTTGCGGGAGGACCGCGGTGCAAAGGCAGCGGCGGCACCGGACGACCCGCTTGGACCCTGACATTTTCCCGCGCTTAGCCACGGGCTTCCCTTCGATTTCAACGATATCCATGGAGAAGTCCACGACCGGGGCGTTGCTGATGGCGGTTCCTACGCCGTAGGCGTCTGCAAATGCGTTGTACCGGGCGATCTTGTATTCGTCCAATCCTCCACTCAGGAGGATCTTGACGTGCCCGTGCCCCCTGAGGTCCAGCTCCCATCGGACTTCCTTCATGATTTCCAGGAGGTCGCCGCGCCTGGATCCGGGCGTGTCCAGCCGGACGGCGAAGAGGTCCTTCCCCAGGGCCTGAGCAACGGCCAGGGCCTCGAACTTCTCGTCATGGAAGGTGTCGATCAGGCTCACGACCTTGACACCGGGCTCCATGACCTCGCGAAAGGCCCGGGTCGCCTCCACGGTGTCGCCCAGGATCAGGATGAGGGCATGGGGCATGGTGCCCACGGCTTCACGGCCCAGGATGCGGCCCCCGAGGACGAGAGCCACATCATCGCATCCGCCGACGAAGGCGTTTCGCTCCACCATCGGGGACACGGTTGGATGCATGCGGCGGGCCCCGAAGCTGTTCACGGGACGGTCTCCGGCCGCTTTTCTGCACCGGGCAGCCATGGTCGCCACACCGCTCGCCTGGCAGATCAGACCGAGCAAGGCGGTCTCG
>JASFQI010000403.1:0-4130 GCA_050115555.1 Desulfobacteraceae bacterium
GGGCACCGTGAAAGACGGCAAGAAAAAGAAGATCGTCAAGGACATCAAAGTGAATGTGGATAATTGCACGGGATGCAGGTCCTGCGAACTGGCCTGCTCCGCGTTTCATGCCGTGCCCAGATACAGCAGCATGAACCCGGCGAGATCCAGGATTCGTGTGATCATGGATGAAATCGCCGATGTGTATGTTCCGGTTCGTGCCGGCGGGTATATCAAGGCCGAATGCAATGGAAGAAACATCTACACCATCGACGGAAAGCAGTATTCCGAGTGCAGCTTCTGTCCGGCATCGTGTCCGTCCAGGGATTATTTCAAGGAGCCGGATTCCGGTCTCCCCCTGAAGTGCGACATGTGCGAGGATGATCCTCCGCTCTCGGAACCCATGTGTGTGCAGGCCTGCAAGTTCGACGCCCTGGTTTACGAGGAAAGGGAAGAGTGGGTGGAGGAAGAAGAGGGAGTCCCCCAGGGCGACATGGAGCTGGCCTATGATGTGCTGGTGAAAAGATACGGAAAGCAGAAATTGATGGAGACGTTTTCTCGGTTATCCAAGGGGTAATCGGATTCCTGAAAAAGAGGTCAAGACGTGGAGACTGTAACTCCTTTAGAAGAAGTCCTGGATCTCCTCAAGGAGACCGGTGGGGAATCGTTCAAGTACTGTTATCAATGCGGGTTGTGTGATGCGGTTTGTCCCTGGAATCGGGTGCGCCCCTTCAGTATGCGAAAGATCATCCGGCAGGCTGCCTGGGGACTGACCGAGATCGAAACCGAGGAAATCTGGCGCTGCACGACGTGTGGAAGATGCCCTCAGCGGTGCCCCAGGGGAGTGAACCAGATCGAGGTCGGGGTTGCCGCGCGCAGGATCGCCACGGAATACGGGGTCTTTCCCGCCGCGGTCAAGCCCGTCCGCGGGATCAGCGCAAGCCTTGTAGGCCAGGGCAATCCCCTGAATGAAGAAAGGGAAAAGAGGGCGGATTGGGCAAAAGGCCTGTCTGTTCAGACGTTCACGGAAGGAATGGACGTCTTGTATTTCGTCGGATGTTATTTCAGCTACGACCCGAGACTGAAAAAGGTGGCTGCCGCCACGGCCGCCCTTCTCAATCGTGCGGGGGTGGAATTCGGGATCCTGGGGGCAGAGGAGAACTGTTGCGGGGAGAGCATCCGAAAAACGGGCGACGAGGAGGTCTTCAAACGCCTGGCCAGGGAAAACATCAAGACCTTCATCGATCACGGCGTCAGAAAGATCCTGGTTTCTTCCCCCCATTGCTACCACACGTTCAAAAACGAGTACCCCGAGTTCAGCGTGGGTTTTGAAGTCATCCATATGTCGCAATACCTTTTCACGCTGATTCAGGAGGGGAGGCTCGAGATGACCCAGGAGGTCGGGAAGAAGGTGACGTACCACGACCCGTGCTATCTGGGTCGCCATAACGGCATCTATGAGGAGCCCCGGGGGGTCTTGCAGGGGATCCCCGGTCTGGAGCTGGTTGAGATGCCGGATTCCTTTGAAGACAGCCTGTGCTGCGGAGGAGGAGGCGGCAGGATCTGGATGGAAACGCCCAAGGGGGAGAGGTTCTCCGATCTCCGGGTGGAGCAGGCCATAGAGACCGGCGCGGACATCCTGGCCACGTCCTGCCCCTACTGTATCGCCAATTTTGAAGACAGCAGGTTGACCCTGGATGTGGAAGACAAGATAGAGATCAAGGACATTACGGAAATCATTCTAGAAGCGATCGGGGAGTAGAACCCTGAACAGGACGGAGCCAAGTGGAAAAAGAAATCGTTGAAGGACCGTTTGTGGATCATCCTGCGGGCACCCGTTTTGGGGACGTGATGGTCGTGGGTGGCGGAATCAGCGGGATTCAAGCCTCTCTTGATCTGGCCGAAACAGGCTTCAAGGTCTACCTGGTGGACAAGTCCCCGGCGATCGGGGGCAAGATGGCCCAGCTGGACAAGACCTTTCCCACCAACGACTGCTCCATGTGCATTGAGTCCCCCAAGTTCATTGAATGCGCGCGGCATCCCAATATCGAGATCCTGTCCTATACCGAGGTGGAAAGAGTCAAAGGGAAAGCGGGCGACTTCAAGGTCACTCTGATCAAGAAGCCCAGGTACATCATCGAGGACCGGTGCACGGGATGCACGAGCTGTGTGGAGCGATGCCCGGTCAAGGTTCCGGACCCGTTCAATCAAGACATGTCCATGAACAAGGCCATCCATATCTACTTTTCTCAGGCCGTGCCGCTGATCACCTATGTGGACCCCAATGCGTGCCTCTACTTTGAAGACGAGAAGTGCAACATCTGTCTGGGCGCCTGTGAGAACGAGGCCATCGACCTCCACCAGAAAGAGGAGGAGTTGGAGATCGAGGTGGGGGCCATCGTCCTTTCCCCGGGCTACGAAGTCTTCGACCCCGGGCTGAGGGGGGACTACGGGTACGGTACCTTTGAAAACGTGGTGACCAGCCTCGACTTTGAACGGCTTTTGTGCGCTACCGGGCCTTACGAAGGCGAGATCCTGCGCCCTTCCGATAAAACGCATCCCCATAAGATCGCCTGGATTCAGTGCGTGGGGTCCAGGCAGGTCACGGAAGGCGGCAACAGCTACTGCTCAGGCGTATGCTGCACCTATACCCAGAAGCAGGTGATTCTGGCCAAGGACCACCACACGGACCTCGAGGCGGTGGTTTTTCACAATGACATCCGGGCGTTTGGAAAGGACTTCGAGCGTTTCTTTCAGAGGGCGGAGAGCCTGCCCGACGTCCGGTTCATCCGAAGCTACGTCACCATAGGAAAGGAGATCCCGGGGAGCAAGAACGTGACCATCCGGTACTCCACGCTCGAGGACGGGGTCAAGGAGGAGGAGTTCGACCTGGTGGTCCTGTCCGTCGGGCTGACCCCTCCGAATCAAGTGGAGGACCTGGCAGGCACGTTCGGCGTTGAGCTCAATGAGCATGGATTCTGCCGGACCATGCCTGACAACCCCATTCAGACCACGGTCCCCGGGATCTTCGTGAGTGGGGCCTTCCAGGGTCCGGTGGATATTCCCGAGTCGGTCATGGCGGCCAGCGGCGCGGACGCCCTGTGCAGCGAGCTGCTCGATTACCGACGCGGAAGGCTTGCCGAAGACAGGGTGTATCCGCCGGAAAGGGATGTCTCGGGAGAGAAGCCCAGGGTGGGGGTCTTTGTGTGCCATTGCGGCGCGAATATCGGAAGGGTGGTGGATGTCCCGTCGGTGGTGGAATATGCCGCTGGTCTGGACAACGTGGTCCACGCCCAGGAAAGCCTCTTTGCCTGCTCCACGGACAATGCCCAGCAGATCGCAGACCAGATCCGTGACAAGGGGCTCAACCGCGTGGTGGTCGCCGCGTGCACCCCCAGGACCCACGAGCCCCTGTTTCGGGATACCTGTCGTGAGGGTGGAATCAATCCCTATTTCTTCGAGATGGCCAATATCCGGGAGCATTGCTCCTGGGTCCACTCCAGGGAACCCAAAGAGGCCACGGAAAAGGCCAAGGAAATCGTCCGAATGTCCGTGGCCCGGACCGCCCTTTTGGAACCGCTCCAGGAGTTCGAGCTCCCCGTGGACAAGAGGGCCCTGGTGGTGGGAGGGGGAGTCGCAGGAATGACCAGCGCCCTGAGCCTGACCGAGCAGGGCTTCGAGGTCTTTCTGGTGGAAAAGGAGCCGCAGCTGGGTGGGGTGGCCCGAAGGCTTCACCACACCCTGGAAGGGATGGATGTCCAGGCCTTTCTGGAGGATAGGATTCGGGAGGTTTACAAGCACCCCAACATCCACGTGTATACGGACGCCACCATCCACGAGGCCACGGGTTACGTGGGAAATTTCACCACCCGAATCACCTCCAAAAGGCGGGAAAAGGAGATCCGGCACGGGGTCACCATCCTCGCCACCGGGGCCGACGAATACCATCCCACCGAGTACCTTTACGGGGAAGACGACCGGGTGCTGACCTCGATGGAGCTGGAGGAGCGGATCGCCCAGGGGGACGAAGCGCTGATCCAATCGCCGAATCTGGTGATGATCCAGTGCGTGGGCTGCAGAAACGAGGAGAGAAACTACTGCAGCCGGGTGTGCTGCAGCCATTCCGTGAAGAACGCCCTGGAGCTCAAAGA
>JASFQI010000404.1:0-4099 GCA_050115555.1 Desulfobacteraceae bacterium
GTGCGGGACGTGCCTGGAGGCGTGCCCGCCGCGGTTCGGGGCGGTGCAGAAGCTGGCCGACCAGCCGGTCCCCGACCCCGTCCCCGAGGAAAAGAGAACCCTCGCTCGAAAAAAGAAAAAGGCTTGATGACGAGAGTGGAAAACATCATGACTCCGATTGTCGGCATTACCACCCAGATCATACGCAAGGCAAAATGGTACAAGGTGATCCATGAGCTCGGATTCAAGGCCGTGGAAATCAACCGCCGGAACTCCAAGCTCCATTTCCAGCAGTATTTCCTGGAAAAAGTCAGGAAGTACATGGAAGGATTCGATGTCAGCCTCCACTCGGGAACGGCTGGCGTCTTCCAGAAGAAGGAGTCTTTCACAAGGGCCAACCTTGCGGTCCTGACGGCCGAGATCGACGTGTGCCGAATTCTCGGGGCCCGGCAGCTCGTATTTCACTTGAACGACGGGTTTCTGTCCCTTGAGAACAAAAAACGCCTGGGAGAGGTGATTCTGTATGCCGAGGACTGTGGCGTGGACATGCTGTACGAATCCAACAGCGTGCTGGTCGGTGAGTACGCGTACGATATCCTCGGTCACTTTCCCGGGCTCGGATACGTGCTGGACCTGGGACACCTCAACAACGGGTACGGGAGGGGAAAGCTGGGATGCGGCATGGAGGAGTTCCTCGACCACGTGAAAGACCGGGTGATGTATGTTCACGCCAGTAACAACTCGGGAAAGCGCGATGAGCACAAAGGTCTGGAGGAAGGGACCCTGGATTGGCGTCGCGTTTTAGACCGCCTGGACGTATCCCGGATCGTGAAGATCATCATCGAGGTCCGGCACATGGACATGGTGGAGGGTTCCAGGCGGGCGTTGATGCAATACCTCGAAGGGGATGTTCGGGAGCAGCGCTCCCTCGCGGCAGGAGCAAGGCCCTGATCTTGACGAATCCGCAGGAGGCCGACCCGAAGTCGGTTTGTGGAAGCGAGAGGTTCGCTTGCGTATTCCTCATTTACCTCCGCGGGATTTTGGGACGACCCCATTCCCTCACATCAAACCCTGCGCAATCACGGTTTCTCCCTTCGAAATGAGGATATCCCCTTCCGGGATCGTTACAATGGCCTCGGCTTCCGCGATGGATCGAAGCCGGCTGGACGTGCGCAGGGGATGAAATACCGCCCCGGATGCATCGTACTCGATTCTTCCATACAGGTATTGGGTCCAGTCGGCATTTCTGCCGTGGACATCCTCGGCCATCCTCACCGCCAGGGTCGGCAGCCCCACTTGCGATCGACCGGATCGTTTGAGCAAGCCGGGGAGAGCAATCTGAAAAAACGCCATCAAGTTCGAAGGCGGTCCTCCCGGAAGGATGAAAACGGGTACGTTTAGGAAGTTACCGAAAGCCACACCCTTGCCCGGTCCCATGCGTACGAGGTGGAATGCCTGGCGCCATCCCATGCGATCCAGGATAGAGACCACCATATCGCGGTCTCCAGTCCAGGCCCCCCCGCTCGTGAGGACGGCGTCTGCTTCGGAAACGGCCTGATTCAATGCATCGGCGATTCCATCGGCATCATCCGGGACCGCTCCTGTGAGGGTGGGGAAGCGGTAACGCTTGCACCAGGCATCCAGCGTAACCAGGTTGCTTGCATACAGCTTGCCTTCCGGCAACGGGCGGCCGGGAAGCACCACCTCGTCCCCGGTCGCTACGATTGCGACGGTTGGGATCTCGTAAACCGGGACCTCGCTGTGCCCTGCAGCAGCCAGCAAACCCACTTTGCCGGGGGTCAACACCTGCCCTGAAGACACCACCTGTTGGCCGATTCGCACATCCGTGCCTTTTTGAAGGACGTTGCGTCCCGGTCCCGCGTCGTTGAACGCCTCGATCTCGTTCTCCCGGCGGACGGTAAACTCCTCTGACAAAACGGCATCCGCGTTTTCCGGTATCCTCGCCCCGGTCAGGACGCGGACGGCAGTTCCCGGGACAAGGCGGGCCGTCGTCTCTCCCCCGGCTGCGGTCAGCCCCGTCACTTCGAGGCGCACAGGTCGCTCACGACGGGCCTGGTCCACGTCCTTGGACAGCACGGCATACCCGTCCTTGAGAGAAGCGTTCACAGACGGCGAGTCCACCAAGGCCGACAGTGCCCGAGCCGCCACCCGGTCGATACTGTCTGTGATGGCCACGGTTTCCTCGCCCATGGGAGAGATGCTTTCCAACGTTTGTTTCAAGGCCTGATCAATGCCCAGCAGTGGATGTTTTTCCTGCACCTGCTTCTCCTTTTTGTCCCTGCTCTTTCTCTGCATAATCACGAACAGAAATCGCGGACATGTCTACTTCGTGAAGGCCGGGTTTCGGGGCCCTTTCCGCACGAATGAACTCAGTGCTGCCAGACCGGGCCGTCCTTGGTGTCAATCACCTCGATGCCCATGGCCTTGAGCTCGTCTCGAATGCGGTCCGCAGTGGCCCAGTCCTTTTGGGCCCTCGCCTGCTCCCGGCGGTCGATGAGGTCTTGAATGTGCTCGTCCGGAGTCTCCGGCTCGAGGTTCAGCACGCCCACCACCGACTCGACCGTCTCGAGCGCCTTGAGGACCTTGTCCCGGTCTTCAGGGGACAGGCCGGTGCGATCCATGAGCCGGTTGATTCGCCGAACGAACTGGAACAGGGCGGCGAGTGCCTGGGCCACGTTCAGATCGTCGTCCATGGCGTCCAGCGAGCTTCGCCGCATGTCGTAGATGAGCTGATCGATTTCAGGGTAAGAAGGCCCTGCGTGGTCCTTCTGGAGCTTTTTGACGAAGGTGTCCAGGTTGGAAAGGGTGTTCTTGGCGGTCTCGAGCTTTTTCCATGAAAAGGTGAGGGGCTTGCGGTAGTGATGGCTGATGAGCCAGTAGCGAATCTCGCGACCGGTAAAGCCCTTGTCCAGGATTTCCTGAACCGTCAGGGTGTTGGAACCTGACTCCAAAGGGTCGGACTCTCCGTCCTGCACAACGGACTCGTTGTGCAGCCAGAACTGGGCCGGCGCTTTGCCGGTGACGGCCCGGCTGATGGCGATCGTGTTCTCGTGGTGGGGAAACAGCAGCTCGATACCGCTGGCGTGAATGTCGTAGCTCGGTCCCAAGAATCTCAAAGCCATGGCCGGGCACTCCAGGTGCCAGCTGGGAAGGATGTTGCCCCACTTGGTTTCGTAGTACAACCCGTCCTTCAGCTCCCGAAGCGTGGTCCGCCGAAGAAGCGTGAAGTCCCGGGGGTTGGCCTTTTCGTATTGCTCCAGGTCCACGGTCTTTCCGAGCTGGATCTTGTCCAGGTCGATGCGGGAAAGGGCCCCGTACTCGTGAAACCGGGAGATGTCGAAGTAGATGGAGTGGAATTTCTCGTAGGCATACCCCTTGTCCACGAGCTTCTCGGCGAGCTGGATCATCTCCTCCACGTTCTCGCTGGCACGGGGATAGGCCGTGGCAGGACGGATGTTCAGGGCTTCCAGATCCTTTTGAAATCCCAGGAAGTAGCGGTCCGTAAACTCGCGCAGGGGGATGCCTTCGTCCTGGGCCCCGCGGATGGTTCGTTCGTCCAGGTCCGTCACGTTCATGATCAGGCGGACGTCATACCCCCGATAGGCGAGGTAACGGTGAAGGAGGTCGGCGAAGACATACCGTCGGCACTGCCCGATGCGAATGGGCTCGCACAGCGTGGGGCCGCACGCGTACATGGACACGCGGTTTTCCTCGAGGGGAACGAACGGCTCCTTGGCCCGCGTCAGGGTGTTGTAAAGGCTGAGGCCGGTTTTCTTCCGGGTCACGAAAAGCGGCGTGCTCAGGTAACGGTCCCCGCCGTCCGGCAGGATCACCACGATTCGGCCGGACTCCATCTCCTTGGCCAGCTTCAAGGCCACGGCCACAGCGGCCCCCGAGCTCATTCCGGCAAAGATGCCCTCCCTTCGCGCGAGCATGCGGGTGGTCTCAAAGGCTTCCTCGTCGTCGATGTTGACGATACGGTCCGCCCGTTCCTTTTCGAAGATCCCTGGGCGATAGGACTCCTTCATATTCTTCAGCCCCTGAATCTTGTGACCCATGTAAGGCTCGACACCCACGATGCATACCGAGGGGTCCAGTT
>JASFQI010000405.1:0-4050 GCA_050115555.1 Desulfobacteraceae bacterium
AGGGAGAGAGGCGACCATGGGAAAGACATGCATTCACGAGAAGGTATTCGAGGGGTTCCCCGACTTTCGCAGAGGCATCGTGGTGGCGCGGGATCTGAAAAACCGGGATCCCTCCCCGGAGCTGGAGGTCCTGCTCGAGGAGGCCTTGGTCCAGGCGGCGGACCGGCCCCTCGATCTCAAAAAGGACCCGCGGACAGCGGTCTGGAACGAGGCCTACCGTACCCTCGGGTGCAATCCCAATAAATTTCCACCGGCACATCTCGCCCTGCTTAAGCGGGTCCAGAGGCCCGGCGCGCGCATTCCCTTCATCAACAAGGCCGTGGCCGTGATGAACGACAACTCGATTCGGGGGGGGCTGCCCGTGGGAGGAGACGATGCAGAGCGGGCCGGCGAGACCCTTGAGCTTCGACCTGCCCTGGGGGATGAGTCCTTTACGCCCTTGAGCGACCCGGGCAAGATCGAGTCCCCGGATCCGGGTGAGATCATCTATGTGGTGGCGGAAACCGGCGAGGTCATGTGCCGCCGCTGGAATTGGCGAAACGGTTTCAAGACCCGGATTAACGAGGAGACCCGAATCCTGGTCATGAATATCGACGGCCTCGGAGAGGACAGCGAGGCCCGGGCGGTGGCGATTCGGGATCGTGTGGCCCGCATGCTGGAGCAATACTGCGGTGCGGAGGTCGAGGCGGCCCTGCTCTCCCCGTCGCAGCCCTCCTTCCGGTTCGAGCTGTCCGCTCCCTGAGGCGACGTTTCCCGTTTTTTTTATTTCAGTCGGGCATGCGATGTGCCGATAGGGATAGAAAAAACAGGAAAAAGCCAAACCCGTTGTGAGGCGGGGACGGAAAGCCACGGGTCTCGATGAGACAGCCGGGTTGCCCATAGGGATGCACACGAACGTTGTGTTGCACACGATATCGGTCCGTCTCACGGGTTTTGAGGCGGACCTTTTTCTTTTGGAGGTGATTGCATTCCATGTCCGTGTGGAAACAAGTGGCCGCATCCATTCTGATCGTCGGGTTGTTGATCATTGTTCTGGCGGGTCTTGACCATGTGTGCGGATGGTCCGTAGGGAGTTATTTGGAGAACTTCTTCCGCGGAGACGGGAAAAAGCAGGATGTGGAGATTACGATGATTGCCAACATCGACTCCAAGGTTCTTCGAATGAGGTTCCGCGTTTGTTGCAGGAACGAGCAACAACGGCAGGAAACGCAGAAAAAAGTTCCACGCATTCAACATGAACTCGTGAACGAGGTGAACGAACGGCGGATGACCTTGGCCATCCTGAACCGCGACCTTGCCTCCATTCGAGAGCGTGTGCTCCAGACGGTGAATGGCGTGATGACAAACCCCGTAAAATCGGTCCACATGGTTCGCTTCTTTTTCGACTGAAGCATACCCGGCGAAGGGACATCGATTTTCCCCGAGGACCGGGCCTCCCGGCATTTTACACGCACTCCTTTCTCTACATACGTTACGATCCCCTCCCGGATGTGGGCGCTTTACTATCCCGCTCATGAAGCGCAGTCCGTGGACCTCCTCCTAAAAGATCCCAAGTGCAGAATTTCCCAGGCATTCATAGGGGCGTAGCTCGCGGAATGCAGGGCAAGTAAAGGATTTCCATTTCCAAAAAGTGGAAAATTCGACACTTGTCTATTCATCAGTTGAATCGGGAACCCGCAATGATTCAAATGACGCTTGATCCGGATGACCGCGGGGGATAGAATGTTTGCATAATCAACAGACTAAAGCCCTTACCCGACCCATGCCGGGCAAACCTGAGGGGCCCCTTGGGCAGGGAGCCTTTTCCCCTGCTGATTGGATGGCGATATGGATATGAATGGAATCCAGGGCGATAAAGGAGCCATTCTTCAATCGATCGGGGATGCCGTGATCACCACGGATGTCCACGGAAGGATCACCCTCATGAACCCGGTCGCAGAAAGGCTCACCGGCTGGAGAGCAGAGGAAGCCGAAGGAAAGGCCCTCACCGAGGTCTTTCGTATTGTGCATGCCCAAACCGGGATCCCGGCGGAAAATCCGGTGGAGCGTGTCATCGAGACCGGCGGGGTCGTGGGATTGGCCAATCATACCATGCTCATCGCAAGGGACGGCACAACCTGTCAAATCGCCGATTCCGGAGCGCCTATTCTCGACGTTCAGGGCCGGGTGGCGGGAGTGGTGCTCGTGTTTCGGGATGTGTCCAAAGAGTATCGCATGCGGGAGCACCTTCGACAGAGCGAAGCGTTTCTGAAAAGTGTGTTCAACAGTATTCAGGATGGGATTAGTGTGCTGAACCCCGACCTCTCCATCCGCCACGCAAACTACTTGATGAAGGCGTGGTATGCCGAAAATCTGCCGCTGGAAGGGAAAAAATGCTTTGAATGCTATCAGAACAGAGACAAGCCATGCGATCCCTGCCCGTCCCTGCGCTGCCTCGCTTCTGGGAAGACGGAGAGGGATGTGGTGCCGGGGCTACTCGGGTCGAGCGTGGAGTGGATCGAGTTGTTCAGCTACCCCATAAGAGACGAGGAAACCGGCGAAATCACCGGAGTCGTCGAGTTCGTCCGGGACATCACCGAGCGCAAGAAGGCGGAGGAGGCGCTGCAAGCCGAAAGAAGAAGACTGGCCGACGTGCTCGAAGGCACCCGCGCGGGTATCTGGGAGTGGAATGTCCGGACCGGGGAGACCGTCGTTGACGAGCGATGGGCGGAGATGGTGGGGTACACCCTGGAGGAGCTCTCCCCGACGACCATTGAAACCTGGCAGGAGATGACCCACCCGGCCGATCTAGAGAAAGCCATCGATCTGTTGAGACGGCATTTGCGTGGGGAGTTGGATTACTATGAGTGCGAAGTGCGCCAGCGTCACAAGAACGGCCACTGGGTATGGGTCCTGGATCGGGGAAAAGTCACCAAGTGGATGGAAGACGGCAGGCCGCTCCTGGTCTCGGGGACCCATCAGGACATTACAGAGCGCAAGAGCGCCGAGCAGGAACGAAAGGAGAACGAACGGAAGCTTCGCACCATTGTCGAGCACAGCAACGAGTTGTACTACATCCACGACGCAAAGCACGACTTCACCTATGTGAGCCCGACGTCCGAAGCCTTGCTCGGTTGCTCCCCGGAGGAGCTCCGAAGGAGACGGTTCGACATGGTGACCGACAATCCCATCAACCGCAAAGGGCTTGAGATCACGAAAACCGCCATTCAAACCGGTGAAAAGCAGGAGCCCTATCTCCTTGAAGCAAGAAGAAAGGACGGCGCGCTCGTGTGGCTTGAGGTCGATGAATCCCCGGTCAAGGACTCGGACGGCAACGTGGTGGCCATTGCCGGGGCGGCAAGGGATGTGACCGCGCAGAGACAGGCGGAAGAGAGGCTGCGGGCATCGGAGCAGCGTTTCCGGGCCCTGTTTAACGCCATCAGCGACGTGATCTTCACCCACGATCTCGAGGGACGCTTCCTCTCCGTGAACCCGGCCCTTTGCAGCCTCTTCGGCTATGACGAGGCCGAGGTGATCGGCAAAAAGATCTCAGAATTCATGAAACCCGAGGATGCGTCTGCCTTTGAAGCGGAGTATCTGGCGCAGATCAAGGAACGGGGATACCACGAAGGCACGAGCGCTTACCTCACCCGAGAAGGGGAAAGAGTCTTCATAGAGTACCGGAACTCCATGGTCCACCCTGAAAACGGAGCCCCTTACATCAGCGGCACCGGACGGGATGTGACTGAAAGAATCCGGTCTGAAAGGGAGGTGGCGAAACTTCAGGCTCATCTGGCCCAGGCCCAGAAACTGGAATCCATCGGCACCCTCGCCGGGGGCATTGCCCACAACTTCAACAACGTCCTGATGGGGATCCAGGGACGTGCCTCCCTGATGATGATGGACAAGGATCCCTATCATCCCGACTACGAGCACTTGAAGGGGATTGAGGAGTACGTCAAGAACGCCACCGAGCTCACCAGGGATCTGCTGGGCTTTGCACGGGGAGGGAAGTACGAGGTCAAGCCTACGGATCTGAACGTACTCATCCAACATGAGAACCGGATGTTC
>JASFQI010000406.1:0-4043 GCA_050115555.1 Desulfobacteraceae bacterium
CAGCAGGAGATTGGGAATCACCTTGATTTGGTCTATATAACGCACGAAAAGGGTCATGCCTCCGCGTCCGGTAATACGCTCGTCAGTCGGTTCAACCTTGGAGATCCGCTTGCCTTCGCCCCGGCGGTCACCGGCTCTGCTCATCGTATCCCCCACTTTTTAGGTGATCATTTATGACATGACAGGGTTTTTAAATAATCCTATCATATCATAAACTTAACCCTTTGTGAAGGATTATTTGCAGCAACAAAATCGCTCAACTCAGGTATGCATCTGGACGGAGATGAAATATGATTAATGCAGGAATAGACTGTGGTGCTAAAAATACGAAAACGGTTTTATTAAAAGATGGTGAAATAATTGGAAAAGCGAAGGTTCTGACTGGCTTTGATCAAATCAAGGCCGTGGAAACTTCTCTCGCCAAGTCTATGGAGGATGCCAGGATCAAGCGCGAAGAAGTGGCCAGGATTGTGGGAACAGGCTCGGGCAGGAATGCGATCAAGATGGCCGAAAGCAAGATCAACGTTATAAAAGCCATGGGTAAAGGCACCCATTTCTTTTTTCCCAATGCCCGCACCGTTGGGGATGTCGGCGCAGAGGGAAGCCGGACAGCCAAGCTGGACGAAAACGGCGACATCGAAGACTTCGATATCAACGAGAAGTGTGCGGCTGGCGCGGGAGCATTTATCGAGGCCATGAGCCGGGCACTAGAGATATCCATCGAGGAAATGGGACTTCTGGCGCTCAAGTCTGATCGGGAGATTATCATAAACGCCCAGTGTGCCATTTTCGCCGAGTCTGAGGTGGTGGGACTCATCCATGCCGAGGCCGAGATGCAGGATATCAGCAAGGCAATACATGACGCAATGGCGAGCCGGATCGTTTCCATGATCCGCCGCATAGGAGTGAACAAGGACGTGGCAATGATCGGCGGTGTGGCCTATAGCCCCGCCTTCGTGGAGGCCATAAAGAGGGAGCTGAAGCTGGAAAACGTCTATGTCCCCCAGTTTCCGGACTATGCTGGCGCTGTTGGCGCAGCCACTGTTGCAGCGGAAGAGTCGGCATGATCAGGTGCGTGGCGAAAGAAGCCGCAGTCATAAGAAAAACACAGAGGCGCCGATTGAGGAGACAGGAGAATACAAGGATGAGTGAAGAGCAGGCCCCTGAGTATTGGAGATGGACAGAATCAAACTGGAAGGATCCGGACGTGAACTGGCAAGACTCGGAATTCGTTACCTTAGGCATTGATGTGGGATCGGTCAGCTCCCAAGCCGTGATCATGGCGGACGGGGAAATCGCCGCCTACGGGAACATGCGCACCGGATCGAATAGCCCGAACAGCGCGCGAAACGCGGTCAACTTCGCGATGGAGGCCCTAGGAGGAGGCTTGCCCGAGGATAGGATCGACTATGTTATCGGTACCGGCTACGGCCGGGTGAACGTGCCCATGGCCGACAAAACCGTTACGGAGATCGCCTGCCACGCCAAGGGTGCCATTTACATTTACGGTCCCAGCGTTCGTACTGTGCTGGATGTGGGGGGGCAAGACATTAAGGTAGTCCATTGCGATGGGCTTGGTAAGGTCACGAACTTCATGATGAATGACAAGTGTGCCGCCGGGACAGGCCGCGGTATGGAAGTGATTGCGGATCTCCTGAGTGTGCCCATCCAGGAAGTCGGGGAGCGCTCTTTCAATGTCGAGGAGGAGCCCCGGGCGGTCTCCAGCACCTGCGTCGTTTACGCCAAGTCAGAGGCCACTGGACTGCTCAGGACCGGATGGAGCACGGAGAAAGTCCTTGCAGCCTATTGTCGCGCTATGGCGGCAAGGATCTTTTACTTCGTGGGCCGCATAGGAATCATCCCGGAGTTCGCCATCACGGGCGGTATGGCAAAAAACCGCGGGGTGATCGAGCGGCTTATGCACATGGTGGGCCTGGAGCCTGTTAAGGCGAAATGGGATACGCAGATCGCAGGCGCAGTAGGTGCGGCCCTGTTCGGATATGCACTCTGCCAAAAGGGTAAAGGCCGAAAGAAATAGAGGGAGATCCTGTGCTGGCCAACTATGGATACAGAGACGCGTCGGGTGATTTTTTCATCACGATAGATACAGATAAGTGCAACGGATGCCGTGATTGCATGACGATTTGTCCAGAAGAAGTATTTGAGATCCTAGAGGAAGACCCTAACGACCCCTTACGGGATGGACCTGTGGCGTCGATAAAGGAAGAGAAGAGAAATAAGCTCAAGTATCAATGCAATCCCTGCAAATCCCCTCCAGCCAAACGCCCGCTCCCTTGCGTGGAAGTCTGCAACGCGGGAGCGATATCCCATTCGTGGTAGCCAGATGGTAGTGCCCCCTTGATCGACTTTACCCGCGATAAGCGGGATGGTTCTATCTCTTTACCTTGGCGCATTTTTCGGGTATAAGCGCGAGGAGCGGTGAGTCGGTATCGTCTATGGCACTACGACGAAAACCTCGACGGGGCATCCATGCCACCCAAACGCTCCCCCCAAAAAAACGTCCTCATCGTGGACGACGAAGACTCGCTCAGGGAGGTCTACGTCCAGCGTCTTCGCCGCAAGGGCTATGCGGTGAAGGGGGCCTCCAGCGCCGAGGACGCACTGAAGATCCTGCGAGACGAAGTGTTCGATGTGGCCCTGGTGGACATTCGCATGAACGGTATGAGCGGCCTCGACCTCCTCAAGAAGGTCAAGGCCCGGGAATCGTCGCCCGAGGTCATCGTCATAACGGGTTACGGCAGCATCGATTCCGCCATCGAGGCCATGAAGCTCGGGGCCTACCATTACCTGACCAAACCCTGCAAGCTCCCGGCCCTTGAGCTCACGGTTCAGAAGGCCTGCGAAAAGCATGAGGTAGAGCGGGAAAACGAACGGCTGCGGGAAGAGCTCAAGATCAAGGACGCCGCTCCGGCCATCATCTTTCGCAGTCAGGCTATGGTCGAGCTTATGGAGCAGGTGGAGAGGGTGGCGCAGGCGAATTCCTCGGTCGTGCTGGAGGGAGAGAGCGGGGTGGGGAAAGAACTGATCGCCCGGGCCATCCATACCTACAGCCCCCGGCGGGATCACGCCTTTATCGCCGTCAACTGCTCCAACCTTCAGGAAAACCTTCTCGAGAGCGAGCTCTTCGGTCACGAAAAAGGGGCCTTTTCCGGGGCGATGAAGCAGAAAAGGGGGCTGATCGAGCTGGCAGAGCGCGGGACCCTGTTCATTGACGAAGTGGTGGAGATGAAGCGCGATATCCAGTCGAAGCTGCTTCGGCTCATGGAGAACGGCTCGTTCCGCCGGGTCGGTGGGGAGGTGGAGCGCTTTGCGGATGTGCGATTCGTTGCGGCCAGTAACCGGAGCCTCGCCGATGAGGTCCGAAGGGGAGACTTTCGAGAAGATCTCTACTTCCGCTTGAACGTCATCACCCTCACCGTTCCGCCGCTTCGCGAACGGAAAGCGGACATTCCCCTGCTCGTGGAATACTTTCTGCAGAAAAACCGTGCTGTACTCAAGACGAACAAGCAGCTAGCGAGGGAGTGCCTGGATTTCCTCATGGGGCGATCCTGGCCGGGAAACGTCCGTGAGCTTTCCAATGCCGTGGAGCGGGCCGTTATTCTGTCCAAAGGCCGGCACATTTTGCCCGAGGATTTCGGGTTTCTCGGGGGTGGGTCTCAGGAGACCCGGCTCCTGAGCCTTCGAAAGCTCGAGGAGAACCACATTCGAAGGGTCCTCAGGGAGACAAACAACAACAAGACACATGCCGCCCGCATTCTGGGAATCAGCGTGAGGACCCTGCAGCGGAAACTTCAGGAGTATGCCGACAACTGATCCCGGCCCCTCCTCCCCCTGCGATCACCGGCCGGGCAGGGTGACGATGAACCTCGACCCGCGTCCCTCTGTGCTCGTCGCCTCGATATTCCCCCGCAGGCGCTGAACAATACGATAGCAGATCGGCAGGCCCAATCCCGTGCCCTTGTTGGGGGGCTTGGTCGTGAAGAGGGGATCGAAGATCCTCGACATCTGCTCCTTCGCCATAC
>JASFQI010000407.1:0-4029 GCA_050115555.1 Desulfobacteraceae bacterium
TTCCCAGAATCACACCGAAAAGGATCTCCAGGACAATCGCCGGAAGCCAGACCATCCGGCTCAGGCCCGGAAGGAGGGCCGCGGCCACGGAAACGAGCAGCAGGGACCATGCCTGGTTCAACACCATTTCGCGTCTTGCTCCTCATGGCAATGACACGGGGAACTCCTGGTGGCTGACACCGACCGTCGTTCTTTGTCTTCCTGTCTGCACACAGCTCTCATGCCGAAACGATCAGGACGGAACAGGGGGCCTTGCGGGCCAGAAGCTCTCCCACGTGTGGCGTAAACAAATCCTTCTCACGTTTCGTGCTTCCCAGAACGAGGAGGTTGTAATCGGCAGCAAGACTCGTGATCTCCTTGACGGGATTCCCCCGGCGCACCTCTTCGTGCAGCTTGGTCTTGTGGATGTGCGCCCTCTCCCGAATTCTTTCAAGGACCCTGTCCAGCCAAGTCGCCTCGTCGGGCTTTTCCTCGTGCAGAAACTCGGGCTCCTCCACGACTGCGGTTGTGATGCACGCGTCCAGCTGACTGGCCAGATCAACGGCCACTCTCAGGGCGAGGTCAGATGCCGCGGTGCCGTTATACGGCACCAGGATGTTTTCATAGGGATGGGTCCCGCGAGCCAGGAGCAAGGGGCATGGCAGGCGGTGAGCCAGGGAGATGAGAACCGGTCGGGCCAGAGAGTCGAAACGCGGCGGGTCTGTAGGTGGGAGCAGGGCTACCCCGGCACTCTCCTTGCTGCACGTCTCTTCCACCGCTTGAAGGATATTCGACTCGGTCCTTCGAAGCTCAATATCCAGGCTCCGGGCCCACCGCTCGATCTGCTCCTTCTGTTCGCAGGCCTCCTCGCTGCACAGGACCAACACGCGTTGGATCTTGATGTTCTGGGCGAGATGGAGGCCCTCGTTGAGAATCGCATCCCCTCTTTCTCCCTGACCGGCCGGCATCCCCAGCACCAAATCGTGGCCGTACGTTCTGGGGAAGTGAGCCTCGGTACACTCCAGGAGGGAGCAGACCGCCTCGTAGAGCCCGGGGCGACCGAGCATGAGCAGGCGGTCTTCGGGTCTGAATATCGTGTCCTCTTCAGGGAACATCAGCCGTTGCTCCCTTAAAACCCCGACCACCCGCCACTCCCCATTCCGGGCTTCCATGATCCGGTCGCCACTGATGACGGGATTGGGGCCGACATCCACTTCCATGAACTCGGCCTCGTCCTGGCCGATGGGGAATACGTTAACCCTCGGATCCAGAAGATACTGGTGGATCCTCCGCGCAGCCTGGGTAGCAATCGTCAGGGTCTTGACCCCGATCTTCTGGAACTCGGGGAGGTACTTGGAATCGTACACCAGAGAAAGGATGTTCCGAATGCCTTTATCCTTGGCAAATGTTGCGATGGCCAGGTTGCTCGCGTCGTCCCGGGTCAGAGCCAGTACGTAGTCCTGCTCTGCGAGCCCGGCTTTTTCAAGGGCCACCGGACTGGAGGCATCTGCGCCGAGGACACGGGCCACACTCACAAAACGCGCAGAGATGTCCCGAAGGATCGATTCATCTCTATCTATCAGGGTCACTTTCCAACTCTCGCCGAGCCGTTTCAGGAGTTCTTCGGCAATGAACCCGGCGCCGCAGATTAAGATATTCATATTCGCCTCGTTGAGAGTGCGTGGTCGAAAAGTGGCAGAACGGGCTGCTCAAGAGCGGATGCCGGGCCAGTGTCACGTCATCTCCCGAATCCTTTTCAGGTCCTCGGAATAGCCCAGCATCACAAGGAGGTCGTTCTCCTTGATTTGGTAACGCGGAGATGGCACCAGGGTGAACTTGGCCTTGTCCGACTCCTTGACGGCGATCATGTGAACCCCGTATGAAGCGCGCAGATCCAACTCCTGAAGGGTTTTTCCCACAAAGGATTCCGGAGGCGGTATCTGAATGAGGTTGTACTCGTCCTCAAGCGGGATGTAGTCCATGATGTTGGGGCGTGACAGTCCCCGTGCAATCCGGGCGGCCATGTCGCGTTCCGGATGGACCGTAGACGAGGCTCCCACCTTCTTCAGGATCACGGCATGATCATCGTCCAGGGATTTGGCAACAACGCTCTTGACCCCCATTTCCTTCAGGTGGTAGCAGATCAGAATGCTCGTACTGATCTGGGTCCCTGTACTCACCACCACCGTATCCATCTCTTCGAGCCCCAGGGCCTTGAGCTTCTCCGTGTCCGTGGCGTCCAGCACCACCGCTTGAGAGCAATGCTTGTCTATGGCCTGGACCCGATCCCGGTTTCGGTCCACCGCAATGACCTCGTTACCGTCCTCGAACAGGTTCTTGGCCACATAGTAACCGAACCTCCCCAGGCCGATGACCGCAAACCGTTTCATTCTGCACCCTCCTACCCGATCATCAGGTTCTCTTCCGCATACTCGAAACCGCTGCGCGCCTCGGTCCCTGCAATGACATAGGTAAACGTGGGGATTCCCACCCGTCCGATGAGCATCATGGCTATGATGATGATCTTGCCCAGCGCTCCGAGCCTTGCCGTGGCGCCCATGCTGAGGCCCACCGTTCCGAAAGCGGATACCACCTCGAAGAGGTAGGCTATGAAGGTCTCTTCCTGGGCCGCACCGTGTGTCGCCCTGCCCTGCTGCACCCACAGCAGCAGGAAGAGCGCCGTAGCGATCAGGGCCACGGAGAGCAGGGTCACGATCACGCTCCTGGTCACGGTATCATAGGGAATGCTTTTGCGGAACATGTTCACGCGAATGCGCCCCCAAAGCCGGCTCCAGGAAAAGGAAAACAGCACGGCCAGGGTCGTGGTCTTCACGCCGCCTCCGCACGAGCCAGGAGACGCCCCAAAGAACATGAGAAACACCATGAAGGCCAGGACCGTGGAGTTCAACGCCCCGATGTCCACGGTGTTGAAACCGGCCGTCCTGCAGGTCACAGACTGAAACACGGAGGCCAGAACCCGTCCACCCGGCGATTCTCCTCCCATGGCCGTGCCGCCTGTGGCCAGGAACACCGCCGTTCCGGCCAGGATGAGAATCCCGCTGGTCAAAAGCACGGTCTTGGCCTGGACAGACAGGCGAAGCCGACCATTTTTTCGCTTTCGCACGAGCCACCAGAACTCGTGGACCAGGGGAAAACCGATCCCCCCCAGGATGATGAGTGAACACGCCGTGGCGTTCAAAAGGACGGAGTCTCGATAGGCTGTAAAGCTGCTGCTCAGGAGGGAGAACCCTGCGTTGCAGAACGCGGAGACCGCGTGAAAGACCGCCATGGCCAGGGCGCGGGTAAACGGCAGCTCTCCCCACCAATGTGCGAGGAACAGGAGGGTTCCGGCCCCTTCGACGAGGACCGTGAAGACCACGATGGAGCGAAGAAGCTGGTAGATATCCTTGCGGGGCGTGTGCGTGAAGAGTTCCTGCACGGCCATCCTCTGATGAAATGCGATCCGCCTCCCCACGACGCGAAACAGTATCACCGAGATGGTCATAATGCCCAGCCCGCCGATCTGGATCATGCACAGAATGACGCCCTGCCCGAAAGGGGTGAAATGGCTTCCCGTGTCCACCACGATCAGACCGGTGACGCAGATGGCGGAGGTGGCCGTGAACACCGCGTCCACCAAGGGAAGGTGTCCCTGTGTGGATGCATAAGGAAGCACCAGCAGAGCGGTTCCCAGGCCGATGGCCATGAGGTAGCTGTTCAAGAGCAGGGTGGCCGGATGACTCCTGCGGATGCGTTGTGAGCCCCAGATTTTCATTCCACTCGTCCCACGCCATGAAGTGGCTCGGCTGGCCTCTTTCCACCCGGATCCTGAAGGGACAGTAGAAGTTCTCAGCCCGAACAGGTTCCATCCCCAGGCGCTCAGCCGCCCTTTGTACGCACTGAAGAAAAGAACGGCCGGTGCTTGCCGTTCCATGAAAGCCTATCGCATGCGTCTCGAGGGATCAATCCTTGACCCGAAAAGGGATGGGGGTAGAAATACTCATCCAAACCAAGAGAAATGCGGGTCGAAATCGGGATCACTCATACGTG
>JASFQI010000408.1:0-3972 GCA_050115555.1 Desulfobacteraceae bacterium
GACCTGCCGGGGACCTACAGCCTGAGCGCCAACTCCGCGGAGGAAGTCATTGCCCGCGACTTCGTGGTCCGGGAAAAACCCGATGTGGTGGTGGCCGTGGCCAATGCCGCGGCCCTGGAGCGGAATCTGTTCCTGGTGACCGAACTGCTGGCCCTGGACGCACCCGTGATCGTGGCCCTGAACATGATGGATGTGGCCGAGGGCGAGGGACACCGGATCGACCCTGCGGCCCTGGAGGAGGCCCTGGGCGTTCGGGTGATTCCCATGGTGGCGGCCAGAAGTATCGGCGTGGACGCGTTGGGTCCCGCCATTCACGAGGCCGCGGCCAACGGCGGGGCCTGGACCTCCAGGATGCCGGATATCCACCAGGCCCATGACACGGCCCTGGATGATATCGGGGATCTCATCCGGGACCGGGTCCCGTCCAATCATCCCCCGGACTGGGTGGCCCTCAAGCTCCTGGAAGGCGACCGCATGATCACGGAGATGATGCGCAAAAGAATGGACCCGGGTTCATGGAAGAAGATCCAGGCCATTCTGGACGAAAATAAGGATGCGGTTCTGGCGCTGACCGAAGCGCGCTACCGATGGATCGGGAAGGTGACTGAAAAGGCCGTCCACCGTACCGCGGATGAAACCATGAGCCTGACCGCACGCTGGGACAGCTATGCCACCCACCCGGTCTGGGGCTTCGTGATCATGCTGGTCCTGGTGGCGGCCGGCCTGTTCCTGACAAAGCTCACGGGCATGAAGCTGACCTGGGTCTCCATGGACCTGTTTCTGCCCGCCATCAAGGAATCGGCCCGGAGCCTCCTGACCGACGCCCCGCCCTGGCTGGTGAGCATGGTGGCGGACGGGATCGTCTCGGGCTTGGGCGTGCTCACCATCTTCTCGGTTTTTCTGGTCTTCTTCTTCACGCTCCTCGGCGTCGTCGAGGACGTGGGGTACATGGCCCGGGTGGGCTACCTCATGCACCGCTTCATGCGCCGCATCGGGCTCCACGGAAAAGCCTTCTTTCCCCTGGGCGTGGGCTTTGCCTGCAACGTGCCGGGCGTCATCGGCAGCCGGGTGGCGGAAACCGAGCGCGCCCGGCTGATGACCATTCTGCTCACCCCCTTCGTGCCCTGCATCGCCCAGACCGCGGTGACCGTGTTTCTGGCCCCCATCTTCTTCGGCGCCGTCGCCCCCCTTGTGGTGGTGGGCCTGATCCTGATGAACATGGCGGTGCTGGCCGGCACCGGGGTCCTTCTGAACATGGGCCTGCCCCGGCGGGAGCGGCTGGGCCTGGTCATGGAACTGCCCCTGTACCACTGGCCCAATCCCAGGACCATCGCCATCTACGTGTGGCAGCAGATGAAGCACTTCCTGCACCGGGCCGGGACGGTCATCTTCTCGATGACCGTCCTGATCTGGGCCCTGGGGTATTTTCCCCACGGAGAGATGGAGACCAGCTTTCTGGCGGGCATCGGGCGCCTCCTCACCCCCCTGGGCGATCTCATGGGGCTGAGCTGGGAGATGCTGGTGGCGCTGTTTGCCTCGTTCATCGCCAAGGAGACCGCCATCGCCACCATGGGTGTGGTCATGGGCGGCGGGGACCTGGTCGCGACCCTCAAGGCGACGGTCTCGCCCGCCGCCGGGGTGGGGTTCCTGGTGACCCATATGCTCTTTATCCCCTGCATCGCCACCCTGGCCGTCATCGTGGATGAGGCCCGGTCCTGGAAGTGGGCCCTAGCCGTGGTGGCCTATCTCTTTTTCGTGGCCTTCGGCATGGGCATCCTGGCGTATCAGGTGGCTCGGCTGGTGCTGTGAGGCAGCGGGATGGCTTCGCTTTCAGATATGATCCGGCAGCAAGGTAAAATACTTGGTATGTGAAGGTTTGTAAATTTCAAAAGCATGAAAACTGTGCTCATCGCCAACCTTGCGGCGGCATATGAAATGCCGCCCTACGCCCGGACCACCGAGGGGCATTTTCACGGTAAAAGGATGAAAACTTGATGGATAGGAACTCGAATCCGGCATCCCGCACAGGGCGAGGGATCCAAGCGCTGGCCTGGCTGATCCCGGCCTTCGCCCTGCTGGAGCCGGTCTGGATGCTCACGCCGTTTGTGGGCTTCCTCTATGGGTCGGTCCTGAACATCCACACCCTGGAATCGACCCGCGCCACCTCCTGGCTCCTCCTCTTCGTGCTCCCTGCCGGGGGGTTCATCCTGCCGGGCCTGTTCGTGGCGGTCGCGGGCCTGGGTCTCTTCGGCGTCGGGGCCTGGCAGGTGTACGCCGCAAAGGTCTTTCGAAGGGGTGCGGTCACCGCGGGGGTCTACAGGCTACTGCGGCATCCCCAGTACACGGGCCTCATCCTGGCCGGGGCCGGACTGGTCATGATGTGGGGGCGGTTCATCGCGTACGTGTCGGTCTTTGTCATGATCTATCTCTACCTCATGCTCTCGAAAAAAGAGGAGGAGAGCTGCATGGCCCGGTACGGCGCCGCCTATGAGGCCTACCGGAAAGAGACCCGGGGTGTCTTTCCGGGAGCGGACGCCCTTTCCCGGGTCCTTTCCAGCGCGCGATCTTCGTTCGGCTCCAGGGGACCGGCCGCGGCCCTGGGACTTCTCCTCACCCTGGCCCTTGCCGTGGGAAGCGGCTTTGCCATCCTGAAGGCCAGAGAGGCCTTTTGCGCGAACACGCCCCTTTTTCAGGAAACCGTGACCTGGCAGGACAGGCGGCTGGCCCTTGTGTCCCCGAGGTTTCCCTACCTGGATCCGTCAAAAAGGAAAGGCCTCATGAAGTTCTGGATGAAGGACGTCTCTCCGGAGCTGTTCTTCACGGCCCTGGAATCCTCGGAAAAAATCCGGGACCCGTTGATGGGTTTCCAGGAACACGGCATGGATGCGGCCCTCATGATCTTCGAGCCGCGCCTGAGCGTCCGGGAGCGGGGGGGTGTCACGTTGTTCAGTTTTTATCTGGTTCCCATGGAGGTGAAAAACGGGCCGGCCGGGATGGGGCTGAAGGATCTCGGGAAAAACGCACGGCCCCTGGGCATGCTGAGGATCGAAGACATGGAGGCCGTCTCCGGGAGGGAACCGGTCCACGGGAACGTCCGGGTCGTGACGGCCACCGATATCCGGCGCGATGAGACCCAGAAGGCGCGCATCGAAAACAAGGTGGCTGTGCTGTTGAGCCGGTTTTACTGAAGAACAATGAGGAGAAGGAATGGATCTGGATAAGGTGAACGGGTTTTTCGAGCGCTTTGCAAGGGGCGTCCTGAGGCACCGCCTCCTCGTTATCATCGCCGTCCTGGC
Source organism: Desulfobacteraceae bacterium (assembly GCA_050115555.1). GTDB lineage: Bacteria > Desulfobacterota > DSM-4660 > Desulfatiglandales > HGW-15 > JASFQI01. The sequence continues at coordinate 3,297 of JASFQI010000408.1, forward strand.
GGTGGTCGGCTTTTTTGCATCTCAATTGCCTAAAATGCATTTTATCACCTCTTTTGAGTCCTTTTTCGTGGAGGATGACGAAGAGATCGTCAGGTACAACGCGTTCAAGGAGGAGTTCGGCAACGACAAGACCGTGTTTGTGCTTGTCGAGCCGAGGCAGGGCGGGCTGTTCACCCTGGAGAACATGGGCATCCTGAAAAAGATCACCGAGGATCTCGAAAAGCATGTGCCCTATCTCGACGAGGTCACATCCGTAACCAATGCCGAGTTCATCGAAGGACAGGACAACACCCTGAAGGTCTACGACCTGATGGAGGACTTTCCCGTCACGCAACACGAGCTGGACACACTCAAGGAGAAGATCCTTGCCCGCGAGATTTACAGGGACAGCATCGTGTCGAAGGACGGGGAAAAGGCGGGCATCCTGATCAAGCTGCTCCTGGCGGAAGACGATCCGGACTACGAAGAAAAGGTGGCAAAGGCCGTCCGGGCCGTGTTCGACAAGGAGGCGTATCAGAAACTCGAATTCTACGAGGTGGGCGCCGTCCTGTTCGACACGGAGTTTCAGGGCAACGTCAAAAAGGAGACCATGAAATTTTTCAGGCTCTCGGTGATCCTGATCATGGTGCTTCTGTTTCTCTTTATCAGACGATTTTATGGCGTTTACGTTCCTTTG
>JASFQI010000409.1:0-3963 GCA_050115555.1 Desulfobacteraceae bacterium
TGCTCCGGAATGCGGGTGCCAGGTTCCACCCGAAAAAAGGCCATGGTCATCCTCTCCCCGTGGATCACCCGGATTTCCACGCCCTCGGCCGGCTGAAAAGGCTCCAGATCGGGAACGCAATAGTGAGGCATGGTCTTCCTCCCCCGGAACAGCCGTTCAGGGCGTACTCCGGTTTGAAGGAGCGAAACGTGCTTCCGCTTCTCCCGTGAAAAGGAGTGCGGCCCGGCTTACACCAGGAGGTATCTCCTGCGAATCTCCTCGTTGTCCCGCAGTTCCTGGATGGTCCCGTGGTACCGAATGGCCCCGTTGTCGATCACATAGCCTCGATCGCTCAGCCGCAAGGCCACCTTCTGGTTCTGCTCGGCAAGGAGAACGGTCAGACCTCGATCCCGAAGGGCGGCGATCTGCTCCTCGAGCATCTGCACGATCATGGGCGCAAGCCCCTCTGTAGGCTCGTCGAGAAGGAGGAACTCGGGGTTGGTCATGAGGGCCCGGGCAATGGTGAGCATCTGCTGTTCCCCACCGCTCAGGAATCCTGCGCGGCGTCCGTCGATGTGGCCGAGCGCGGGGAAGAATTCATACACCCTGTCCCTATTCCAGGCGGACTCCCCGCCTCGGACCCGTTCCGATATTTCCAGGTTCTCGCCCACCGTGAGGTCGGCAAAAACGCGCCGGTCATCGGGCACATACCCCACTCCAAGACGTGCGATCTGAAAGGGCTTCTTTCCTCGAATCGACGAGCCCTTGAATCGGATGGCGCCTCGCTTGGGGGGGACCAGCCCCATAATACTTTTCATGGTCGTGCTCTTGCCCGCCCCGTTCCGTCCGAGAAGGCAGACGATCTCACCGGAAGGGACTTCCAGGGAGACCCCGAAGAGGATGTGGCTGAGCCCGTAGTAGGTATGGATTTCTTCCACCTGAAGCATGCCTAACCGCCTCCCAAATAGGCCTTTTGAACGGCTTCGTTGTTCCGTACCTCTTCCGGTTCGGCCTGAATGATGGAGCGGCCGTGCTGCATCACCATGATCTTGTGCGCAATGGAGAAGACGAGCTCCATGTCATGCTCGCAGAAAAGGATCGTGAGCCTGAGGTCCTCTGTCAGCCGGTGAATCAGATCGATGGTCACCGAGGTCTCCTCGGGTGACATGCCGGCCGTGGGCTCGTCGAGAATGAGAAGCTCCGGACGGTTGCCCAGGGCAATGGCCAGTTCCAGGACCTTCTGGTCCCCGTGGGAGAGGGATCCGCTCACCCGGTCCGCCCTGTCCTCGAGCCCGACGTTGCGAAGGATCTCCTCGGTCTCCTCAACGGCATGCTTCGAAGCCGGTGAGAACAGCTTCCTCGTCTTCCCCTGCCTGGAGAGCACGGCCACCTGAACGTTTTCAAACACGGTCATTCGAGAAAAGATGTTCACGACCTGGAACGAGAGGCTGATGCCCTTTTTGCATACCTCGTAGGGCGGAATCCCCGCTATGTCCTCGTCACGGAACAGGATGCGGCCTTTGTCCGGGCGCAGATGCCCTGTGATGAGCTTGAAGAGCGTGGTCTTTCCGGCGCCGTTGGGTCCGATCACGGCCACGATCTCGCCGGCGTTCACCACGAGGTCCGCAGCGTCCACCGCCAGAAACCCGTCAAAGGATTTGCATACAGCCCGGACCTCCAGCATGCGTTACTCCTCCACCCCCTTACGACTCCGTAGCTTGTCGATGAGAAAGCCCATGACCCCTTCAGGCAGAAAGAAGATCAGGAGAATCAATAAAATACCCAGGATCAGGGTCCAGTACTCCGTGTATACGCCCACGAATGTGCGAAGGGCCACCACAATCGCCGCCCCGAGTATGGGACCGGCAAACGTGAACCACCCGCCCAGCAGGCACATGATAAAAACTTCCAGAGAAAGGACCCAGAAGAGAAGATCCGGAAATACCGAACCCTCCACCACCACGAAGAGCACCCCGGCGATCCCGGCGAAAAACGTAGCGATCACAATGCCCAGGAGCTGGTGCCTTCTGACGTGGATGCCCACGGCCTCGGACCGTTCCGGGTTGTCCCGGACCGCCTGGAGGGTCTTTCCGAAGGGAGATCGGTATATCATGAACATGAGCACGGCACAGGCGGCGAGAACGAGCAGGATGAAGTAGTAGCTCCGCGAGATCGTTCCGATGAAAGACGGAATGGGAATGCCGTGAATGCCGTCGTCCCCTCCCGTGAGACTGTACCATCGAAACACGATCGCCCAGATCAGCGATCCCAGGGAGATCTGGAGCATCCCGAAATAGAGCTTGTTCAGCCGGACACAGAACCATCCGATCAAAAGACCGACCGCCGAAGCGCATATCGGCGCTGCGACAAACCCCACCCAGACCGGTAGATCCGTCTTGGTGAGGATCAGGGCGAAGGTATACGCACCCACGCCGTAAAACGCCGCGTGGTGGAATTGATACAAGCCCCCGTGGCCCACCACGACGTTGAGGCTCATGGCCAGGAGTGCGGTTACAAAGATCACCGCCGTGATGTAGATGTAAAAACGGGACACGGCCAGCGGCAGGAACAGCAGGGCCGCAAACACCGCCGCATAGGGCCACAACGCCTTCCACCTGAACGCGCCTCTTTGCAAAACCAGTGCTCTCCCTGCGCAAGCCCGTGGTCCTGCGCTTCTACCAGACGGATTTGAGCATGCCCGTGGGCCGCCAGACAAGGACGATCACAACGGCCAGGTACGGGAACACGATGGCAAACTGGGGCCAGAACAGCACACCCAGGGATTGGGTCACTCCGAAAATCAGTGAACCGATAAGCGCCCCCCACATGTTTCCGAGACCGCCGATGGTGACAATCAAGAACGCCTCGATGATGATGTCATGGTCCATGCCCAGGGTGATGCTGATGGTGGGAGCCACCAGAGCGCCTCCGAGCCCGGCCAGAAAGCAGCCCAGGACGAACGCAAACGCGAACACCCAGCTCACGTTGATCCCCATGGCATCCACCATCTCCCGGTCCACGGCCGCCGCCTTCGCGATCTTTCCGATCTTCGTGCGGTTCGTAAACAGCCACAGCCCCACGGCCACAAGGGGACCCACGATCAATAGGAAAAGGTTGTACTTCGGAAACGACGACCCCAGGATGGGGACCGCACCCTCCAGGGCGCTCGGGGCCGTGATGGAGCGATAGTCGGCCCCCCAGATGATCTTGACCAGATCGCCCAGGATGAGCATGAGGGCAAAAGTGAAAAGGAGCAGCATGAGATGCTCACGCTGGTAAAGATGGCAGAAAAGGGTTCTTTCCGCCACCAACGCGACCGCGGCTACCACAAAAGGCGAAAGGACCAGGGCGACCCAGAACCCGGTGGTCCCGCCGCCCAGGAGATGATTCAGGGAAAACGCGGAAAAGGCCCCGATCATGTACAGGGAACCATGTGCCACATTGGGGACGCGGAGCACACCGAGGACAAAGCTGAGCCCCGAGGTCACGATGAACAGGATCATGGCCCGGCTCAGGCCCACTAAAAAATGGACCCCCAAGGCCGACAGCGTGATGCTCTGGCCTAAATCCATGGCCGTTCCGCCTTTATGGGAACCCCGGGAGCGGCGCTTGCAGCGCCGCTCCCGGGGTCACACCGTTCGGGGTCTATTTTCCTCGTGCCTTCTGAATCTCCTCGCACGTGGGAAGGATCTCGTCTCCGCTCAGCGTCTCGATCTCGGAGCTGATGGCCACGCCGTACTCCTCGGACATCTTGGTCACTCCCAGGTACATGGGCAGCTTGACCTGGTGGTCGCAGGCGCGCATCTCCAGAGGTCCCACAGGGCTGTCAATGGTCAATCCCTCGATGGCGTCGATGAACTTCTCCGTGTCCATGGTCCCGGCCTTTTTATAGGCCTGGGCAATAAAGTGGGCCGTAATGTACCCGTGAAATGCGGGAAAGCCCGGGGGCTCGCCGTAGGCTTCCTTGAACTTGTCCACGAACGC
>JASFQI010000410.1:0-3925 GCA_050115555.1 Desulfobacteraceae bacterium
GGTGCATTCAAGGACGCTTGACGGCTCCCGCTGCTTTTTCTACTCCTTGAAACGAGATAAAAAAGTATACAACCCCACCTCGCTCTGCTAGGCTGGGATGAAATCCCTCACATTTCACTCTGGAGGTAGTCATGAACAATGCGGGCCCATGGTCCGACGTCACCATCGATCGGCTCAGGGAAATCACGACTTGGGTGTCTTCGGTTCTTGATCTGGACCATCTCCTGGAACTCATCATCCACACGGCCACCGGCATGATGCATGCCAAAGCGAGTTCCCTGCTTCTGCTCGATCACAAGACCCGCAAACTCTACTTCAAGGTAGCCACAGGGGAGAAAAAAGACGAGGTCCGCAAGTTCGAGGTCAAGCTCGGGCAGGGGATTGCGGGACATGTGGCTCTGACCGGAGAACCCCTGCTCATACCGGATGTGAGCAAGGACGATCGCTGGTACAAAAAAATCAGCGAATCCATCGGCTTCGAGACCCACTCCATCGCGTGTGTTCCCATGAAAGTGGACGATAAAATCATCGGGGTCGTGGAAATTATCGACAAAGAGGATGGGACCGCCATCGAGGCGTCCGACCTGAAGACCCTTACCGCATTCGCCGACCTGTCCTCCCTGGCCATCAGCAAGGCAAAAAAAATCCAGGACGTGGAACGGGAAAACCGCGATCTGCGCCAGGAGCTGGACAGCCGCTACGCGATTGTCGGCGAAAGCCCCAAGCTGAAAAAAGTCGTTTCCGATGCCTTCAAGGTGGCGAACTCCAAAACGAGCACCCTGATTCTCGGGGAAAGCGGAACCGGGAAGGAACTCCTGGCCCGGCTCATCCATAACGCCGGCCCGAGAAAGACCAAGGCCATGATTACGTTGAACTGCGCCGCTCTCCCGGAAACCCTGATGGAATCGGAGTTGTTCGGCTACGAAAAAGGGGCCTTCACAGGGGCAGTCGAACGAAAAACCGGAAAAATCGAACTGGCCGACGGCGGGACCCTTTTCCTGGACGAAATCGGTGAGATGTCCCCCGGCATGCAGGCCAAGCTCCTACGCGTTCTTCAGGAAGGGCTCTTCTATCGCGTGGGCGGAAACGAACCCATCTCTGTGGACATCCGAATCATCTCCGCCACAAATCGGGACATCGAGGAGGATGTGGGCTCCGGCAAGTTCCGCGAGGATCTGTACTACCGGATGAATGTGGTCCAAATGCGGGTCCCTCCGCTTCGCGAGCGAAAAGAGGACATTCCCCTCATTGCCCAACATTACCTGAACCTGTTCAAGTCAGAGCGGGGGCTTCCGGAGCTGACCATCTCCAAGTCCGCCATGGATCGTATGCTCCAGTATGACTGGCCCGGGAACATCCGCGAGCTCAGAAACGCCGTGGAACGGGCCGTGGTCATGGGAAACGACCGGGAAATCGTTCCCGAGGATCTCCCCATTTCTACCGCACGCAGCGGATCCACCGGCATGACCGTGGGACTCACCCTCAAGGAGGCCATGGACCAATTCAAGAAGGAATTTCTTATCGAAAACCTGAAACGAACCGGGGGAAACCGGGCGCGTGCTGCAAAGACGCTTGGAATCCAAAGGACGTACCTCTCCCGCCTTGTTTCCCGTTATGGGATTCGAGATGTCTGATCTGGAAGGGGGACATGGGGACCTCCCTCCTTCCCCGCGCCACTCAACCTCCCACCCTCGCCAGCGCGGACTCTTGTTCGGCATCTGTGCGGCGCTCTTCATCATGAGCATGTTCTACCGGGTCTCCGGTGCGATCATTGCGCCTGAGCTCAGCCGCGACCTCTCGCTCGGCTCGCGTGAGCTCGGCCTGGTTGGAGGGGTGTTCTTCTACGCCTTTGCCCTGGTGCAGATTCCTCTCGGACTCTCCCTGGATCGAATGGGCGCCAAGAGGACCATGATCGCGCTCAACCTGGTGGGGGTCCTTGGTGCACTTTTGTTCTCACAGGCATCCGGACTCTATGTGGCCCTGGTCGGCCGTGCACTTCTGGGGATCGGGATGGCGTCCAACCTTATGGGCTCTCTGAAGTTGTTCACAAACTGGTTCGACCTACGCCGTTTTGCCACGTTGTCCGGCACACTCCTCTCCCTGGGAACCCTGGGCACCCTGGCAGCCACGAGTCCCCTGGCCCTGATGGTCGCTTCCCTGGGATGGCGAAACACCTTTGCGGCGCTGGCCGCTCTCCACCTTGTGCTCATTCTTGCACTCGCGTTTTTGATACGGGAAAGGCCCCTTCCGGGTTCTGAGGTCGCCCTGGGACAGCCCGACACCGGGAGCCGGAAAAGGTCTCCTGCTTCGTTGAAGGCCTTGACGACCCTGTTCCGCAGCCCGACCTACTGGGCCATCTCCTGGAGCATCTTTCTCCGCTATGGGGCATTCGCATCGATTCAGGCCTTGTGGGCCGGTCCGTTCCTCATGAGCTCCCTCGGGCTTCGTCCGGTATCCGCCGGGAATGTCCTCCTGATGATCAGTGTGGGCTTTATCGTGGGCGCCCCCGTGGGCGGCTGGGTATCCGACCGGCTGTTGAAATCCAGGAAAAAGGCCATCATACCGGCCATGACCGGTTCGGCCCTAGCCATCCTGATCTGGAGCCGCTGGCCCGAAGGGGCACCGGTTCTCCTCTTGGGCGTTCTCCTGTTCTTCAACGGGTTTTTCAATTCCTTCAATGTGATCAGCTACGCCCACATCCGGGAGCTCATGCCCGCACACATGGCGGGTACGGCCATGACAGGGGTCAATGTATTTACCATGACCGGAGCAGGCGTTTTCATTCACGGCCTCGGCAGGGCCATTGAACACATGGAATCCGCGGCAGGACCCGCCGGGGACACCTATCGCACGGCGTTCCTCATCGCCTCTGCCGCCGTGGCCCTGAGCGTCCTGCTCTACACGTTTACTCGGGACATGCACCCTTCCCACATCAAGGCACGGTCCGTGCGACGCGCCGGCGACGGCGCCGACAGGGACCTTTGAGCCTTGTTCAGTGAAATTTTGAATCTCCCCTTGTTCCCGCTTCAGCGGGATGAGGAATGCGCAAGCGAAGTATTTTCAGCGGGGTCTTAGGAAGAGGCTGGTGAAATCAGGTCTTCAATGGAGGAGTTTATACGCCGCTCCTTCTCGGCGCATCCATCATGGAGGGAAATGTCCACTTCCGGCCACCTCAGGATCTCGCGTGCCGCAGCATCCGCGCTGAGATCTTCTACGTGGGCATTCACCAAATCGCCGTCGAGAAAATAGAGTTCTCCTTCGCGATTCGCGGTGTGGTTCTTCACATGGATGGTGCAGGTCTTTCTCTCCAGCTCGATCAACTGGGTGAACAGGGCGATGCCCATGTCTTGAATTCCGCCCCCGGTCCTATCCTCACCGGCGTGGAGACCTTCAAGGATCTTTCGGGCCAGCTCTTCAACGTCAAAAGGTTTCTCGATGTACTCGGCCACGCCGATCTTCCAAGCCATCCTTTCCATCACAGGTCGACTGTGAGCGGTCATGATGATCACGGGGATGTGGGGGAAGTCGGACCGAATGTGGACCAGGAGGGTGAACCCGTCCATCTTCGGCATGATCAGATCCGTGACCACGAGGGAAACATCACTGGATTCCCGCAGCACTTCCAACGCCTCCTCGCCGTCTGTGGCAATCCGAACGGAGAAAACCTCCTGGTAGGCCTCAAAGGCGCGGCGAAGCATCTGGAGCATCTCTTTCTCGTCGTCCACAATGAGGACGGTCCTGACCACAGTGACTCCCTCCGCTGGGAAAAAGAACGCACCTGCAGAACGAAAAGGCTGTGTACTCTCACGCCATGATGAAGATTTTATCAATTTTGCACAATCGAATCATGCAGGCAAGTGAAATTGATCTATCCTGGGTACCGGCATATGGGGGTGAGGAACTCGAATTGAAAAGGGATTCTGCC
>JASFQI010000411.1:0-3874 GCA_050115555.1 Desulfobacteraceae bacterium
CCCTTCATAGATGGAGTAGCCGTGAAAGTCGCGGTTGTTCCAGTCCACCGCACCCACCCAGTAGATGTCCTTGGCGATCTCTATTGGCCGCATGCTTTCCCCCTTTCAGTCCTCCTCGCACAACCCTGGCGAGTCAGCGCTTTTTTCTGATACGAGCGGGATCTCTTTCGTTGGATCTCTTCACGTCCCTGCCCAAAACAGGAACATCAACGGGCAAATGCCTCAGGGTGCCGGGGTCGAATATCCCTGCCTGACCCGGTCGCTGCCTTTGCTGGTTTTGTGATGCATCGCTCCTTCATCGGGTCTTTGGCACCACGAAACGATTGTAGTATAGGCACCGAACCAAATCAAGCTCATGCACTCCAACCTTCTGATGTCATTCATAAAATATCTGAACCGCTCCCATTCCCGCTCTGTGAAAAATCCCACACGGTTCCCTGGACGAGGGCACGGATTCCGCGTGCAGGCAAGGAGTCCCAAGGGGAAAGGACCCGGGGGCGGACACCCCCGGATCCTGTGAAGTCAACATGACGTGCCCATCTATGCGGCGTCCAGCTTCTGGCGGGCGGCCATGTCCATGAGCACCCGCTCCCGAGTCTTGTCCAGACCCAGGTCCTTACGCCTCGCGTCGATATGGGCAATCATCAGGCGGGCCATCTCAATGGGGTCCTTGGCAAATCCCCATTTCCCGAACCCCTGCTCCTCCAGTCCTTCGAACAGGAGCTTGTGGAACTTGGTCTCCTCGACAATGGGAAAGGTCACACCGAAGACCGTATACACACCCGAGCCCACGAAGTAGTGACCGATGGAGATGGCCTTCTCGCTCATCCACTCGGGCGCCGCGCCCGCCACAGGAAGCTCGGCAATGCTGTCCCCGAGCCCGCCTGCACGAACCATCTCGGCGCATGCGATCAGGATGCGGCTGTTGTCCACGCAGGACCCCAGCCCCAGCACCGGCGGCATGCCCACAGTCTCACAGACCTCGGCCAGGCCGGCCCCGGCCAGATGGGCCGCCTCCGGCGTGTAGAGCCCGGCCTTGGCCAAAGCGATCTGGGAGCAGCCGGTCTGAACCACGAGCACGTCGTTCTTGATCAACTCCTTGACCATCTCCACGTGCACCCAGTCGTGCTTTACACGGGGATTCGTGCAGCCCACCACGCCGGCCACACCGCGGATCCGGCCGTTAATGATGTTGTCGTTCAAAGGCGTATACGAGGCCCGGAAGGTCCCGCCCAGCATGTAGTTGATGTACTCGTGGGAGAACCCGTGCACGCCCATATTTGTCACATTGGGAATCTCCACAGCGGCGGTCCGGTTCTTGAAGCGCACAATGGCGTTCTCCACGATCGCGTCCGTGCATTCCCGCGGGGTGTGCTCGTGGAACTCAATGTGCTCCACGCCTTCGATGTGGCACCGCGGGTTCGTGGTGAAGAGCTTGGTGTTGTAACACTCCGCCACTTTGGCCAGGCCCTGCTTGATGCACTGGACATCCACGCCCATGGCATCCACCGCCCCGGTGATCAGAATGGCTTCCGTGGACATGAAGTTCCCCGCGTGGGGTATGCCGTGCCTGGAAAGCATCTCAGCGCCCGAGCAGCACATGCCGACCAGGTTGATGCCCTCGGCGCCCGCTTCCTTGGCCGCCTGGATCAGGCCGGGGTCGTTCACCGAGTCCAGCATGGACTCAAACAGGTTCGGCTCATGGCCGTGAATGATGATGTTCACCTGGTCTTCCTTGAGACACCCCATGTTCACTTCCGCGCGCACCGGCGTGGGCGTGCCGTAAAGAATGTCCGAGATCTCCGTGGCTACCATGGAGCCGCCCCAGCCGTCCGACAGGGCGGTTCGGGTACACTGCTTCGTGATGTTTTCGTAGTGCTGATCCACGCCCATGTGGGTGCGGTGCATGATCTCCATGATCTCCCGCATGGCACCGCGGGGCACCACTCCGTGTTTTCGCCACGTCTCCAGGGTCTTCTCGGGGACGCGTTTGGCAAACGGAATCTCCCCCTCTACCTGGGTGTAGGTGCGCTCGAGCTCCTTGTACACGTCCATGGCGATATCCTTGGTTTCCCGGCCTTCCACTTCAATGCCCAGCTCCCTGGCCACCTCTTCGAGCTTGATCGGGTCCTTGATTCGGTAGTCCTGGATCTTGCCGCTGATGACCTCACGAAATACGTCGAGCATGGACATGCCGTGGTCCGTGTGCGCTGCGGCGCCGCTGGCGACCATCCGGGCGAAATTCCGCGCCTGAATCGTGTCGATGGTGGCCCCGCACACGCCGACCTTGCCATAGGGATCCTTGGCATTCAGGCGGCACGGGCCCATGGAGCAGTGCTTGCAGCAGGCCGAGTCCGCACCAATGGGGCAGGCCTTCATGGTCGCTGCCCGATGGAACGCCGTCTCCACTCCGTCGCGATTCGCCTTGGCCAGCATCTGGGCCGTGGCATCACAAATCGTGACGTCCCGCGGATTAATCCCCTGAGCTTGCTTGGTATCCTTCTTGGATTTTTCCATGAGTTTCATCCTCCTTGGCTTCTGCCATCTTATTTTAATTAGTAACTATTACCAATAATATACCCTTTTTTAAAGGGCCCGCTTCCAAACGGCAACCACACCGTCCCTGCTGAAGAAAAGCTGAACCAGCTCCCATCCCTGGGCCCCGTCCTTGTTCAGAATCCCTACCAGCTGCTCGACATGATCCGCAGGCACCTCCTCCAGACCGCACTCGCCTCCTTCGGAACAAAAGTAGGCCACACGGTGGAACGCTTCGGCCGGATGCTTGGTGATGCGATACTCAAAGGAGCTCATTCGCCAGTTCCTCCTTCTGTAGGTTCTCGATCAACGGCATCCTTTCCGGCACGCCGCCAATCCCGCCCCTGCCCGCCGACCCGGCGGACAGGGGCACTCGGATCAGCCTCCATGGGGCCGACGTATGCTTAACCGGCCTCCAGTGTACATTTGGTGAAATCGATCTCCTGCTTACACTGGGAACAGATGTGCTTCTTGTTGAACTCGTCCGAGAAGATCTCCTTTTCCTTCCCGCAATTGGGGCACTTGCAGATAAAGGATTTGAGGTTCTTGAAGTCGTCGAATCCAGGGCAATGCTGCGGTGTGGTCATTCTATTCCTCCTTGTCGTGAGTGGTGGTTTTCCTTTGTCCGGGGCTTCCCTTCCCCCGCTCTTTGGGAGCGGGAAACCGGCAGGCTTTTCACCCGCCGGATCCCCGGCGAAAAAATCAGGTAACGTCCGTGACCCGGTATCCCGCCTTTTTCAAATCCTCAACCGCCGCGTCCAGGTCCCGGGCCCTCAATCGAAGCACGAGGAACCCCGAGGCGCTCCCCTCCTTGCCCGGCACGCTCATGATGCTCAGGATGGGCATTCTGTGGCTGTCCAGGACATCCACGATGCCCTTGAGAAACCCGAAACGGCCTCCAGACGAATCGATGGTCAGCCTTCGGCTGTCCTTTTCCGCGAGACCCAGCGCATCGGACACCACTCCGGTGATGTCCGATTCCGTGACAATACCCACCAGCTTTCCCTTCTCCACAACCGGAAAGGCGCCGATTCCGTGTTTCTTTCCAAGCCAGATCGCCTCCTCGACCGGCAGGTCCGGGGCCACGGTGATCGGTTCCTTGACCATGATGTCTTCCACGGTCATCTTTGAGAGGATGTAATTGAGTTCGTGTACGCTCAGACTCGTGGCCTTTGACGGAGATGCATCCCGAAGCATGGAGCGCGTCACGAGACCGGTGAGCTTCCCCTTTCGCGTCACAGGAAGCCGTTTGATGTGGTTTTGCTGCATGGTATCCAGGGCGGCCATGATCGGTGTGCGGGCATCCACCATGATCACGTCTTCTTTCATCACATCCCGT
>JASFQI010000412.1:0-3847 GCA_050115555.1 Desulfobacteraceae bacterium
CAAAAAAAGCCGTTTTTTAAGGCGAATACGGGAACGCTTGAAACGCGTCTGCAATGCGTCCGGCGGCGGCTCGGCTTTGCCTCCTTCATTCGTGGGGCTTTTTCCGGTTCTTCCTGCTGTTATGGGTTCTATCGACAAAAACGGCAGAAATCTTGAAGGAGTCGAAAAAAGCCGTGATCCAGAGACTTGCCCCTGGCGATTTGAATCTCCCCGCAGCAAGCTTGAAGAGTGCGCGAGCGAAGCATTTTCAAGGCATTACAGCGTAGCCGACAGCGGTCGAGCGGCTTTTTGCGAGACCGTTAAAACGTGATCAGGAAACGATCAACTCCCGTGCACCCCCGGTCCTTTCGACGTTGCCCTCGCGCTTGACCTCTGAGACGGATTTCTGTAGGCTTCCAGATTGAGTTCTAAATCATCGGAATTGGGAGGATTTCTGTCCAAAACATCAAGGAGGATGAAAAGATGGGCAAGTTCAAGGGGTTGACGATCTTTCTGGTATGTATTGCCTTGGCGTTCGCGATGTTTGGCTGCAGCACACCCGGAGGCCGGAGCGCCGGGGAGGTCGTGGACGACAGCACGATCGTCACCAAGGTCAAGGCCAAGCTGATCAGGGATTCTATTCTACAGGGATTCGCCATCGATGTGGATGTGTTTCAGGGGGAGGTCACGCTTACCGGGGGCGTGAACACACCCGATCAGAAGGAGCGGGCTGGACAGATCTCCCGGGACACGATGGGGGTACGCAAGGTCAACAACCTGCTCAAGGTGAAATGAGGGGACCGGCTTGTCGCGGTTTTCATGTGACCCTTTTCATGCGGAGCTGCCCGGTGCCTTGCGGAGCAGGAAGACATAACGCGACTCACATGGCGGGACCGATTCGGCAGTCAGGGGTCCCCGTGTGGCTTTTTCAGCCATCATGTCGCTGACCTGGCGAAGCCTTTAAAAAAGGCTCTTCATGATAGGGATGCGCACGGCGGGTTTGGGTGAGAACAGTGCGTTGAAATGCTCCCGATGGATGACGCGCGCTTGGAGTTCGGTTCACGCCCGAACCGATGCGGATCGAGTACGGTCCTCGATGAGTCCCATCTCTCCGGAGACGTAGCCGACTCTCAGGGTGGCCGGGGTTAAGTATCTTTTTCCCGCACCGTTCAAGGCTTCGGCTGTACCCGAGAGAGCGATTATAGGCCGATGTGCCGGGCGTGCCTTCCTCGACAATGATCGATCCGGATGGATAGGTCTCTACGATGTCCGCGGCCCACTCCTGGAGTGATCGATGCCGACCATGCACCGGGACCTGCGAAACCTGACAGTCTCCAGCGTTCTCGTACTCGTTCCGTTCTACAGCACATTCCCGCACCGCGAAGAAGCGGATTCAAGACAATAAGGGGACTTCACGTTCCAAAGTACGGTTTCCTTGACCGACAGGGCTTTGATTCAATCCCTCGACACCGGTGGAGCCCGCTGGGAGTCCACCGCGCAAAGACCGTTACGTCCCGTCCTTTCCATGGAAAACCTCTGGGCCCGGGAAGGGGCGTGTATCTTGACTCTATGCAAATGATTTACTAAACTGAATGTTTGGGATTTGCTCACCTTGGGAAGCTTCTTTTAGCACAGGATGGGTGCGCCTCTCCGGGTGGATGTACAGCCGCCCGATGTCGGACCAGGATGCATGCTGCCGCATGGTTTGGTTTGTGCAGTGTTCTTCGCGAACGATGCAGAAGATCTCCAGTGAATATGAGGCGTTGCCATGCTGGACAAATTCCTCAACAATCCGGACCTGAACAAGTATTTGACCCGATTTGAGGCGGGGCAGACGCTTTTTCTAGAGCACGACGCCAGCCAGGAACTCTACATCCTGGTGTCCGGGGAACTGGATGTCCTCAAGGGGCAGAAAAAGATCTCCGAGATCTCTGGAAAGGGAGCGCTCTTCGGGGAGATGAGCCTCTTCCTCGAGTCACGGCGCACGGCGACGGTGAAGGCCAAGACGGAAGTCCAGGCCATTGTGATCCCTCCGGACAAGGTCGAGACCTTTCTGCGGGATTGCCCCGAGGTGGTCTGGGAACTCACGCGGTACCTGGCCAGACGGCTTGATACCGCGAGCCAGATTCTTTACGGGCTGAACGAGTTTTACGACCAACTCCCGGACGCCGTGATTCTCACGGATAAAGAAGGAAAGATCCTTTCCTGGAATGCGGCTGCGGCCCGCCTTTATGGTCGGAACTGGGATCAGATGCGGAACCGTTCCATGGAGGAGATTTACGAAGAGCCTCAGGTGTACCGGGAGTTTCTGTCCGAGGTGCAGGATAAGTTCGCCGTACGCGAACGGATCCTCAAGATCCGTCACCCGAAAAAGGGAGTCCGATTCATTTCCACGAGCATGAATGTGCTCTACGACGGGCACCACAATTTTCAAGGGGTGTTTTCCCTCGGACGGGATGTCACCGATGTGCAGAAGATCCAGAAGCGATACCGGCGAATCCGCAACTGGGTGATCCCTTCCATCGTAGGAATCGCATTGCTGGCCGTAGGTGCTTTCGTGGGATATCCTTACTTTACCAAAGGGTATCTCCCTCTGGATACAAAGAAGCAGGACTTGAAAAACCAGCTGGCCAAGGACTTTCTCCTGTTGCGTTCCGTACTTGCGGCACCCTTTGCAGCTGCGGACCGGGAGAAGACCTCCTCCCTCATGCACGAGTTCTTCGAAGTCCAGGAAGCCCAAGCCACAACGTATACTGGATTGGTACTGCTGACCCCTGATAAGCGGGTCTTCGACGCCTATGCCATCAATATGGATGACGAGGAGCTGGAGGAGATGGTCGGGAACAGTTACGCGGGCATTCCTTTTCAGGGGACGGAGGAATCCATCCACAGGGTGCTTTCTCTCTATCGCGTGAGCCGTGAGCATCCCATGGGCTATCGCGGGATCGAGGTTGCCTTTGGGATGAAACGAAACGGGGAATTCCTCGGGTGGCTTCTCTTCCAGATGGACACGGAAAAGCTCGACGAGATGTACGGCTTGGATGAAGAGGGTCTGATCCGGTTCCGGTTCAAAGAGCCATGACGCGAAACCTTTCGCACAGAGACGCGTTCTCGTGCCGGACGCCGGGCGGGCGCAGGGGTTTCGTCTCCCAGGGCGCGCAATGATGAGGAGCTACAAAGGAAAACTGCCCTCCGCATTCCATGTGTCTTCCTCCGATGACGGCGACCTTGTTCTCGAGATCCGCGGTCGTATGGATGTGTCGAACGCGGCGGAGATGATACGTGGGGCGAGACGCCTGGTGTCCAATGGCACCCTTTCCTCGCTCACGGTGGACCTGGCCGACGTGGACTACCTGGACGACTTCGGTTCCCTGGTACTCCTGGAGCTTCGGGAGTCCATGGAGGCGAAAAAAGGAGGGTTTTACCTCAAGAACGCCAGCGAGAAGGTCCAGAAAGTCCTGTCCGTGTTCCAGTTCGATCGCGTCAGATCGGACGTGGAACTGGCCAAGAAGCGCAGGCCTTCTGCTATCGCCCGCTTGGGCGAGGCCACACTGGACCACTGGGACGATCTCAAGTACCTGATCTCCTTCGTAGGCTCCGTCTGCCTGGCCCTCCTCTACGTGGTGCGGAATCCAAAGTCGCTTCGAAAAGAGGACACCCTCCTCACCATGCAGCAGACCGGATTTGATGCCCTCCCGATCGTGGGCTTGATCAGCCTGCTCCTGGGCATGATTCTTGCCTTCATGTCCTCGGTGCAGCTCAAACAGTTCGGAGCCGACATCTACGTGGCCTCTCTGGTGTCCGTCGCCATGGTGCGTGAATTGGGGCCGGTGATGACGGCGATCATCGTGGCCGGCCGGTCCGGTTC
>JASFQI010000413.1:0-3826 GCA_050115555.1 Desulfobacteraceae bacterium
GGGGGCACCGGTGTACTTGGCCAGGAGCCCGCTCGTGTACCCGGCAATGAGTACCAGGGCGATGTTTCCAAAGGAAAACTGGCCGGAGTACCCGTCCAGGAAGGACCACGTGGCGGCGAGAAGGCCGTAGAAGTACGCCATGGCAAAGACGTGCAGCCAGTAGGAGCTTTGGACCACGAGCGGGACCATCAGGCCGGCGACGACGAGCACGGAAAAGAAGCTGACCCTTCGAACCGGTGTGTCTCTCATGAGTACTCCTCCCCGAAAAGTCCCCGCGGTCGAAAAAGCAGAACGATCACGAAGATGATCAGTCCGTAAAGCTCTCGATAGGCCAGGGCCCTGGACATGTCCGGAATGAGTGCGGCGCCCATGGACTCCACCAGCCCGATGATGAGCCCGCCTAGAATGGCCCCTTTGACCGATCCCATGCCCCCAAGGACCACGATGATGAACGATCGCACGCCTGGAAGGACCCCCACGTCCGGGACGATGCTGAAGATCGGGGCGATCAGGGCGCCGGACGCGCCGGCAAGCGCCGCACCGATGGAGAAGGCGATGTTGCCCGTTCGAACCGGGTTGATGCCGGTCACGGAGGCCGCCTCCCGGTCCTGGCTCACGGCACGCATGGCCCTTCCCGTCCAGCTCATCTTGATGAAGAGGAGGAGACCGAACATCAGGATCAATGCGACCCCTGCGGCGACCAGGCGGTCACCACTGATCATGATGCTGCCGACATGGATGCCTCCGGGAAGGAAGGACTCCGTGCGGTGGGGAAAGGGACCGGCCAGGCCCAGCATGAGATTCTGGAGGAAGAAGGACAGTCCGAAGGTCACCAGAATGGCATACTCGTCGGGCCGTTCCACGATCCCCTTATGCAGCGGGCGGAGAAACAGGGCGTCGAACGCGGACCCGACCACGAGCAGGACGACAATGGCAAACAGGACGCCCACAAAGGGATTGAGTCCTCCGACCAGGGTCGCTAGGGCGTAGGACATGTACCCGCCGATCATATAGAACTCCCCGTGCCCGAAGTTGATGATTTTCAGGACGGAGAAGATGACCGTGAGCCCCAGGGCCATGAGGGCGTATAGACACCCGATGACCAGCCCGTTCGCCCCCTGCATGAGGATATAATCTACGCTAAACATGGGGTTCCTTTCTGCAAGGCTGCAAAAGGAGGCTGCCGCCGCGGCGGAACGCGGCGGCAGCAGAAAGAGGCGGGTATCAGGCTACTTCTTGGGCACCGGAACGAAGTACTGCCCATCCGGCAGGTCCGACCACTTGGGAGGCCAGATCACGGTACCATTCTCCGGGCTCTGGCCCACTTCGGTGTACTGGAAGAGGTACTCGCTCACGTCGGGCCACTGGTGCCACATGTAATCGGGCTGATCCTCGGGCACGGGGTTCTTGGATCCGTAGGGGAAGTAGTACTTGCCCCGCATTCCGGTCCACTCGATGCCTTCCAGCGCTTCGACAATGGCGTCGGGATCCGTGCTGCCGGCCTTCTTGATGGCCTCGCACATCAGCATGAAGGCATCATAGGCCTCCATGACCGTGGCGTTCATGAGCCGGCCGTACTTCTTCTCGAAGATCTCGTTCTGCTTTTTGGTGACCTCGGTGTACGCCGAGGGGGGCAGACCGATCTGGGTCACCACGATGTACTGGGCCGCTTCCCCGGCCACTTCCCAGACCTCCGGGTTCAGGCAGGCGTTCGTGGCGTAGAACACAGTCCTCGGGGTGGGCGCAAACCCCATGTCATAGGCCTGCTTGATGATGCGGAAGGCCCCCGGCCCGGTGACCGATCCGAAAAACATGTCCGCGGGAGGATCCCACTGATTGAAGCGGGCCAGCGTCTCGGTAAAGTCCTCGGTTTTGACATCGCTGAATGCGCTTTCGTTCTCCATGCCCGCGTCATTCCATGCCTGTTTGAGTTTCTCGTTGACCCCGAGGCCCCAGTCCGTGATCTCCTGGACGCAGGCGATTTTCTTGAACCCGGCGGCCTTCATCCAGTTGACCGAGATGTCCGTGTACAGGGAGTTTGTAATGGAGATGCGGAAAACCTGCTTGTAGCCCTTGGCCGTGATCTCGTCCGCCCAAGGCTCCGCGCCGATGTACGGCACGTTGTGGTCCTTGAACAGGTCCATTTGGGCCTTGGCGCAGGAACTGTGGTAGTTTCCGATCACACCCACCACCTTGTCCTTGGTGATGAGGCGCTCGGTCACGGCCCGGGCCTCCTCGGGAACGCCGCGGGTGTCTCCCAAAACGGCGATGACCTCACGGCCCAGAAGGCCTCCGGCTTCATTCACTTCACTGGCGGCCTGAAGGGCGGCCCACCACATGGGATTGCCGGATTCATACCCGCCCGGCGGTGACATGGGAAGCACCACGCCGATTTGGATGGGTTCTTTTTCTTCTTCGGCCGCGAACGCAGGTGCAGCCACAAAAAAGGACAAGCAAAGAACAATGGAGATCACGGTTACCAGGTGTTTCATGCGTCGATCCTCCTTTTGAGAACGCCCGGGACATCACGCGCCATGAAGCGGGGCCCGAGCGCGGCTTACGCTTCGGAATGCATGGCGGTTCCTGCAAAAGGTGGCGTAATTTAGCAATAATTATAAGGGGTTTCGAAATCGCCGTTTCTGGGTATGGAGCAGGTTACTCGTGCGAGCGACTATCACCCCCTTCGACATGCCTGGGAAAGGTGGTGTTCGACGGTATGAACTTCGATTGTGGATAGCGCGATGAAAGAATGGAAGATTGGATCAGGTATCGAATCACATATCGAAGCAATATAGAATACATTCTACGACATGTCAACAAAGTACGGCCGTTCATTCTCCCGTCATTGCTGTCGGCGGTGAGGAAAATGTTCGTAAAGAGGCATAATCTTCTGAAATAATGAAGAATTCGATTCGATTTCCCCGTGTGGAATTCTCTTGATTTTGGTTCGGCTCGTTGACAGTGCAAAGGGCCCGGTGTGCATCCGGACGACCCTCGGGCCCGCTCTTTCCCGGGGTCCCGCTCCTCGAAATCTCAAGGAAACGGGACGGGAAAAGGTACGTTTCCCTTGGCCTCCCAGGGGCGGCTGTGGTATAGGCGGACGTCTCGACCGCCGATTCGAGGAGGATCTTTGGAGCGACGTGTTCTCAAAGCGGACTGGCTGCTGCTTCTGACCGCCGTCATCTGGGGGAGTGCCTTTGTGGCCCAGCGGGTGGGCATGGACCATGTGGGACCGTTTACCTTCAACGGGGTGCGGTTCACCCTGGGAGCGCTGGTGCTCCTCCCCCTAGTGGTCAGGCGTAAGCCTTTCGCCCCGCCCGAGCCGGGACAGGACCGGGGCGTGCCCGGGGGCATTCTCCTTTGGGGAGGGATTCTGGCCGGCGTGGTGCTGTTCACCGCCGCGGCCCTTCAGCAGGTGGGCCTGGTCTACACCACGGCAGGAAAGGCCGGTTTCATTACCGGGCTCTATGTGATTATCGTGCCCCTGCTCGGGCTGATTTGGGGATTCCGGCCGGGCTGGGGAGGATGGGCCGGGGCCTGCATGGCCGTGTTGGGGCTCTACCTTCTCAGTGTGACCGAGGATTTCACGCTGGCTCCCGGGGATTTTCTGGAGCTCTTGGGGGCGTTTTTCTGGGCGGTTCACGTGCTCATCCTGGGGTGGCTCTCCCCCAAGGTGAGGCGTGTGCGGCTCGCCTTCATTCAGTTCTCCGTCTGCGCGTTCCTGAGCCTGGCCACGGCCGGGTTCCTGGAGCCCATCACCGCGGAAGGCCTTCGCCTGGCAGCCGTCCCCATCCTTTACGGCGGTCTGCTCTCGGTGGGCGTGGCC
>JASFQI010000414.1:0-3790 GCA_050115555.1 Desulfobacteraceae bacterium
GCATGGTTCAGGGTCTCGCTGACCGCCGGGAGAAAGGGTTGCTTCGGGCGGTCCATGCGAACCCGATCGTAGGCGAACGTCCACCAGGTGGCGTCGGTCAGGTGCCTCTCGTGGCGCAGGAAGGCGGTGGCCCACTCCGCGTCGCTTTCCTCCTGACGGTAGATCCGATAGCCCGCGTCCACCCGCGGCGAGTGCTCCCGAAGGATCCCGTGCGCGCTTTGAAGGGTGTCTTTGTTCTCCGGGTCCAGCTCCAGGGCCCTGGAGAAGCAGTCGAGGGCCCCTGCCCAGTCCCCGTCTCCCTGCCGGGCGTACCCGTAGTCCGACCAGATGCCCGCGTCCTCAGAAAAGATTTCCAGGAGTCGGTCGTACACCGGGTAGGTGGACGCGAACCGGCCCTGCTCGAAAAAGACCCTTGCCTGAATGCGAAGGGCCCTCTGGTCGCCGGGGTAACGGTCGAGGAATGCGTTCAGCTCGAGCTCGGCTGCCTCGTAGAACCCTTCATTGACCAGGGTCTCGATAGAGTCGATCCAGATTTCCTTGTCGTCCGAATAGCGCGAGCGGAGCTCCCGGTAAAGCGCAAGGGATTCCGGTATTCGGCCCTGGCGGCTCAGGATGCGGGCCCGGATCAGGTCCATCTGCTTCTCTAGGTCCGGGCTCAGGGGGGCGCGTTCTACCCCGGCCGCGCCTTCGGGCGTCGTATCTCCGGCATCCTGGGCCCACGCCCGGGATGGCAAACCGTCCCTCGAGGCGTTTCCGGGCAACAGGAGCGCAAGGGTTGCGAGAAAGAGGAAGCAGGAACGGCAACGGATTTTCCGGTGCGCTGCGATCCAGGGACGGTCTCGCAAAAAGCGGCTCGACTGCTGGGGGCGACGCTGTAACTCATTGGAATCGATGGAGGCAAATCTGTAAGTCATGGGCTTTCTGCGATTCCATTCTCAATTCGCCTTCACCATCCCGCGCACCAGGGAGTGGATGACCTTCTGGGCCAGGCGGTTCAGCGAGTCCTCGCAGAACCAGAAACAACCGCCCGTCTCGGATCGGCTGCCAACCCAGAGGATGTTTCCGCTCGGCACGTCGAGCATGCGGATGTTGATCCCCACCACCGGATCCTCGTCCAGTCCCCGCTTGTACCGGTACTCGGTGACCGATCCGAAGACGACCGTGTCCACGCCCAGCTTCTCTCCGATTCGTTGGGCCACGGTCCGGTCCAGGACCCGGTCCAGATCCTCTTCCTCCCCCTTGAGGCGGTCGAGCATCTCTGTGCTTTCCATGATCCGGAAGTCCGTGGAGGCGTACATCTCCGTGGTCAGGAGGTCTCCGACAATGCGCCCGGCATGCGGGTAGGTGGTCAGATTGACCAGGGGAAGAATCGCAGCGTGCCGCCCATGCGAAAGGACGTCCCCGGTCTCCACGGATCCCCGCTGATACGAGCATCCGATCATGAACGTCAACATAACGGCGCTGACTGCGGCGAGTTTTCGCATTCTTCCTGTCATCCGTATTTCCTCCTCCCCCACCGTGTGAGATCCCTCAGGATGCTCAAGCCATGGGACCGTTCTTCTCAACCGGCTGATAAATCAGACTTATTCACTAAGGATACATGCCCGTTTTCCGGCGGTCAAACCGGATGCTCTCTTACACGAGCTATCTTCCCGAATACTCTGCAAAAGTCATTCCAAGTTAAAGCGGAGCCAAAGATTGTCAAGGCGATCCCACCGGACCTGGCCACTTCAGCGTGGGGTCCTTTGATATTTCGCGCCTATCCGGTATAGTCAATGGGTTTTCCGGCGCGAGCTGCGTGAGCCGCCGATGGACCCCAAACGAGGTATGCCGTTATGATGCTCCTTTTTTTCTACCTGGCCCTGGCCCTGGGCGTCTCCTTCCTGTGCTCTATCATGGAGGCCGTGCTCCTTTCCATCACACCCGCGTTTGCCGCGGCGCTGGAGGCGAGCGCACCTCGCTCCGGCGCGCTCGTGCGCAGACTCAAGGGGGATATCGACCGCCCTCTCTCGGCCATTCTGAGCCTCAACACCATCGCTCACACCGTGGGGGCCGCAGGCGTGGGTGCCCAGGCCCTGGTCGTGTTCGGGCGTGGTTCCGTGGCCTTGACCTCGGCGATCCTCACACTCTGCATCCTGGTCCTCTCGGAGATCATCCCCAAGACCCTGGGCGCGGTATACTGGCGCAGGCTGGCCGTGCCCACGGCCAGGCTCCTTCTCGTGTGGATAGGGTTGCTCTATCCCCTGGTCTATCTCTCGCAGATCCTCACCCGCCTGATCTCCCGCTCGCGGACGACCGGCACGGTCAGCCGGGAGGAGGTGAGGGCCCTGGCGGATCTCGGCCTGGAGGAAGGGGTGCTGCGCGAGCACGAGTCGCGCATCCTGAAGAATCTCCTGCGGCTGGGGAGGCTCAAGGCGGACAGCGTGATGACGCCTCGTCCGGTCATGTTCACGCTTCCCGAGGACCGGACGGTAAGGGAGATCCTGTCCGAGCTCCAGGAGATCCGGTTCTCGCGGATCCCGATCACAGGGCGGGACCCGGATGACATCTGTTCATTTGTTCTGAAGAGCGACATCCTGCTGAACGCCTCCCTGGGGGACCTGGACACGACGCTGCGGGACCTGGGGCGCAAGATCCTCGTGGTGCCCGAGACGGCTACGCTGGTGGGCCTGTTCGAGCAGGTCCTGGATCGGCGGGAGCATATCGCCCTGGTGGTGGACGAGTACGGTGGTGTGTCCGGACTGGTCACCATGGAGGACATCGTGGAGACCCTGTTGGGGCTCGAGATCGTGGACGAGACCGATTCCATCGTCGATATGCAGGAGCTGGCCCGAAGGAAGTGGGCAGAGCGGGCCCGGGCCATGGGGCTGATCACGGATAAGGCCATTAAGGGAAGGAGAAAAGACCCGGGCAAGAACCCTCAGGGCTCATGAGAAACGCCCTCGGTTTCATCCCAGCCGCCACCAAAGGAGAAGGGCTATGATCCGGCGTTGACCCCACGAAAGGAAGCCGGCCAAGGTCTTTCTCTGCCTTCAAAAGGGACCGAAGAGCGATTCCACAGCCGCCTGGAGCTCGGAAAGGAGCTCTGTGCAGGGTTCGAAGCACTCCTCGCCCATGGAGAGGCTCTGAACGATTGAGCGGTAGTACCAGGCTTGATCGTCCCTTCCCCGGTTGAACCGCCCCCACAGGGCCTCCCCCTGCTCTCGTTCGTCCTCGACCAGGGAGAGCACATTGTCCAGCTTGTCTGCGCAGGTGACCAGGCGCACCTCATGGGGGGCCTTCCTGAGGGTCTGAAGGGTGTGCAACTTGCGGGTCTTCCAGGGAACGGACTTGTCCGGTTCCGAACACCCGGCCACGGTGGCTGCAACGGTCTCTCCGAAGAAGCGGTGAAGGTCCTCGAGGGTGAGGCGGGTATCCTCCAGGGTGTCGTGAAGCAGACCGGCCGCCACGATCTCGTCCCCGCACCCGGCCTCCACAAGAAGACGGGCCACGCCCACAGGATGGACAATGTAGGGGCGCCCCGACCCCTTCCTTTGCTGACCCCGGTGAGCGGCTGCGGCCACAGCCAGGGCCCGTTTCGACACAGGGTATGCGTCAGGGTCCACGGAAAACGTTCGAATGGCGTCCAGTACAATCGCCTCCTCCTCGTTGTCGAGGTGGAGGCGGAGCTTTCCGGGCAGCAGGACGGCCAGGTCCTGAAGTTCGGGGGAGAGGCGTCGATGGGAAGACTCTTTCTTGATAAGAGGCTCCAATCCAGAAATGATGGATTCAAATCCTAAGGACGGTTTCC
>JASFQI010000415.1:0-3788 GCA_050115555.1 Desulfobacteraceae bacterium
AACACGGGAGCCTGGAGGGGCGTGTGGCGGCGAACCTCGACCTGGCGCCCCTGCCCGGGTGGGTGGCCCTCGAAGGGCAGCGGATCTCGGGCCGGCTCGAGGCCGATCTTTCCATCGCAGGAACTGCAGCCGATCCCCTTTTCATCGGGGAGGTGAAAGTGCATGAAGGGGCTTATGAGCTGCTGCACACCGGGAGCGTGTTTCGGGATGTGGATGTGCTCGTTCTCGTGAACGGAAAAGAGGTGACCCTGGAGCACGCTCGGGCTACAGACGGCAACAGCGGCCGCATCGAGGTGGAGGGTGTCTGTCAGCCCCTGCCGGATCAAGGGTTCCCGTTCAATGGTCGCCTTACCATGAAGGACTTCCAACTCGTCCGCCTGGACGATATCTTCGCAAAGACCGGGGCCGATCTGAAGATCTCCGGGACCGTCAGCGAGGCCGATCTCGCGGGGACCGTAAAGGTGGTCTCCGCAGAAGTGCACATTCCAGAAAGGCTCCCACCCAAAATTCGAGAACTGGACGTGGTGGAGGTGAAGGGAGGCTCGGAGGCGCCCGTTGAAAAAGGATCCCCCGGAACCCATTCTGCAAAAGGCCCCGAGATTTCACTCGATCTGGACGTCCAGGTTCCCGGTCGCACTTTCGTCCGCGGCCGCGGGCTGGACTCGGAGTGGAAAGGGCTGCTCCGCGTGACCGGGACTGCGGCCCGCCCTGGGGTTGCAGGGGATCTTTCCATTGTTCGAGGCCACTACGACTTCTTCGGGGAGCGGTTCGCCCTTTCCTCGGGCAAGCTGTTCTTTGACGGCTCTCATCCGCCCGACCCCTGGATGGACGTCACAGCGGAACGCCGCAGGGGCGACATGATCGGCCGGGTCACGCTCTCAGGCACGCCCTCCACGCTTCGCGTCCGGGTCTCCTCGGAGCCGCCCCTGCCCCAGGACGAGGTCATGGCGCGGCTTCTCTTCGGGCGGAGCCTCACCAGCATCACGCCTGTCCAGGCCCTGAAGCTGGCACGGGCTACGGATGCCATGGCCGGGGGCGACACCTTCGGGTTTCTGGATCGGGCCCAGCAGGCGGTCAGGCTGGATCAGGTCGAAGTGACCCAGTCGGACGGAGGGGAATCCACCGCGCTCAGCGTAGGCAAGTACGTGGGAGACGGTGCTTACGTGGAGGTGGAAAAGGGGATCGGATCGGATGACGGCAAGGTGTCGGTGGAGTACGAGGTGACGCCCAAGATCACCGTAGAGACCGAAGTGGGCGCGGACGCCGCCGGAGGGGTGGAGGTCAAATGGAAGTGGGATTACTGATGGGGACAAGGAACTCTTGGAATCGCTGCTCCAGTTTCTCAAAGGTTGGCTTTTCAGTCATGATTCACCTTTGTTTCCCTTTGGAGGTTACTGGTACCAGCAGGATACAGGACAATCGCTCAGTTCCAGTCTTATTCTTCTTATAACCCAACCCGGATGATGGCCGCAAGACCACAAGGCCCTTTCCCCCCTCGAGGAACAGGGTCCCCGACATCCAGGCCCCTTTACCTGTCCTTCCGCAACCGTCTTCTCCAGCCGGCGAATCCGCCCTTGTGCCGGGCCCGCCGGCCTTGGCTTTCTGTTCAACTTACCGTATTCCTACGGGGCAGGTTTTCCCCAACCCATACCGCGCCTCAGCCCACAGCCTACCGCACAACGAAACCGCAGGCCACTGCCTTTTATCAGTGTGGGGAGGATCATTTCGAGACCCTGGAACAGGTCTACGATGAACGCTTTGCCCGGCAATACGGATTCTTCCGCCCCTATGTCACACCAATTGACACGACACGAACATACTCCGCCTCCCTGCGCCTCAGCGGGAGAACAACAACTATCCATGAAGCACCTTTCGACGACACATGGCCCAAAAGGCCGATCCGGCCAGCAGCAGGGTGAAAATGATCATGCTCCACCGGGATAAAGCGGGGATTGTGGTTCCGGGATTCAGCGTAATAATGACGAAGTGCTCGTCAGGATCATTGGAAGGAAGGGTAATGAAGGCGTCTTGCCTGCCTTCTGATGTGGGAGATAAGACCACCTCGAAAGTGGCGTTCGCACCGGGATCAATGGCCTGTCCCCACACATTGTCATTCTGAATGGTGAACTGATCGGGATCATTTCCGCTCTTAACAAGATCTTCCATAAGGAGAGGGCTGGTTCCATTGTTGGTTACCGTGATGGTTACAGGATCAGAGTCTGTACCGACCTGCGCATTTCCAAATTCGTGATAAGCCGGATCCACATCAATATCCGGCGAGTTTTCCGCTCCCAGGACCACCAGTTCAATCGCGGACGGGTTTGACTGATTTTCCCAGACAACATGGAAGTTTTGTATAAGAATTATTATATGCAATGGCGGAGCTTGCTACTGATGCATTCGCAATACTGAAATTCACGTTGGTATCGGTTCCTACCGCCGTGGCGTCGGTCTGAAGATACTGACCCCACAGGCCCCCTCTTGTATCCTGCCACCCGATCAAAAACTGCTGTTGCGCCACGGAATAGGAAGCCATTGAGCTTGTCTGGCCACCGGCATGATTGGAAACCGGAAAGTTTACATTGGAAGCTGTAGTAAAAAGTGTTCCATCATCATTGATAATCTGCCCGTAGATGCTGTACTCTGCGCCCCTGCTGTCGAAAAAGACAACGACAAACCTGTCGTTGGCGCTGTCATAACAGACTTTGGGGGAATTTTGATTTTCCGAATGATTGCTTAGACATTATGGCTGACGGCCAAAAAAGTAGCCTGCCCCTTGCAAACGTGGGTTATGGTGATCGGAACCTAAAAACCGCTCACCACAGAGCCATAACCAAGGAGGCAGGCTATGAGACATTGTACCCACATCGGGCTGGATGTCCACAAGGATTCGATCAACGTTGCGATCGCTGAAACTTCTCCGACGTACGAAGTCCGCCACTACGGGACGATTGGCGGAGATCTGGGATCGTTGGACCGTGTGGTCCGCAGGATTCAGTCCAAGAAAACCGTTCTCAAGTTCGTATACGAAGCAGGGCCGTGCGGCTATGGTATCTGGAGACATCTCCATCAACAAGGGTTTGACTGCATCGTTGTGGCACCTTCGAAGACCCCCAAAAGGCCCGGGGAGCGTGTCAAGAACGACCGCCGGGACGCCATCACCCTGGCCCGGCTTCACCGGGCTGGCGAGCTGCGGGGGATTTACGTTCCCCTGCCGGAGGATGAAGCCATGCGAGATATGACCCGGGCTCGTGAGGACGCCAAAATTGCGGAGCGAAAAGCCAAGCAGCGGCTGAACGCGTTTCTGCTTCGGCAGGGGTTGCATTACTCGGGGAAAGGCAAATGGACGCTGGCTCATCGCCGGTGGCTTTCGGACCAATCGTTTCCTCACCCTGCTCAGCAGATGGCCTTTCAAGAGTACATCGACAGCATCGAGCAGTGCGAAGCGAGGGTGAAGCGCCTGACCGAGCAAATCGAGGCCTTGTCTCCAGAGTGGCGGCTTTTTCCTGTGGTGGAAGCTTTCCAGGCCATGAGGGGCGTTTCCCTGATCAACGCCGTTGTCCTTGTAGCAGAACTTGGAGACATCAGGAGATTCTATAATCCCCGAGAGTTGATGGGCTATCTGGGCTTGGTGCCCTCGGAGCACTCCAGCGGCTTGAGCACCCATCGCGGCGGGATCACCAAGACCGGCAACGGGCATGCGAGACGCGCCCTGATCCAAGGCGCCTGGACCTATCGCCACCCCGCAAAAGTCGGGCGCCGGTTGCGTGACAGGCGTGCGCGGCTCC
>JASFQI010000416.1:0-3781 GCA_050115555.1 Desulfobacteraceae bacterium
CTGGAAGACCAGTTTCCCTGAATGCATCCGCCACCACCTCCTGGTTTTTTCCAGAAGCATAGCGCGATGCGAAGCGTTTCTCGAATTTCAAATCGACAACAGGCATTTTATCCGGAAATCAAAATTATCTCAGAGTATTATCCTGTGACTGGCTCAAAACGTTTGGACAGCAGTGCGTTGCAGTAATAAATCAGTCATGCCTTCCTTGCTTATTTTTCGCCTCTTCGACGTTTGAAGTGGAATTGAGCATTTTTGATTTTGTTGTGGGAATCTGATAGCAGGGTCCGAAATCCAGAAAGGAGGGCCTGCTCATGACGCCCACGAATGACATCCTTACCCTCGGCCTAGGGTTGACCGCCCCCTGTGAAGATCGTGGACCAGTACATGGACATTGAGAAGACTCCCCATGAACTTGCACATCCGTGTTGAAGCGGAGAGGGGCTCACGCTACCCCTGTCCAGAATGTGAGAAGCGATGCAAGGCACATGACTTCAAGGATTTCAGTGGAGGCATCTAAATTTCTTCCAGCACCACTGCTACCTCACGGCCGCGGTGCCCCGAGTGAAGTGCGAGGAGCATGGATACCCGCGTGTCAAAGTCCCCTGGGCTCGGAAAGGCAGCCAGTTCACGTTGCTCTTCGAGCAGGCCGCGATGCTGTTGGTCCGTGAGATGCCTGTGCTGGAGGCGGGCCGGATGATGTCGATCACAGACAAGCGGTTGTGGCGCATCGTGGAACATTACGTTTCCAAGGCAATGGAGAACCTGGACCTCTCAGAGCTGGAAGCGTTGGGGCTCGATGAAACGGTATCGAAGCGAGGTCATAACTACGTCACCATCTTCATCGATCTGGATCGTCCTTCGAGGCCGGTCATTTTTGCAACGCCGGGCAAAGGGAAGACCTGCCTCACGACGTTCAAGGCCCACCTCAAGAAGCATAAAGGCATGCCCGAGTGAGTGGCCGAGGTGGTCTGTGACATGTCCTCAGCGTTCATGAGTGCTGTTGAAGATCACTTTGAAAACGCGGCCATCACCGTGGACTGGTTTCATGTCGTGAGCCTATTCACTCGGGCCTTGGAGGAGGTACGGCGCTCAGAGAGGAAAGAGGCCAAGTTCCCCAAATTCCTGCGCTGGGCTGTTGTCAAGGGAGAAGAGACGCCCAAGACCGAAGCCCAGCAGGAAGCGCTCTCCGAGTTGGAAAACAGTGGCTTTGCCGCGGCGCGGCAACCGCCTATCGCCTCAAGGAACTCCTGCGGTGGATCCGTCACGCGGCCAGCCCCCAGGCCGCGAAGTGGCGGATCACTCACTTCATCCGACACGCCGAGGAACAGATCGGAGAAGACCCCGTTCTCGAGCCCGTAAGAACATCTCTTGATACACTGAAAAAATACTCTGAGCTCATTGCAAGGCGCTGGCTTTCAGGCCACACCAATGCGCGGCTGGAAGGGCTCAATGGCCTCTTCCAAGCTGCAAGGGCCAGAGCCCGTGGATATCGAAACGACAAGACCTTTATCTCTATGATTTACCTGATCGCAGCCCCAATCGGTAATATTCTGGTTCCGAGAAAGGTTTGATGTGCCCTTTTCTTAAATGAAATTTTCTCTGCCGCCACGAGAGAAAAAGACGCCCTGATAGAGGAAAATCGTTTCGTAAACCTTTACCGAATTCCACTTTGCGCGTCGAAGAACCTGTTTTTTCTCAACTCGAGGGTATTCTGCACATTCACTTCAAAGGTGTCGGGATCGATGACGACTCCATAATCCAGCTTGGCTCCTTCCAGGGAGACAAGCTCATTGATCACATCCATCCTCACCCTTTCAGGATCCCTTTCAAGCGGATTGCCCACGCCTCCGCCGCCCTGGGGACAGCTCAATATACGGTCCCCCGCTTCCAGCTCCAGCACGGTGTTGGGCGAGATACGTTCGGGCGGCAGGTTCTTCCTCAATAAAAAGCGAGGCGCCAGTTTGGGTTCAAGCATTGTCGAATATGCTTCGTCGACACTGGATGCGGCAAATTTATCGCCGACTCCCGTGGCTACCAAAAGCACAGGATGGTCTATGGCTTCAGATATGCAGTTTGCGGCCACTCCTCCCCGCCATTTGCCCGCGCAACCGGAATCCGTCCGGAATTCCCAGGAGTGGATGAACATAGGATACTCATACTCGATATCTTCGACATTGGGACAGGTCAGAGAACCGAAACTCGTTCCCGGTCCACGCGTCGGCCAGCCGTCCATGCCGTTGACGGCCCCCCCTCCGCCGGCAGTGGACAGAAGAAGCATACAGGTATACTTCTCTCCGGTCCGGGGATTGATTCCCGTGGTAAGGGGTGTCTGCATAAACCCCCAACCGGCGCTGGCCCTCTCCGTGCTGGCTTCGCAAATGGCGGCGGCTACCGCGTCTTTTATATTCTGCCCCACCAATGAGACACTGAGACTGCATGCCGCGGGCGGTATTGCATTCGTTACGGTTCCTTCCAGGCCGCAGTCCACCTTTACGGCCTTGTACAGGCCTTCGTTTATGGGTGGCCGAATGGGAGATTGGGAAAGTATTGCCCCGTAAATTTCACTGATGGTATTGCCGTAATAACTGTTGATGTAGCTTTTAGTTTGCGGAGGTGAAGAAAGGGAAACGTCCATTTTTTCGTCCGTGATTTTCACGGTCGCCTTGATTTCGAAATCCCCCGAGCCGTGGCCGTCGTCCTGGACCCAGGACGAACCGTGATACTCCCCGTCGGGAAGAGAAGCCAGCCACTCTCTCATCTTTGTTTCGCAAATGTCCATCATCTTATCGACGCATATTTTCAATGTTTCCTTGCCGTACTTTTTGAGCAATCGAAGCAGATTCCTTTCCGCTATGCCGGTTGCGGCAAGTTGTGCCATGAGGTCACCCCTGATCAGGACGGGATATCTGACATTTGCCAGATATAGATTGATCACGTCCCTTCTTTCTTTGCCTTTTTCCCAAAATTTGACAGGAGGAATCCGGATCCCTTCCTGATAGATCTCTTCGGCCTCGGGGTGATATCCACCCGGTCCGATGCCTCCCGTATCGGTCTGGTGCGCCTTGGAGCAAGCCCAGAAAATGAGTTCGCCGTCGTGGAAGACCGGCCGCAGGAGAGTGGCATCCGGCAAGTGTCCCCCTCCCTTCTCGGGATCATTGTGATAGATGATGTCTCCGGGATGGATATCGTCACCAAAAAACCGGGCGGCCTCTTTCACCATATAGATCATCGATCCGAGATGGGACAGGGAATCTCTCTCCCCCTGGGCTATCATCCGGGGATGCCAGTCAAAAAGTCCGTTGGAAAAATCATGGGCCACTTTCAATATCGGAGAACGTGCCGTTCTTTCAAGAATGACCGTCATTTCCCGGGTTATTGACTCGATCAATCCCGCGACGACGGTAAATGTGATTGGGTCCATTTTTCCGCTCATTGGAATCTCCGTGTGTTGACCATCCAAATTCCGGATCATTGAAACCGACCTAGAGGTGCAAGCGACGGAAGATGTTTCGATTTCAGCCTTTTATCCGATGCTTCCCGCTAAAATGTCATGGCATAGGTGTCCTTCTCGTTCAATCGAAGGGATGAACCGGGAAATACGACAATGGTCGTCGTTTGTTCCTCCACGATTGCTGGTCCCAATACAACGTTGCCCGGAACGAGTTTGTCCCCATCAAAGACCGGAACCTTCACGTATCCGTTGTATTCCTTGAAAAATGCCGCCCTCTCGCCCTTGATCGCCATGGACGGATCCCGGAATTCCTCCATCCGGCCCGGTATA
>JASFQI010000417.1:0-3717 GCA_050115555.1 Desulfobacteraceae bacterium
TAGGCATTGTAAAACTTCATGGTCCAGGGTGTGGCCTCGCAGGGAGCGTTTCCGGCGTTCACCACGTTGCACATGGTGTACTCGCCCTTTCCTTCCGTGGCCTTCCAGAATCCGGGCTGTTCAGCCGCAGCCAGGGTGGAGCCGAACGGGAGCGCCGGCAGCTTCATGTCATACCACTGCTTGAGCAAGATGGAGCTTTCGGGCATGTCCATCCAGATGTTCAGGATCTGGGCACCCGCTTTTCGGGCCTTGAGGAGACCCATGGAGAAATCGGTACTACCGGTGGGAAAAATTTCCATGCCCAGGACATTGAACCCTTTCTTGGCGGCGACTTTGCTGATGATCTCTCCGGCGCCTCGGGCATGGGATACGTCCTGGACCATCACAAAGATACGGTCGAGCCCGTATTTTTCACGGAGCTTGGCAAAGTTGGCGAGGATCTCCCCCACGAGCTGTTTCGCTTCCCCGTGAATGCGGAAGCAGTATTTGTACTTGTCGTAGTTTTCGGCCACCATGGCATGGTACTTGGGTGTGAGCACACCCGTGGTGACAATGGAGATCTTCTTGTGTTTGCTCAGGAGCGGCATGGCCGCCAGCGCGGCCTCGGAGCGAACCGGCCCCCCCAGCAGGAAGTCCGCCTCCTTTTCAAGGATCAACTTTTCCACGGCAAGCAGTGCTTCGCTGACCGGCACACCCGGCTCGAGGTCCCGAGTGTCGATGACCTCCACGGCAAACGGCCGCTTGGTGCCTCCCACATCCACGCCGCCCTTGGCATTGATCTCCTCCACGGCCAGCTTGATGCCCCTTTCCGCATCCCAGCCGTAGAGAAACGCAGTGGAAAGTGGACACCCGATGACAATCGGTTCTTCCGCGGAAGCCGTGCCAAGAGGCAGCACGAGAAACACCGCCAACAGGACTGCCAATACTCCCCAACCTGTGCGCTTCATAGCCTTTCCTCCTTATGAAATGAATGCCTGGAGCTACTGTGCGGACAATGGCCCACAATAAACCGCTTGACCGCTTTGGCGCAGCGGATCCCATCCTGATCCGAAAAGGGCCGCATGCGCATTATCCACAGTGTCCTGCTGCGTCACTCATGGTGCGGACGTACACGAACCGACCGGGTTTTCGATATCGACGCGGATCATCGCGCCGATCGTTCAAGGAATCCCGCACGACCCGGGATGAACACTTCGATCCCAACGAGTCTGCCGGGCTCATTCTTTTTCACGTTCTCGAAGTCCGTGCTCCGTAATCTTCCGCTTGAGGAAAGGAAGGGAGATCTCGAGAAGACGGGCCGCCTTCTCCAAGTCCCATGAGGTCTGTGCCAGAACCACCCGGAGATGATCCCTTTCGACTTCTCTGAGGGCTTTGACCTCCATTTGCGTTTACTCCCCGCTTCAGCTTCCGCATACAGCAAATGCCGTGCCGAAAATCGGGGGAAAGAGAACATATTCCAACCCATTGAATTTCAGTCCGATTTCAACCTTTCTAAAAAGGAGCCAACCGGAATTGTGGGTTTCGGGATGAAAAAATTCTTCTCAGGTGAAAAAATCTTTTCGGCTGTCAGGTCGATTTCGGGGCTGATCTCATGGAGGCACGATTCCATATTTCCGGATCTTGCTTCGAAGCGTCGGGAGGGAGATGCCCAGCATCTTGGCGGAACGGGTTCGATTCCAGCCGGAGTACGAGAGGGTGTTTTCGATGTGCTGCTTTTCCACCTGAGGCAGGGAGTACGTGGTAATGCTTCCTGAAGGTGAAGGCTGCACACAAAGGATCTCTTCGATCTCCTCCAGAAGAATCACATTGCCCCGCGCCCGGACCACTGCCGCGACGAGGACGTTTTTCAACTCCCTGACGTTTCCGTCCCAAGGATGGGTCGTCAACCGTTCCATCACGCCCCGCTGCAGCTTGGTGACCGCCGTGTCCAGTTCCTGGTTGATTTTCTGGAGAAAGTAATCCACTAGATCGGGAATATCACTGATCCGTTCCCTGAGGGGGGGCACGAATACATTCACCACGCTGAGCCGGAAGTAGAGATCCTCCTTGAATAAACCGTTCTGTACCTGCAAGGAAAGGTCCCTGTTCGTGGCCGCAATGATTCTACATTTCGATTTCAGGGTCTCCTGACCTCCCACGCGCATGTACTCGCGCCGCTCCAGAAACCCGAGGAACTTCCCCTGCAAACCCAGGGGTAACTCTCCCACCTCATCCAGCAGCAGGGTTCCGTTTCCCGCCAGTTCAATCTTCCCGCGCTTGGTCCGGGTGGCCCCGGTAAACGCCCCTTGCTCGTGCCCGAACAGCTCACTCTCCATCAGGTTTTCCACCACGGCGGAGCAATCCAGGGTCACGAAAGGCTCCTGGCAAAACGGACTGTTTCTATGAATGACACGGGCAATCAGTTCTTTTCCGGTTCCGGTCTCCCCCTGGATACACACCGTTGCCCTGTTCTGACAGAGGAGCCCGATCATCTTGAAGATCTCGCGCATCTTCTCGCTGTTGCCGACGAGGATTTCCTGGCTGGGGGGATGCTCCAGACCGTTGCCCAGGGGTGTTTCCCGGTCCACCTCGAGGATATCCAGGGCCCGATTCACGGCCTTTTCCACGTCATCCGGGTCGAACGGCTTGTGCAGATAATCATAAGCCCCATTCTTCATGGCCTGGATGGTACTCTCCATGTCATGAAAGGCCGTAATCATGATCACCTTGGAATGCACTCCACACGCCTGTATCTCGCTCAATACATCCAAGCCATCCCGGTCCGGAAGGCGGATATCCAGGATCACCACCTCGGGCTTGTGGCGGTAGAAGAGGGACAGACCCTCCTTGGCGGTATCCGCTATCAGGACTTCGTGATGCTTTTCCCCGAGAAACATCTCGAGGGACTCGAGGATCGAACGCTCATCATCGACGACCAGTATCCTGGACATGCCCATTCTCCTTGGGAATGCAGATGGTGAAGGATGTCCCCCTGGGGCTCCTGTTCCGCGCTTCCACCCAACCGCCGTGGCCCTCGACAATGCGCTTGACATTGCTGAGCCCCAGTCCGGTTCCCTTGCTTTTGGTGGTGAAGAACGGCTTGAACAGATCGCCCGTTGCCGCTTCGGGAAGGCCTCGCCCGCTGTCAAGGACTGAGATTTCCAACCTGGGGGAACCTCCATTTGGAACGTAAGAGGTCCTGATAAGAATCTTCCCGTCCCTTTCGGAGGCCTCCACCGCATTGAGAAGCAGGTTGATCAACGCCTGCTCCAGCTTTTCCTTGTCCACTCTCACCTGGGGGATCCCCTTCTTGAGCCGGGTGACAAGACTCAGGCCTCTTTCCCTGAACTTCGCCTCCAGGAGCTCGACACAGGAACGGACCAGGGGGTTGATCCGGGTGACCTCATGCTTGAGCTGCAAGGGTTTGGCAAAATCCAGGAGCTCATTCAGGATGCGCTCCAGACGGACCACCTCGCGGGCCGAGATATTGAGGCGACGGAGATCGTTTCCCTGAATCCGCGGGGTCTTGGTGAGGAGCTTCAGGTTCAGGTTCACAGCGGCAAGCGGATTGCGGATCTCATGAGACAGCGACGTGGTGATCTCACCCACATAAGCCATGCGTTCGGCCTCGATCATGCGCTTCTCCATTTTGACCCTTTCCGTGATGTCCCTGCAGATTCCAATGCTGGAAAGCCGGTTGTCGAACACGGTGTTCTTGGTGAGAATCTCTGTGGGAAA
>JASFQI010000418.1:0-3631 GCA_050115555.1 Desulfobacteraceae bacterium
GAGCGGATCGGTCTGCCGCTGGCCGACTTCGAGCGCGAGATCGCCGCGCTGAGGCACATGGAAAAGCTGCGCGCGGAAATGCGCGACGGCGACAAGGTGATCTGCCTGTGGTAGAAGGAAGGATTCGGATGGATCCGCCGGGTGCCGGGAAAAGGGGATGCCCTTCACTTTCGAATGCAAGGTTCACCTCCCATCTGGGCCGGATCCACGGTGATTCTCGTGAATGCCATTTCGCCATCCCCTGTGGTTTTCAAGTCTCATGTTTTCCATGAGATACACGGAAGAGCCTTTGCTGGGAAGGGGATACGGGACAGAGGCCGGCGGTTGGACACGCCCCGCGCTGCGCCTGGAATGACGGGACAGAGGCCGGGGATGCTCCCGGTAGAAAATGCCCCGAGGCAACTTGACTTGTCGCTTGCCTGGAAAGATACTGGTAGGGGTGTGAGTCGACCGCATTCTCGTGGACATTTCATGAGGGCTGAGTTCGTCTGCTCGGTGCGGGAAAAAGGCCAACATGGCGGGTGAAGGAGTATGGGAGGTCCTCCCATGGACAAGCAGCACGTCATCGACATCCTACAGACAAACCATGCGGTGTTGGATGAGTTCTCCGTGAAATCCATTTCCGTTTTCGGCTCGCTTGTGCGCGGAGACGAACGACCGGACAGCGATGTGGATCTTTTGGTCGAATTCGAACCGGATGCCCGGATCGGTTTTTTCGCCTTTGCTCGTCTCCAGCGCAGACTTTCCGAGCTCCTCGGGAGGCCGGTGGATCTCGTGACCCCGGATGCGCTCCACAAGGCCATGAAAACCCGTATTCTGCAGGAAGCCGTTCGTGCCGCCTAGAGACTGGAAACTTCGTATTCAGGACATTCTGGACGCCGTGGAAGGGGCTCGACGGTACGTTCAAGGCATGCGTTATGAGGATTTCCGCAAAGACCCACGGACCATTGATGCGGTCATCCGCAAACTCACCATCATTGGCGAGGCCGCGGTTCATGTGCCCGACGAAATTTGTGGGATCAGCCGGGATGTGCCTTGGGTGGAAATGCGCGCCATGCGGAACTTCGTGGTCCACGAGTATTTCGGTGTGAGCGAGAAGATCGCATGGGATACGGTGCAGAATGATCTCCCCGGCATTGTCGGGCCGTTGACCCGTTTGCTTTCCTCTGCAGAAGAGTGAAGGGCTCCCGTCCCCCTGACAGCATCCATCCTTTTGCATCCAGGACAG
The DNA here is from genome assembly GCA_050115555.1 of Desulfobacteraceae bacterium. GTDB lineage: Bacteria > Desulfobacterota > DSM-4660 > Desulfatiglandales > HGW-15 > JASFQI01. The sequence continues at coordinate 1,229 of JASFQI010000418.1, forward strand.
GCCGGCGGTTGGACACGCCCCGCGCTGCGCCTGGAATGCCGGCTTGATCTGAAGACCGCTCCCGGAGATAGGCCAGGAGGGGTTACAGGTACGGCTCGATGGCCTCGTGGAAGTGCCGGGCCATGACGGCGTAGCCCCGGTCGTTCGGGTGGATGCGGTCGCTCATGCGGTCGGGCTTTCCGAGGATGCCCGCGTACACGTTGGGGATCAGCACGGACCCCGGTGTGGAGGATCGCTGCGCGGGTTCTACTCCCTGGGGCTCCAGGCCGAATGTTTGGGTTGGACACGAAAGGAGGCGGGCACGGGCAGGAAGGCCGAGCGGGATGTCGAGAAGGCATACCCCTTGCCGGCGTTTATCGCCAAGCTGCGGAGTCTCGCGGATGCCCTCGAGAGCGGCAAGCGGTTCGACATCTTTGCACGTGCACATTCACTTGATCCCCAGGCGGGACGGGGACGTGGCCAACCCCACCGGGGGCCTGCCCGGGGTGATCCCGGAGAGGATGGACTACACCGCAGAAGCGGCCTGACCTCCCACCCTTCACGGGTCTCGTCCGGTCTAGAATTGCTGTCCCTTTGCACAGAAACCTGTGCACGGATGCGCTCCCTGATTCCCTGCCCCACTCCTCTCCGCGGAATCCCTTGCCCCGCGCGGGTATGCACGCCTTGACCCGCGTTTTCACAGGGCGCGAATCCCGCGCTCGACCTGCCATTTTCTCTTTCCACCCCCGGAAAGCCCGCTGAAACCTTACCTTGGCCAAACTATATCCATTTGATATTCGTGATTTATCCTTTGCTACGCACAGATTCCTGTGCACATTTGCACAGAAATCTGTGCATTCCATCGTTCTCGACCACTGCGGGGGCCTGGAAGCCCCCGCCGCGCCCGGCCGCACCTCAGGCTCCTTCCGGAACTTGTAAAAGAAAACCCGTGTGTTTTTCAGGCCTTCCACCGCATTCTGCCGAAGCTGCCGGCGGTCGTCGCCTTTCTTTTCCTCTTTTCCCACCTTTCGGCGCGAGTCTTGTTATTTATGGGACGCTGGTAAGATTCCTGAGTTTCCTTCGCTGCCCCGATTCCATCCCCTCAAAAGGAGGGCGAAACCCGCATGGTCCGCACCGCAATCCCCCTTCTCATCGCATGCCTGCTTTTGATTTCAGCGGCCCTTGCCCTTGCTGCCCAGGGCACCCTCTCCCTGGGTGAACTAAGGGTCCCCGCCATGAAGGTCACGGCCATCACCCCGGAGCTCGCGGGGCCGGGCACCCTCCGGCTCACGGCCTCGCTGAACGTGCCTCCCCAGGGCGGCTGCCCCGTGACCTGGCGCTTCAAAGGCCCTTCCCACGGGTATGCGTTTGAGAGCGCTGAGGGCACCTCGGTCCTGCTTTTCATTGGAGAGGAGCAGAGCCGGGTCACGGTGGAGGCCTGCCTGAGCTGCGGCGGGAACCAGGGCGGGTGCGGCGAGCTCACCCTCACGGCCGATATCCTGGAAACCACCCAGGACGTGGCCGCGTGGATGGAAATCCAGATTTCCGATTTCACCGAGCCTCAGTTCATCTGCGAGCACCTGGGCGACGACCAGTACCAGTACGTGTTCTACGACGTGGCCTCCCGGGTGAACACGGTCACCGGGGAGTACTCCCGGGCCCAGGAGGACCTGGGGGTGAAGGTCCCGGGAGGCAGGCTCTCCGTCCACCGCCGGTACCAGGGAGGCCAATGGACCTGGGATCCCAAGCGCCACGACCTGACCGTGGTGTGGGGACCCGAGGGCACCATCGCCTCGGTGAAAAAGGGAGAGGTCACGTATCGGCCCGTTCCTGGGGAAGAAGACGTCTTCACGGACGGCACCTTTCGCATCGCAAAGACGGACCCAGGCTTTCGCTGGGAGAGCCGGCACGGGGAGTGGAAGCGGTACAACCCCGAGGGCAGGCTCATCGCCTTTGGCGACCGAACCGGCGTGATCGGCCGGGTGCTCTTCCGGGACGGGCACCCCTATTGCCTCTCCGACCGGAACAACCGGGCCGTGCTGTGGATGGAGTACGACGAGGCCGGGCTCCTTCGCACGGCTTACGACCTCACGGGCCGGGGCGTGACCTACCGGTACCGAAGTGGCCGCCTGAGCGCAGCGACCGATGTCCTGGGAAACGAGACCCGGTTTGCCTATGATCCCGAGGGCAGGCTCAAAGAGGTGATCGGGCCCGAGGGGCAGGAGACCCACATCGCGTATGACGCATTCGGGCATGTGGCCTCGGTGCTGGATGCCCAGGGAAAGGGGCACACCTTCTTGTGGGACTACGACCAGGACGTCTCTCTCTACTACGTGCGCATCCAGGACCCCTTGGGCAAGGTCACCGAGATTTGGTCCAACCGGGAAGGTCAGGCCCGGCGGGTGAATGTGAACGGGAAAACCG
>JASFQI010000419.1:0-3611 GCA_050115555.1 Desulfobacteraceae bacterium
GTTTCACGGCTGAGCACGACCGGCTACCCGCCTTCTTCTACAAGGAGGCCCTGGCGCCGCACAATGTGACGTTCGATGTAAAAGACGAGGAGCTGGACCAGGTGTTCAACTTCTGATCCGCTTCCCAAAAAAAACCTGACCCACGGAGAGGCCCGATTCAGGGCCTCTCCGTTTTCACACAAGGCGGTCCCTCGTGACCTCTGCACCCGCCCATCGCCTCGTCCTGAAGGCGCAAGCTGCGGCCTTTCCCGCGTTTTCTCCCCTGCTCCAGGAAGGGGTGAACATGGAGGTGCAAGTGGGATGTCCGATCCGATCGCTTCTCTGTGATCAGCTCGGGCTGGATCCCGACTACGTAGATACCCGAATCCAGACGGTCTTTCTCAATGGAAAACCCGTAGACCGGATGGAAGAGGCCGTGGTTCCCGACCAATCCGTGGTAGCGCTTTCCGCAGCCCTCCCAGGGCTGCTCGGCGCCACCCTTCGAAAATCCGGGGTCTTTGCCTCGTTGCGCCAGGGAATCACACACACAGAGTCGGGAGCGCAGCAGGCCCCGACCCCGGGCTCCATCACCCTCCGGGTGTTCAACGTGCTCCTTCCGGAACTAGCTCCCCGAATCCTTCAAGCCGGTGTCCGGGTTCGAGCGGAGCGCCTGGAAGCCTGCCTCCGGCGGCAAGGTCCTCAAGGCATCCCCGGGGTTCAAGGTGTCACCTTGGACGGAAAGGGTCTGGAGCCTGTCGAGCTTCACGAGCTGCACCTGGAGACAGGGGCCTGGATCGAACTCGTGGTGATACGCACAGAGCAGATTCCTCACCCGCGAGCGTGAAGCCGGGCAAAGACCGCTGCCGTTGAAAATGCTTCGCGCACGCATTCCCGCCCCGCCCCTGGCGGGACTGCGGGGAGATCTAAAAGCTCACCCTCCTGCCACCGGAGGAAACACGCCCACCCGGTCCCCATGCCTCAAGACAGTCCCTGAATCCGCATGGATCCCGTTGACAAAAATGAGCTTGATCTCTTCCCTGGGCACGGAAAGGATGGAGAGGAGGGTTTCCACCGTGGCCTCGTCGTCGAGATCCACCTCCTGAAACCCGTCCATACCGGCCTCCCTCGTATAGCGGGACAGGGAGGCAAAAAGCTGCACGCGAATCCTCATGCGTACCCCATCTCCGAAGAAAGCGGAATGCTGTTTTTGTGGAAGGTTCCACTTCCGCAGGCGATCTCACGGTTCCGCCCGTCGAAAACACGGGACTTGGCAAATAGTATGCGACGGGACCGATGCTCCACCTCGCCCACCGCCCTCAGGGTCCCTTCGGAAACAGGTCGGAACAGCTGGATGTCAAAATGGACCGTGAGCACGCAGCAGTCTTTGACCAGGGAGTTGCAGGCGAAGTATGCCGCATCGTCCAGCAACTTGAAGAGAACCGCCCCATGGGCAGCGCCGGCTGCGTGAAAGAAGTCCTCCCGCACATCAAGGTTCACTTCCGCCTGCCCTTTGGAAACCAGGATACGCGGACGGTAATAGACATTACAGGGAGCGGTTAAATACATGTGCTCGAGCTTCCGGTGGTGGTCCTCTTCACTCATCTCCGATTCTCTGCTCCTCAAAGAGTGCCCCGTTGAAAATCAAAACACTACGGCCGAAGCATAGGGTCCTGCTCTATCGATGTCAACCGGAGAGCCGGGGTCGCTGAACGCGAAATGCCCCTCCCGGGTGAACGCAGTTCTTTGCTTCAGAAAAGAGAAAAAAGCCCAACCGCCCTGATCACCCAGGGGAATACGATTTCCATTCCGCCCGGGAGATCTGCATGGGAGAGACGCAGGATCCGGGATCGAGCGAGACCTTCCTTGCCTTGGTTTGCCTTGACCCCTGCCAAGCCCCGGAGGTATAACATTCATAACCCTGTCCTGAGAAGCCTTTCACAATGAACACCGGACATAGGGGGTAACCTGAGGATGCAAAACGAGGGACGAGAGCGCTGGTCCTTGAACACGCTTCACCGAGACGCCAATCGGTTTCTCCAATTCATCCGGACGGACCTCTGGCGTATGCGCCGAAAGGACCTGCCGAGATCTCGGGGTTTCCTGATCCGGCTGCTTCGCATTGTCGTGCTCACGTTCCGGGGACTTTCCGAGGATCGCTGCCAGCTCAGGGCCTCTTCCTTAACCTTCTATTCCCTGCTTTCAGTCGTTCCCGTAGTCGCCATGATCTTCGGGGTCGCCAAGGGGTTCGGGTTCGAGCGAAACCTTCAGGACATTCTCCTCGAGCGACTCGCCGGGCATGAAGCCGTGGCCATGAGGATCATCGACTTCGCACACGCGCTCCTGGACAACGTCCGTGGCGGGTTGGTAGCCGGGATCGGCATACTCCTGCTTTTCTATACGATCATCAAAATCCTCTCTCATATCGAGAACGCATTCAACGATATCTGGGGGATCAAGACCCCCCGAAGCCTCGCAAGAAAGATCACGGACTACCTTTCCATCATGCTCATCGGTCCTTTCCTCTTTATTCTGTCCAGCACGGCCACGGTGATCATTGCGAGCGGGATTCGCACCGTGATCGACAACATCTCCCTGCTTGGAGCCGTGGCTCCTCTCATCTTTTTTTTACTGAAGTTCCTACCTTACTGCGTGCTGTGGGTCCTGTTCACATTCCTTTACATGTTTATGCCCAACACGCGGGTCCACTTCATTTCCGCGCTCCTGGCCGGAATCATTGCGGGGACCATCTACCATCTGTTCCAGGGCGCCTACATCTACTTCCAAGTGAACATGACCCGCTACAATGCCATCTACGGGAGCTTCGCCGCTCTGCCCCTGTTCTTCATCTGGCTTCAGGTGAGCTGGCTTATCGTGCTGTTCGGGGCCGAGATGTCCTTTGCCCACCAGAATGTGGATACCTACGAGTTCGAGCAGGACTGCCTCGGCGTGAGTCCTGCCTTCAAGCGGCTGCTCTCGCTTCGGATCGTACACTTGCTCGTACAGGACTTTGTAAAAGGGGCCCCTCCTCTGAGTGCACTTCAGATCTCGCATCAACTGGAAATCCCGATCCGCCTCGTGTTGCAGATCCTTTTTGATCTCACGGCGTCACGCATCCTTTCCGAGGCCTCCATCCAGGGGGGGCGGGACACGGGGTATCAGCCCGGCCGCGACCCGGATACGCTTACGGTGAAATCGGTCATCGATGCCCTGGAGCACACCGGAACCGATGACATTCCGGTGGCCGGATCACGGGAACTGGAAACGCTGTCCAAGAGCTTACAGGCCTTTAGCGAAATCTTGGACACGTCACCTGCAAATCGGCTTCTGAAATCGATTGGGTAGGAGGCATTCCTTTACTCCAAAGGGTGTGCTTAGAAAGAACCGTCCATAAGGGGGAGCGTGCAAGTGAATGGACACCAACGGTTTTCTGTTCTCCCATTGACAGACCGCGGGTCTTCTCCTATCATGCTCATTTATTGAGAGATTCCCCGACAATGACCCCGAATAAAAAAGGACTGGCAGCGCTGAGCTTCGATCACCTGGTCGGGCAGGAAGTGGGCACGTCCACACTTCTCCATGAGCTCGCCCGCGGTGGCATGGCTGTAGTGTTTGTGGCCTATCAGCGCACCTTG
>JASFQI010000420.1:0-3571 GCA_050115555.1 Desulfobacteraceae bacterium
CAAGCTGAACTTCCCTCCCAATACCTTCATTATTGCGATCAGCCAGTCCGGGGAGACGGCGGACACCCTGGCTGCCATTCGGGAGGCCCGCCGAAAGGATGCACGCCTCCTCGGGATCGTAAACGTGGTCGGCAGCTCCATCTCGCGGGAGACCGAGGCGGGGATTTACAACCATGCAGGACCGGAAATCGGGGTGGCATCCACAAAAATATTCATTTCTCAGCTCACCATTCTCACCCTTCTCGCCGTACTTCTGGGACGCCATCAGAAGCTCTCCCTCACCGAAGGGGTGGAGGCCATCAAGGCCTTGTCCGCACTGCCGGATCAGGTGACGCAGGTGTTGAGCCAGGACAACCACATCCAGGCGGTGGCTGAAAAGTACTACCGCAGGGGAAACTGGCTGTTCCTGGGGAGAAAGTACCAGTACCCCATCGCCATGGAAGGGGCCCTCAAGCTCAAGGAGATCTCTTACATCCACGCCGAGGGGTATCCCGCCGGGGAGATGAAGCATGGTCCCATCGCATTGATCAATCCGGATATGCCCACCGTGGCCATTGTCCCTCATGACGCCATGTACGAGAAGATGATCAACAACATTCAGGAGATCAAGAGCCGGAAAGGACCGGTGATCGCCATTGCAACCCAGGGTGACGAGAAGATACGGGATCTCGTGGACGAGGTGATCGAGGTGCCGCCGACCCTGGAGTTTCTCTACCCCATCCTGACTGTGGTGCCCTGCCAGCTCCTGGCTTACCACTGCGCCCGATTCCTGAACCGGGACATCGACAAGCCGAGGAACCTGGCCAAGAGCGTCACTGTGGAGTAAGGGGTGCCTCTCTCCCGCAGCTCCGATTTCCAGGGGGAACGGGCTTAAGTCCGTTTCGTCTCTTTCTACGGCACTGAGATCGCCGACAGAGAAAACCCATGCCATGCTATTTTTTTAGCGATCCTTGTGTCGTTGCGAGAGAAGTCAATCCCTTTTGTTTTTCGAAGCCGGCGATGGGGTGACGATGACGACGGTCCACTGGGGCGATCGAAAGACGGGAATGGTTCAAGCGACCCGTATGATCGCGAGGGCCTGCCTCGGGCCGTTTTTTCGCATGCGTGTGCGCGGAATCGGAAACCTTCCCACCTCCTGCGCCTATGTCCTTCTTGTCAAACACCAGCGATGGGAGGACATTCCCCTTCTAGGCCTGGCTGTACCCAACCCTCTCTACTACGTGGCCAAGGCCGAGCTCTTTCGCTCCCCATGGCTGGGGAGGTATCTGGCCTCGCTGGGAGGTATCCCGCTGAATCGCGAGCGGCCTGTGGAGAGCCGCCGGTCGCTTCGACGGATTGTGGAGCACCTGCATGGGGGGGAGGGCGTGGTCATCTTTCCCGAAGGCACGTACTATCCAGACCGGATGGGACCCGGGCAGACCGGGCTGGTTCGCATGGTTCTCGCCAGGACGCACCCCCCATTCCTGCCGGTGGGAATCCGGTACGGCCGGGGTGCACGCCGAATCGTGGAAATCCGCATCGGCGAACCCGTTCCTGCTGAGACTGGAAAGCACGTTGGGCTTTTCGTAGAGAGGATGATGGAAAAGATCGCGCGCTTGTCGGGGCTGTGAGGTCGGAGCGCTGCAATGGAGAGGAAGCTGCGAGGGATTTTTCCTTGCGGGCCTGCCGGACAACCGGGGAGCATTCGACCCCAGCGGCGGGGCTGGCGAGCAGACGGCTCGATGGAAGGACCGCGATGGTGAAAAGCAGCCAAGGGAACGATATCGATGCGGTATTCCAGGTGATTGACGGGTACCGGAAGGAGGTTATTCGGCTCCAGAAGGAGTTGACGGCCCGGGTGGCACTGGGGCCGGAGAACGGAGGAAGCGGCGAGCACGACAAGGCCGCCTTTCTTCAGGAGGAACTCACTCGTCTTGCACCGGATGTCATGGACGTCATACGGGCCCCGGACGATCGAGCCGCCGAGGGATATCGGCCCAACCTCATTGCGCGCTGGAACGGTGCGGTGGACGCTCCCACGCTCTGGGTACTGGGCCATATGGATGTGGTCCCTCCTGGGGATCGATCCCTTTGGACGGAAGATCCTTTTCGGGTCCGCGTGGAAGGGGATCGGATCTACGGACGGGGCGTGGAGGACGATCAGCATGCCCTGGTCAGCTCCTGTCTCGCCGTAAAGGCCGTGCAGGAGGCGGGCCGATTTCCGGTGCGTCCCGTGGGCCTTGCCTTTGTGGCCGACGAGGAGACAGGCAGCCGGTTCGGACTCTCCTACCTCCTGGCGCACCACAGGGATCTCTTCAGCCCCCGGGATCTGATCGTCGTGCCCGATGCGGGAAACGAGCAGGGCACCATGATCGAGGTGGCCGAGAAATCCATCCTGTGGCTCCGGTTCACGGTGACGGGAGAGGCATGTCACGCCAGCACACCTCATAAGGGAAGGAACAGCCTTCGGGGGGCTGCACGTATGATCCTGGAGCTGGACGGGCTTTCCTCGCGCTTCGACGCCCGGGACACCCTTTTCCGGCCCGAAGGTTCTACGTTCGCGCCCACCCGGATCGAGGCCAACGTGCCTAATGTGAACACCGTCCCGGGAAAAGACGTGTTCTATGTGGACTGCCGCATCCTGCCGAAGGTTGACGTGGAGGATGTGATCTCGGCGGCGAGGGAGATGGCAGAGCGCATTTCAGGGGAAATCGGGTTGGAAGTGAATGTGGAGGCCGTGCATCGCGAGGATGCAGCTGAACCCACACCCGTGGACGCTCCGGTGGTTCATGCCCTGAAACGGGCTGTGAAACGGGTGACCGGACGGGAGGCCGAGCCCAGGGGGATCGGTGGAGGAACGGTGGCCGCGCTCTTTCGAAAGGCGGGCCTCCCTGCAGCCGTATGGATGACCGCACAGGACACCGCACACCAGGCCGACGAGTACGGCCTCATCTCGGATGTGCTTCAGGATGCCAAGGTGCTCGCCTGTCTCTACATGGAGGGCGCATGATGTCTCTTCTCAGGCAAAGCCTTTGCCCGGTTCGTGCAGGCGTACCCGGAACGTGAGCGGCGAAACGCGTGACAAATAACCATCGAATTCTGAAGGATCTCGAGGCGGGAGTCGCCGAGGGGGTCTATTCCGGAGCCGCCCTGATGGTGGGCTTCCAGGGCGCTTTGGTGTTTTCCGGCCAGGCCGGTCGTTGTACCATGGACCCGACCTCCCTCCCGGTGGGTGAGGAGACGATCTTCGATCTGGGCTCCCTGACCAAGCCGCTGGTCACGACATTCGCCCTCATGGACCTCGTGGATCAAGGGCAATGCGATCTGGACCAGCCCCTGGCGGATTTCCTACCCCGGGAAAACTTGAAGGACAAGGCGTCGATTCCGCTTCGATACCTGCTCGCCCATGCCGCGGGCCTTCCGGACTGGAAGCCCTTTTTCCGCAGCCTCGAGCCCGCTGTGTGGCGTGGGTCCAAGCAACGGGTCCGAGACTGGATTCTCATGGAGCCCCTGGTCTACCCGCTGGGCACGGGTTGTGTGTACAGCGATCTCGGGTTCATGCTCCTCGAATGGGTTGTGGAGACGCAGGTCG
>JASFQI010000421.1:0-3568 GCA_050115555.1 Desulfobacteraceae bacterium
CTCCAAAGTGGCGTTGCTCGAGCTTCTGTGATATGAACGGGCCGATCCTGAGGAATCGGGGAGAGGAATGGCCGGGAAGAGGATGCCGATTCCATGTGATTCAGTCTGCGGATCCGCATGAGGGGACAGAGAGGAGGCGACCATGGCCATAAAGACAGCAGAAGAGTACCGGGAACGCGTGAACGCACTTCGCCCGAACCTTTTTTTCGGCGGTAAAAAGGTGGAGAGGCTCGAGGACCATCCAGTCAGCAGGGGGGTCATAGACGCGACAGCGCGCGTGTATGAGCTCACCACCGATCCGCAGTACGCGGATGTCATGACGGCCCCCTCCCACTTGACCGGAGACCCCATCAGCCGCGCCCTCCATATTCACCAGAGCAAGGAGGACCTCTTCAAACGCCTGGACATGGCCCGATTGAGCAGTCAGAAGCTGGGGACCTGCAACTACCGCTGCCCCGGCAACGAGATGCTCCCTTCCCTGGCCGCGACCACCTGGGAAATCGATCGAGACAAGGGCACGGAGTACCACCGGCGTTTCAATGACTACCTGCGTTACGCACAGGAACACGATCTGGTGGTCAGCGGGTCGGTGACGGATCCCAAGGGTGATCGCAGCAAGCGCCCGCTCGAACAGGACCCGGACATGTATGTGCATGTGGTGGAGAAAACCGCAGACGGAATCGTGGTGACCGGGGCCAAACAGCACGCCACAGGCGCCTATGCCGCTGACGAGACCCTGGTCCTGCCGGGTATTTCTTCTCGAAAGGGCGAGGAAGACTACGCCCTGGCGTTTGTCATCCCCAACGGCTCGCCCGGTGTCACCTACATCGGGCAGTACAATCCGTTCAGCGTGGAGAGGGAGTGCGAGCCCGAGACGCGAGTGCTCGGAAACCCGATCTATGGTCAGCGGGAAACGTGCCTTATCGTATTCGATCGGGTTTTTGTCCCCTGGGACCGTGTTTTCATGTGCGGCGAGGTCGAGTACACCCAGAAGTTCATCACCCGGTTTGCCAAGACCCATCGCATGAACTGCGGCGGGGCCTGCAAGGTCGGGTTCATGGATCTGATCATCGGGGCCACAACGCTCATGGCCGAGTACAACGGTCTTTCCAAGGCCTCCCACATCGCCCAGAAGCTGACCCGCATGCTGCAATTGAACGACACGTCCCTGGCCTGTGCCACGGCCGCCGCGTACTTCGGGAAGGAGGAGCCGGAGGGCTCCGGGGTTTTCATGCCGGATGAGACCATGGGCAACATCGCCAAGCTGAACACCAACGACGGGTTCTGGGAGGTCATGGCCCTGGCCGGAGACATTGCAGGCGGCATTCCCGCTACCATGCCCAGTGAAAAGGAGCTGGAAAACCCCGAGGTCAAGGACTACGTGGCCAAGTACCTCAAAGCCGCGGTCCCGGCGGATCAGAGAATGCGTATCGCACGTTTCCTCCAGAACTGGGTGGCCGGGCTGCACGGTGTAGGAACCCATCAAGGCTCCGGTCCCAGCCAGAGCCAGTACGTCTCCATTTACCGGGTCGCAGACCTGGAATCGAAAAAGCAAATGGCCCTGGATCTGGCCAATGCAGTGGTGTAATGCCCGATCCGTGGCCTGAAAATGCTTTGCTCGCGCTTTCCTCAAGCGTGCTGCGGGGAGATACAAAGTTCTCTCAAACCCATCAGGGCCGCCTGTGGGCGGCCCTGATTCCCCGACCCGCGTGAAATTCCCGATGCAGAAGGGGAGTGCCAGGTGAGGACTCGAATGCACTCCTCTAGGGTATGGTACTTGCATGAATTGAGCGCCAGAGGTCACTCGCTAGAAACCCATAACGAGACAGATGATGAAGTCCTCAGCGCGTCCTTCCCATTCCATGACCCGTCAGTTTGTGCGGGACTACCTTCTGGTCTCGCTGGTCCCGATCCTGCTCCTGGTCGCCTTCATCGCCAGCGGGGCCTGGGTGGCCAAGACTTACCTGGACGGCTTGATTCAGGATTCCCTGGGAGATCTCAATCGCTCGGCCGAGCTTCACCTGGAACAGCTCGGACAGAGCATCATTCGATCAAAGGCCCAGGATGTGGCCCAGCAGGTCGCCATCTACCTCGAGTCTCACCCCAATGTCCCCATGCAGCATCTCCAAGCGACCCCGGAGTTCAAACGGGTTGCCCTTCAGGACGTAGGAAAGACCGGGTATACCTGCCTGTACGAAGCAGGGACCGGGATCATGCGGTTTCATCCCAATGAGAAGCTGATCGATCGAAAAATGGATTTCCTTGCCGAGAGTCTCCCATCGTGGTGGCGGATTTTTCAACCCACCCTGGCCGGTACCGAGCACTCTGGATACTATGACTGGCTCGAGCCGGACGGGTCCGTGCGCAGGAAGTACATGACCATGACTCCGGTCTCCCGGCCGCACCTGGGAAAAACCCTGATGATTGCCGCGACTACTTACATTGACGAGTTCTCCAGTCCGGCGGCCGCCATGAAGAACCAGGCTCAGGGAATCACTTCGAATTACCAGAGCTATGTGTCCAACCGGGCTTTCCAGGTGGCGGGCGGCACGTTCCTGGTCCTGCTGTTCGCCTTGGCCGTCGTGTACGTTTCCGGCCGCAGAGCGGCGCGGCGGTACATCCTGCCCATCGAGGGCCTGGCAAATGCAGCCAAGGAGCTGGCCAAGGGGGAGTGGGACCCGAACGTGGATGCCGGCATGCTGGGAAGGAACGACGAGATCGGCGTGCTGGCCCGCGAGTTCAGCGACATGCGCACCCAGCTGAAAAAGGCGTTCCACAGCCTCGAAGAGCGCTACACGGAGCTCAGGCAGATGCAGGAGGCGCTGAAAGAGAGCGAGGCGCACTTTCGGAACCTTTTCGACAGCGTACCCGTGGGCCTCTACCGAAGCACCCCCGAAGGAAAGATCACCGATGTCAACCCCACCCTGGTGGCCATGCTGGGATACCCGGACCGGGAGACCTTTCTCTCCAAGGATGCCTCTGAACTCTACATCCGGCAGGAGGACCGCCTGACGTGGAGGCAGCGGGTGGAGGGAAAGAGCGGCCATGATCGAACCGAGGTGAAAATGCGGCGGCATACCGGGGAAGCCATCTGGGTCGTGGATTACTCCCGAGCCATACGCGATGCCGACGGGCGCGTGGTGTGCTACGAGGGCAGTCTCAATGACGTCACGGAACGAAAAAAGGCTGAGCAAGGCCTTCGAGAGAGCGAGGAGAACTACCGGAGACTCTACAGGGAGACCAAGCAGGCGGAGGAGGTGTACCGATCTCTGCTGAACAGCTCTGCGGATGCCATTGCCATCTACGACCTGGAGGGGCGGACTCAATATATCAGCCCGGCGTTCACCAGTCTTTTCGAGTGGACGCTCGAGGAGCTGGCGAACAAGCGCATCCCTTTTGTCCCTGAATCCGAAAAGGAGGCCACCGGCGAGCTCACTCAAGACCTTCTCCAACACGGGACCCCCTCCCATGGTTTTGAGACGAAGCGCTACACAAAGAGCGGCAAGGTAGTGGATGTGAGTATCAGCGCTTCGCGCTATGACGATTCCACCGGGAATCCAGCCGGCTT
>JASFQI010000422.1:0-3530 GCA_050115555.1 Desulfobacteraceae bacterium
AGGCACGTTCGGAAACTGGATCTGGGTGATTCTGGAAGGAGAGGTGGACATCACCAAGGAGACGCCGCAGGGTGCGGTGCGCGTGGCCCGTCTCGGGGAGGGGTGCTTTATCGGGACCCTGCTCTCCCTTCTGCACGGGGTGAATCGCAGGACGGCCACGGCCACGGCTGTAGGCGAAGTCCACTTGGGTCTGCTGGACACCCTTCGGCTCTCCGGAGAGTACGCCACGCTGAGTCCCCGGTTCAAGGGGGTCCTGCTGAGCCTGACCAGCCGGCTCTTCAAGATCACGGACCGGACCGTGGGCATGCTGGTGAACCGCAACGAAGCGAACCGCGTGCTCGAAAACGAAACGCTGCTCATGGACGAGGAGGCGCTCTATGAGGGCGTTTACAGCATTTCACACGGCGAGACCTGGGTCGTGAGTAACACGTCCAACGGGTACCTTCCTTTGTGCGTTCTGAGTCACCGGGATGTTTTTGGAAACGTCCCTTTTCTGGACATCGGTCACGAACCGCGGTGCGCCTCCATTGTGGAATGCGACGATCTCGGGGTGGAGCGCCTGGACGGTGAGATACTGTACGACGAGTACGACAGGCTTTCCGCAACGTTCAAGAGTCTGGTTCAAAACGTGGGAAGCTGCATTGCAGAGACTACACGCATGGCGTGCCGATCCTGAAAAGGATACGCCGGCGCATCTCCGTCCCGCCCTGCGCTACCGTTTTTGAAAATGCTTCGCTTGCACATTCTTCAAGCTTGCTGCGGGGAGATTGAATCCTCGTGGAGTGAAAATCCTTCCTTGATCTTGTAAGATCATTCTCGTATTACACTTCAAACGATTTTTCTTCGTGAGCTTCACGGCCGAGCCCCGTATTTTGTTGACCCCTCCGGGTGCTGATGCGGCGGGCGGTACGGCTCGTTTCTGCGAAGGTCTCGCTTGAGCCTTTCTCATACCGCCGTGAGGAAACGCGAAGAGCTCCCATTCAAAACCCGAGATTCGTTCATAAGGAGTTCAGGGAAGCGCTGGATGCGAATGCGTGTGTGCCGGTGGTTATGGGTCGACAGGAGTGGAGATGGAAGCGCTGAAACCGGATGAACGCTGTGCGGAATGTCTATACCGCTTGGCCGAGATGGCCGCGCGGTTGGCCGTGGGAGACGGTGCGAATCCCGATGCGGAGCGTGTCGAGGCTGCGGCCCGGACGATTGTCGTGCGAGGGATCGAGCGCGGATCGGCATCCCCTGTGATCGCGAAAGCCATGCTCGCAGAGATCTCACGGCTTTCGGGCACGGACGATCCCTACACGGAGTTTAAAAAGGAAGAAATGGACCGCGCGGAAGCGGTGTATTCAGGTCTGGACACAGGTGGTCCAAGTGATCTCCGCTCCGGGGTTTCGCTGGCGGTCATCGGCAACACGCTCGACTTTTTTCAGGAGCCGGAGCAGGTCCTGAAAGAGGTGCCTCGGCTCCTGCGGGACGGTGTGTCCTTTGCATGGGATGACATCGATCGCATGGAGACCTTCCTTTCGGAATCCCCCAAGCGGGTGCTCTACCTGACCGATAACGCCGGAGAGGTGTACTTCGACCTCCCGCTCTATGGGGTCCTGAGGGCACGCACCCGTCAGTGCACGCTCGTGGTCAAGGGCGGGCCGGCGCTCAATGACCTGACACGGAAAGAGCTCAGAATACGCGGGCTGGAGGATCGCTTCGAAGAGATCACGGACACGGGGACCCCGGGTGCAGGCGTGGACTGGGACCGGGTCTCGGATGCGTTTCTTGCCCGACTGGAGCAGGCCGACCTGCTCGTGGTCAAGGGCATGGCGAACTTCGAGAGCATCTATCCGCGGCCCCTTTCTGCGGCGGCGATCTTCCTGTTTCGGGTCAAGTGCGAGCCGATCCAGGACCTGGTCGGGGTCCCCAAGGGAGGCTTTGCCGCGATTTGGAAAGAACCGGGCCGGTAGTGCGTTCGTGGGGAAGAGCGCAGGGACAGGGTGCGAGGTACGCCAAACGCGGAATTCCATGCGGCATCGCTTTACAGCTCCCTGGTGAATCCATGTGCCTGCAACACGGCTGAAAATGCTTCGCTCGCGCATTCCTCAAGCTTGCTGCGGGGTTAGCGAGCGATATTCATGTTCACAAAAATGCTTTGTCATTTGGGATTCCTCACCCCGCTAAAGCGGGAACGCGGGGAGATTCAAAAGGACGTGAAAATCATGCCTGAAGTGGAGGCTGGAGGGGGTATGGACTCTATAAAGGAATTCATTCGGGAGGGGCCGGTCCACTCTCGAAACATTGAAATACGGACGTTTCCGGCCGAACAAGAACGCGTTGTCGTGGAGGGGCGACTCAACGATGAGCGGTTTGTCTGCGGAACCCGCTGGGATGGAGAGACGGAGGCCCCACGTACGGTGCACCGCATTGTGGTTCGTCTTCTCGTCGGAGACTGGCCGCCGACCATCCTGGATGCCGAGGCCGAGATGCTGGATGTACCCCACACGCTCTGTCCGATGACGCTCGATTCCATTCGGAATGTAGTGGGTGTTACCATCACCCCGGGCTACGGCAAGGAGGTCCAGGAGAGGTTGGGAGGGGTCCGGGGATGCACCCATATGGCCCATCTCGTGGGGGCCATGGGGATCGCGGTTCTTCACGGAGTCTGGACCGAGCGCTCACGACACCCCCGGACACCTCCGGAATCCCTGGAGGCCATTCCGGGTTTCTCGCAGCTCAAGGACAGCTGCCTCTTGTGGCGGGAAGGCGGTCCCATTATCGAGGAGATGCGTGCAAGGCTGAAAGCACTGCACAACGAGAATTCCCAGCGGGGAGAGTGATGCGCATTTCCCTGATCGGTATGGCCGGGACCGGGAAATCCACGTGGGCGAAAAGGTTCCAGGCATACGGATTTCAACGGATCGACTGTGACCGGATGATTGCGGAACGGCTCTCCTCGAACCTGCATGCCGCAGATGACCTCATTGCGGCCCTGGGCTCCTGGATGGGGCTTCCGTGGGAGCCGGGATACGAAGATCGGGCCGCGCAGTATCACCGGGAGGAGATGGCGGTGATGCAGGAGGCACTCGCCGTGCTCGCGACGACGGCTCCCCGGGGAGATGTTGTTGTGGACACGGCGGGAAGCGTGATTTACACGGGCGCATCGATCCTTCGGGAACTGATACGGCAGACCACCGTCGTGCACCTGGAGACGCCCCCGGAGGTCCAGGAACGCATGCTTGAGGAGTTCCTGGAGCGCCCGGGTCCTGTGCTGTGGCAGGGCATGTTCCGGAAGGCTTCGGGCGAATCCGAAAGACAGGCCTTGGCGCGGTGTTACCCGCGCTTACTCGCGGATCGGGAAAAACGATACCGGGCCCTTGCCCATGTGTCCCTCCCGCATGCCTTTCACAAGGAGGACGCGCAGGGCGTGGAGGACCTTATGGCGCGGGTCCGTAAGGAGATGCAGGGCCGGTCCGATTTGTCTCTCAATTGATCAGGCTCTGCGCGGGGGCGGGAATGCGGCCGCCGAGATGGATGAAGCCGCT
>JASFQI010000423.1:0-3527 GCA_050115555.1 Desulfobacteraceae bacterium
GTTCTCTCCCGCCCCCTTGAGCACACGCTCCAGTAGTCCCGGGGGTTCGCAGGTGGCCTGAAGGGGGCGGGAGAGAACGGCCAGGAAGCGGCTCGCGCCGATCTCGGAAAAGCGCCTCACAGGCAGGGGATCGACCGCGCCGCCGTCCGCATACTCCAGATCGTTCACACGAACGGCCGCGGGGTAGCAGCCGGGCACGGCAAGGGCGGCCTTGAAGATCTGATAGATGTCCGCCGCCTGCGGATCCAGAAGGACGAGTTTCCTCGAGTTCACGCACGTCGCGGCAAACCGGCAGTCCACACCGCTTTCGAGGAGACGATCAAGATCCAGGGGATACTTTCTCTCGAACACCTCATACACAAGGTAGTCGATATCCAGGATGGGGTGCGTGACGGAGGGATGAATGGAAGTGGCAGGGATGTTCCGGTAGCAGACGAGCTTCGGGGTATTGAGCTCCTCCCGCCAGACGGTTTCGAGCTCTTCCCGCTGACCCGCTGCAAAATATGCGAGCGTCGGCACGCTTGCCGAAACGGCCAGGGCTTGGTCAAAGCGTGTGATGCCCAGATCCGTTAGGGCCATGAGGGCCCCGGCAACGAATCCGGCCCGCATTCCGCCGCCCTCCAGAAGAAGCGATGTCATGGCACAAGCTCAGCCTGCATGGATGACATGAGGTCACGAACGCCTGGGATCGGGAGATTCGGGACCCGGCTCCGTCCGGTCCGCTCTACACGGCGGTAGGGTTCTTCGAAAGGGGTTCGGATCAGAGCCTGCGCACCTTGGTGATCATCTGATCGGCAAAATCCCGTGCATCCTCGAGATCCCCTGAGTCCGGGTGACCGGCCGCGCTCTGGGCTTCCTGTGCCCAGGCCTTGTGCTCGACCTTTTTCATGAGTCCCTCGATAATCTGGGACTTCACCTTCCCCCGGCATCCAAAGGTGCCGAGGACCGTCAAGTCGGAGGCTAGGGTGACGGCTTCATAAAACGCGGTGATGGCGAGTTCGCCACCCCGAAGAGAGCCGTGTGTTGCAAAAAGCGCGATCTTTGTCCCTTTGGGGAGGCCTTTGATGAATTTCGAGATCTTGGCCGGAACGCTGTGCGCCTGCACAGGAAAGCCACAGAACACCACGTCGTACTCGTCCACGGAGTCCACATCTTTCAGCGGGATGATATCCTTGGTCGCTTCCTGGATTCCCTCGTAGACGGCTTCCGCGATCTTTTTCGTGTTTCCGGTTTCAGAAAGGTACGTCACCAGAGCCTTCATTTCCCCCTCCTTGTGAGAAGTATTCCCACCCGAACAGCGCATGGTTCAAGCCATACGGTTTTTTACCGGATTTCTGCGGTCTTGACAAGGCCTTTCGGGCTCTTAGAGCCTTTCTGAAGGCGGTTTTCGGAAAAGGGCGGTGCGGGGCTTGATCGCAGGGCGCCGGATTGAGTATATTCCGTATCCAGGTGATGGAGATCGACGCCCGTGGCCGGGCGCGGGCTGAGGCCCGGTTTGAAAACCAGCACGGGGAGGCGGTCCTCGCCGGGGAGGTGACCGGGTTCGTTCCCGGACCCGCACAGAGGGATGTGCTGGCAGCCATGCTGGAGGAGGGGGACACGACGAACCCGATGCGGTAAACCTTGAACCTTGTGTTTCACGCAAAGCCGCAAAGATCGCAAAGAGAACCGATTCAAATCCTATTGCATTGGCCGTCTTGGCGTCTTCGTGTCTTGGCGAGAAAAAATGCTGCTTTTGTAAGAGAAGAACTCCGATTCGCCGTTCAGAAAGGAGGCTCGCCGTCATGAAGGCCATGATGCTGCATGCGCTCTGCGATATCCGGTCCAATCCAGAGCCCTTGAGGCTCGAAGAGATCCCACAACCGATTCCTGCGGAGGGCGAGGTCCTTGTGAGGGTTACCGCTTGCGGGGTCTGCCACACGGAATTGGATGAGATCGAAGGACGAACGCCACCCCCGGTTTTGCCGGTTGTGCTCGGCCACGAGGTGGTGGGTCGGGTGGCAGGGAAGGGCACCGGCGTCACCATGCACCACGAGGGCGATTGTGTGGGTGTGGCCTGGATTCATTCGGCCTGCGGTACGTGCAAGGCCTGCCGCGCCGGGTTGGACAATTTGTGCCCCGAGTTCCGCGCCACGGGGAGGGATGCGAACGGTGGTTATGCAGAGTACATGACCGTGCCGGAGAGGTTCGCCTATCCCATTCCGGAGGGCATTTCGGATATGGAAGCCGCACCGCTTCTTTGTGCCGGGGCCATCGGGTACCGTTCTCTTCGGTTGACCGGCTTGAAAGACGGTCATTCCCTGGGGTTGACAGGCTTCGGGGCCTCCGCCCACCTCGTGCTCAAAATGGTCAGGCGGCGTTACCCGAAGAGTCGGGTCTTCGTGTTTGCCCGCAGCGAAAGAGAGCAGGGGTTCGCCCGGGAGCTGGGAGCGATATGGGCCGGAGGGACCGAGGACACATCCCCGGAACGGCTGGACCGTATCATCGACACGACTCCGGCGTGGAAACCCGTTCGGGAAGCCCTTCGAAACCTTACGCCGGGGGGGCGTCTGGTTATCAACGCCATTCGAAAGGAGGAAGGGGACAAGGAGGAGCTCCTGAAGCTGGACTACACCGAGCACCTTTGGATGGAGAAGGAGATCAAGAGCGTGGCCAATGTATGCCGTGCGGACGTGGTGGAGTTTCTGGCTCTGGCCGCCGAGATCCCGATACGGCCCGTGGTCCAGGAGTTCTCTTTGTCCGAGGCGAACCGCGCCCTTTGGGAGCTCAAGACCGGCAACATCCAGGGGGCCAAGGTCCTGCACATCGGCTGAGGGTGCAAGGCCGGTCCTCGAAGGCATATCAAGGCAACGCGGTCGGTTTGACATTGCGCGTGTCGATTCGATACACTCCTTGAGCGGAGGCGTCGTGGCGTTGTTTTTCTTTGATCACGGACAGAAGCCGGGAGAGAGGGGAGACACGTCTATAGACAGGGGCGAGGGCCATGGCAGAGGATTTTTACAACATACTTGGCGTTTCCAGGAACGCGACACAGGATGAGATTAAAAAGGCCTACCGAAAGCTCGCCCGAAAGTGGCACCCGGACCTGAACCCGGGAAATGCGGAGGCGGAGCAGAAATTCAAGGATGTCTCCAGGGCCTATGAGGCCGTAGGCAATGAGGAAAAGCGGAAACTCTACGACGAGTTCGGGGAGGAAGGGCTTCAGGCGGGCTTTGATGCGGATCAGGCCCGCGAGTACAAGAAGTGGAGCTCGGGTTTCGGCGGACAGGCCGGCGGGCAGACCCATGGAAAAAGCGCCGGTTTCGGCCGATACCACGATTACGAGGACGTGTTCGGGGATCTCTTCGGGTTCGGGGCTTCAGGCGCCCCGGGCGCCGGTTTTCGCGCTGCGGGGCCGACCCGCGGACGTGACATGGAGCACGCCCTGACGATCGATCTCCTGAGTGCGTTGCGGGGGTTCGAGACCGAGCTGACCATGCAGAAGCCCCAGACCTGTTCCACGTGCCGGGGAAGCGGTCAGGCGCCCG
>JASFQI010000424.1:0-3515 GCA_050115555.1 Desulfobacteraceae bacterium
TCCACGCGCTTTTGCAGTCCGTACGGCAGCATGTGCACGGTCTTGTCGCGGATGCTCTCGATTTCGAGTAGATCGATGATCTCTTCCTCAATGAACTGCCGATTCTCGATCTCCTCCTTTTTGGTTTTCCCCAGGTAAAACGAACCGCTCAAGATGCCGGACTTCATGTGGATGTGGCGTCCCAGACGAATGTTGTCCAGCACGCTCATGCCGCCGAAAAGCTCGATCTTTTGAAAGGTTCGCGATATGCCCAGCTTGGCGCGGAGGTGAGGCTTGAGCTGATTGATGGGCTGTCCCTTGTAGCGAATCGTTCCCTTCTGGGGTGAGTACAGACCGTTGATGCAGTTCATCATCACGGTCTTCCCTGCCCCGTTCGGGCCGATGATGGAATGGATTTCCCCTTTCTTGACCTGAATGTCCACGCCGGCCAGGGCCGCAACCTTGCCGAAGTACATGTGTACGTTCTCCAGCTCCAACAGCGTGTCCCCTTGCTTGAGCGCTTGGGTTTGAACCATTCTCCATCGCCTCCGTTCCTCGCACCTAAATGGGTCCATTCAGGTCGGACCAAGGGTTTGTGAAATTTTTCTTTATTTGTCCATATGACAAAGGGATTCAAGAAACGACAATATCATTTACTTTCTCAATGGAAAATTGTCAACCGTTCCTTTAAAAAGGCCCCGGGTTGCTCCACTTACGCTCGATGAGCGGCTCGACCGTCCCGGATGGTCCTTGCTCACCCTGTTCGCATTTCCTGCGACCTGATGAGCCCCCATGCCCGTCCAATGGGGGTTCAATCGTCGCGAAGCCCGGGGTCAGCGCCTTGCCGGTTCGATCGTGGGCACGAGATGGGCCTGGCAGCGGTCCAGGAAATACTCGTCGGTCATGCCCGCGATAAAATCCCGGACGATTTCCGCATCCCGTGTTTCCTGCCGATAGGTGTCCGACATTCCATCCAGGAACCCCTGGAAGATGTCCGACTGCTCGTTGCCGGCCTTCAGATCATTGAGGTATTTCTCAAAGAGGAGCTCAAACATCAACCGGACCTTCGGGGTCTGTCTTTTGACCCGTTCGCTCCTGTAAATAGACTCCTGGTTGAATACCTTGAGCCTTCCCAGGGCCTCCCCCACTTCCGGGCTGAAGCCGATGCAGGATCGATCCAGGCTGTAAGCCGTCATGTCTTCCACGAGGGCGTAGACAATGCTCCCGTTCGTATCTCCGAGGACCTGTCGGCACGTATCCGGGATATCCGTCCGACGGATCAGCCCAATGCGGATGGCATCCTCGATATCCCGGCCAATGTAGCTGATCGTGTCCGCCATGCGCACGACGCACCCCTCCAGGGTCATCGGCCAGACTTCCATGGCAGGGTTGTCGGCCTTGGCCCGCATCTGTTCCTCGAGCCGGTCGAAGCTCTTTTCCCGGTCGGGAGAAAGTGCCTGATTGTGCAACTCCCCGTCATGGCATAGAATGCCGTCGAGCACTTGAAGCGTCAGGTTCCAGCCTCTTCCTTTGCGTTCGATTCGCTCCAGGAATCGTACCCCTTGGATGTTGTGCAGAAATGAGCTCAGCCCGTATCGGAGCGAGATCTCCGAAAGGAACTGTTCACCGTCGTGGCCGAACGGCGTGTGCCCGATATCGTGCGCCAGGGAAATGGCCTCGATGAGATCCTCATTGAGACGGAGGAGACGGCCGATGGTCCGGCCGATCTTGGAGACGAGTTGTACGTGTAATACACGGTGGGTGATGTGATCGTTTTTGATGAGGTAGAAGACTTGCGTCTTGTCGATGTAACGGGAGTAGGCGAGAGAGTGAAGAATACGGTCCGTATCCAGCGCGAACTCCTGCCGGTGTCCTTGCTCGATGTTTTCCTCGGAATCACGCCGAATCGCTTGCCTGCTGAGGCAGGCTCCGGAAGCCAGTCGATGACTTTCTTCCTGATCCAATTGATCGCGAATCGACCTAAGGACCTCCGACCGGTTCAATCGTTTCCGTCCTCCCCCCCTCGGGACTGGCGATATGCTCTCTTCATCCCGGCCCAGGCCCTTTTTCCGCGCTCGGCCAGGATGCGATTCGCCCTCTCGGCAACCGCTTCGGAGTCCCGCCGCACGCTCTGCTCATCCGGGACCGGCTTTCCTTCCTTTCGGTACTTCCATTTGAGCAAAGACTGCGCCACGCGGGTTTCCGTATCACGTGCCAGCTTTCTGAGGTCTCTTTTGATCTCCTCATTCATTCAGGGCCTCGCCGCCCCCATGGGTTGGACCCCACTCCTTCGGTCCTGTGCTCTCACTATAGAAAAACAGGCCGTCAAGGTCAACCGCTTTGGGGTCCGGTATTGTGTTGGTTTGGCTCTTTTCGGAAAGGAAAAGCGCACTTTTTTCACTTGCAGCCGATGTTTGGATTTGTTAAATAAGAACGTTTAAAGTTTTGCCGGGTGCCCTTGTCATCCCCTGCCTGCGGGGACAAGGCGCCCGCGAACCCGTTCCCAAGGAGCCAGGTACGGCCCTGGAGGGCTCTTTCTCCTCGTTGCCACCCCTGTGCATTTCCTGCCCTCACGTCCTGCGATTCCATGGAACGGACCTTACACCACACGTTCAGATCGACCCAGGTGCAGCCGAACTCATCTGAACGGAGGAAAAACCGGGTCGGGCCGAATCGGCCCCCAAAATCACAGGAGGAAGTCCCATGGCACCCAAAATCGGAATGAAGCAGTTACTGGAAGCCGGGGTCCACTTCGGTCACCAGACACGACGATGGAACCCCAAGATGAAGCCCTATATTTTCGGGGCCCGCAACGGCATTCATATTATCGACCTGCAAAAGACCGTCAAGCTTTTTGACAAGGCCTATGACTTCATTGCCAAGACCGTGTCAGACGGCTACTCGCTGTTGTACGTCGGCACAAAGAAACAGGCTCACGACTCTGTTGTCGAGGAAAGCGAACGCTGCGGTATGTTTTACGTGGTCAACCGATGGCTGGGCGGGACCCTCACGAACTTCCAGACCATTCGAAAGAGCATCAATCGGCTCAAAGAACTCGAAACCATGAAGCGGGAAGGCACCCTGAGCCGGTACACCAAGAAGGAAGCCCTGGGGATGGAGAAGGAGATGGTGAAACTGGAGAAAAACCTGGGGGGCATCAAGAACATGGATGACCTTCCCGGGGCCGTCTTCATCGTGGACCCCAAAAAGGAGCACATTGCCATTCGCGAGGCCCGCAAGCTGGGAATTCCCGTTGTGGCCATCGCCGACACGAACTGCGACCCCGACGAAATCGACTACATCATTCCCGGCAACGATGACGCCATTCGAGCGATTCGCCTGGTGTGCTCCAAAATGGCCGACGCATGCATTCAGGGACACGCCATCGCGGAAGAACGCCTCAAGGCAGAGGCAGAGGCAGAGGCAGAGGCGAGAGAGGCCCAGGAACAGGAAGGGGAGCCCGTGGAAGCCAAGGTCGAAGAAACGGGGGAAGAGAAACCCGAAGGCGGACCCGAGGTCATTGTGGTGAGCAAGAA
>JASFQI010000425.1:0-3490 GCA_050115555.1 Desulfobacteraceae bacterium
ATTCCTCGGACGGACCCGTTGTCTATGGGCCTCTTGGAGGACGCGCATGCAGCGCGAGGTACAGAGTATGACGCGCTCGTCGGCCAATGCCGGCAGGCGCCGCAGACAGAAAGAAAAGGCCATCCGATGGACCTTCCTGGCAGTGGCCCTGGCCTCCATCGTGACCCTGGGCATGATCGCCTTTTTTCTCTTTCTCGAGGGGGTGCCGATTTTCGATGTGGTATCGGTTCGAGGCTTCCTCCTGGGCGAGTACTGGTACCCCACGGACGATCCCCCGGACTTCGGCATCTTCCCGCTTATCATCGCCTCCATGGCGGTCACCGGGGTCTCCTCCGTGATCTCGATTCCCCTGGGCGTGCTGACCGCACTCTACCTCGCCGAATCCGCCTCCCCGCGGCTTCGCCAGTGGGTCAAACCCGTGGTTGAGCTCCTGGCCGCCCTCCCCTCCGTGGTCATCGGGTTCTTCGGCATGGTGGTGGTGGCGCCCTTTCTCCAGGAAACCCTCAACGTGGCCACCGGCCTGAACCTGTTCAATGCCGCCCTGATGCTGGCCTTCATGTCCATCCCGACCATGTGTAGCATCTCGGAGGATGCGATCTTCAGCGTCCCTACGGAGCTCAAGGAGGCCTCGCTCGCACTCGGCGCGACACGATGGGAAACCATCGCGCGGGTCATCCTTCCGGCCTCCCTGTCCGGGATCACCACGGCCGTGATCCTGGGCATGTCGCGGGCCATCGGCGAGACCATGGTCGTTCTCATGGTGGCGGGCGGCGCCGCCATGGTGCCGTCCTCGCTCTTTGACCCGGTCCGGCCCATGCCGGCGAGCATTGCCGCGGAAATGGCCGAGGCCCCGTTTCGCGGGAATCACTACTATGCGCTCTTTGCCACGGCGATCGTGCTCTTTCTCTTTACACTGGTCTTCAACCTGATCGCCGAGCAGATCTCCCACCGATACAAGCAGGTGGGGGCCGCAACCCTTTGAGGGGCATCACAGGAAGGCGTTCCCAATGACATCAAAGCAAAGACCGAAAGGAATCCGCCCGCAACATGCAGCCGTTCCACCGACACGGCCGTCCGAGGTCCGTCCCGTAAACGACCCCGTCCAGACCTGTGCGGTCACCAGCCTGCGAAAACGGCGAATCTTCCAGCAGATCTGGTTCTGGCTCTTTCGGGCAGCCGCCGCAATCAACGGGATCGCCCTGGCCGTGGTCATCTACTTCCTGGTCGTCAACGGGTGGCGGGCGATCAACTGGACGTTCCTGACCCAGCCTCCCATGGATTCCATGACCAAGGGGGGGATTCTCCCCTGCATCGTGGGAACGGCCTGCCTGAGCCTGGGCGCCATCCTCATCGCGCTCCCCATCGGGGTGGCCTCGGCCATCTACCTCCACGAATATGCCCGGCCCGGGCGGGTCATCCGCCTGATCCGGCTCGGGATCAACAACCTGGCCGGCGTTCCATCCGTGGTCTTCGGGCTCTTCGGGCTGGCCTTTTTCGTGGTCTACCTCAAGATGGGCGTGAGCCTTCTGGCCGGTGCGCTGACCCTGGGCGCCATGAGCCTCCCGGTCATCATCGGCTCCGCGGAGGAGGCCCTCCGTGCCGTACCCGACACCTACCGGGAGGCCTCCCTCGGCCTGGGGGCCACGAAATGGCAGACCATCTACCGGGTCGTGCTCCCGGCCTCACTGCCGGGGATTCTCACGGGAGCGATTCTGGGGCTGAGCCGGGCGGCCGGCGAGACCGCGCCGATCATGTTCACGGCGGCGGTCTACTTCACGCCGTCGCTGCCGGCCAGCGTATTTGATGAAATCATGGCCCTGCCCTACCATATCTACGTGCTGGCCACGGCAGGGACAGAGATCGAGGCCACCCGGCATCTTCAGTACGGCACCGCTCTCGTGCTCATCGTGCTGGTGCTCGGCCTGAACCTGCTGGCGATCATCTACCGCGCCCGCCTTCAGAGAAAGACATGACAACGAACCAAGGAGGCCATACGCTTTCCATGGAATCGGATTCCAACATCCAAGTCGCCATAGAGGACCTTCAATTCTATTACGGGGACTTTCATGCGCTCCAGGACATCACGCTGTCGTTTCAAGCAAACCAGGTCACGGCCCTCATCGGTCCGTCGGGGTGCGGGAAGAGCACCCTGCTGCGGTGCATCAACCGCATGAACGACCTGATCCCCCAGACGCGGGTTCAGGGGCGAATTCTCTATGCCGCGCAAAATATCTATGACCCGTCCATCGATGTGGTGACCCTTCGGCGGCACATCGGCATGGTGTTCCAGAAACCCAACCCCTTTCCCAAGACCATCTTCGAAAACATCGCCTACGGCCTTCGCGTCAACGGAGTCAGGGACCGGTCCTTTCTGGCGGAGCGCGTGGAGAAAAGCCTCCAGCGCGCGGCCCTATGGGAGGAGGTCAAGGACCGGCTGCACGAATCCGCGCTGGGCCTTTCCGGCGGGCAGCAGCAGCGGCTCTGCATTGCACGCGCCCTGGCCGTTGAACCGGACGTCCTGCTCATGGACGAGCCGGCCTCCGCACTGGACCCCATCGCCACCCAAAAAATCGAGGAGCTCATTCACGAACTCAAGGACGCGTACACCATCATCATCGTCACCCACAACATGCAGCAGGCCGCACGGGTCTCGGATATTACGGCCTTCTTTTACCTGGGGCGGCTGATCGAGGCCGGGCCCACGGATACGCTGTTCACCCGGCCCAACCTCAAGCAAACGTCGGATTACATCACCGGGCGCTTCGGTTAGGGGCAGCCGTTTCGGAAAGGACTCACAATGGCAAGACACTTACAACGGGAGCTCGAACGGCTCAAGAAGCGGATCCTCTCGCTCGGGGCCATGGTGGAGGAACGGGTCCGCACGGCCACCCGCGCCCTGGAACAACGGGACATGGCCCGTGCGGCGCAGATCATCTCAACGGATTACGAGGTGGACGAGCGGGAAGTGGAGGTGGAGGAGGAGTGCCTGAAAATCCTGGCGCTTCACCAGCCCGTGGCCGTGGACCTGCGGTTCCTCACCGCCGTGATCAAGATCAACAACGACCTGGAACGCATCGGGGACGAGGCCGTCAACATCGCAAGATGCGTAACGCTCATTGCTCGAAAGGCCCCCCTGGACGTGAACCTGGATTTTCGCGCCATGGCGGAGAAGACCCAGGCCATGCTCAAGAGCAGCCTCGACTCCCTGGTGAACCTGGATCTGGACATCGCGTTTCGCGTGCTCACCCTGGACGACGAGGTGGATGAGATCCATAGCTCGATGTATGACCAGGTCAAGGAACTCATTCAGAAACACCCTGATCGGGTCGGATACTTAATGAACCAT
This sequence comes from Desulfobacteraceae bacterium, assembly GCA_050115555.1. Taxonomy (GTDB): domain Bacteria; phylum Desulfobacterota; class DSM-4660; order Desulfatiglandales; family HGW-15; genus JASFQI01. The sequence continues at coordinate 3,347 of JASFQI010000425.1, forward strand.
TATCTCATTTCACGCTATCTGGAGCGGATCGCAGACCATGCCACGAACATCGCAGAGGAGGTCGTGTACATGATCGAGGGAGAGATCGTACGGCACGGCAAGTGGGAGCAGCAAGCAGACTAGAACCGCGGCCGAACGCCGGGG
>JASFQI010000426.1:0-3480 GCA_050115555.1 Desulfobacteraceae bacterium
CAGGCTTGAGTTCTGCTCACAAAACCTGCTCAACCGCTGCCGGCCGCTTCACCCCCGGTTTGAGATTGCAGGGACCGATTGCCTGGGCCCATGCGTTTCAAGAAAATGTCAAAAATCGGTCTTTTTTGAATCTCTCCTTGTTCCCGCTTCATAGGCGGGATGAGGAACGCGCGAGCGAAGCATTTTCAAGGCCATTAAGTGAGAGGTTTTGAGGACCAGGGAAAGGGGGTTCTCTTATGGCATCGTCGGTCATCCGTCCTTTCTGGAAGAACTTTATTGACGGGCAGTGGGTCGAAGGGGGCCGGGGCCGAAGGATCGTCCTGGAAAACCCGGCCACGGCCGAGCCCTTGTCCGAGATCGCTCGTGCTGAGATCGAAGACGCGGATCGCGCGGCTTGCGCGGCCCGCCGAGCCTTTGAGCGCGGTGCGCTCCGGGACCTGAATCCGGCCGAGCGCATGGGACTTCTCTTCTCCATCGCCGAAGAACTGGAGCGCCTGACCGACGAGATCGGCCGCACCGAGTGCCTGGACAATGGCAAGCGCATCACGAGCGCCCGGGACCAGGCAGCAGCCTCTGCCCGGTACTTCCGCTACTACGGAGGAATGGCCGACAAGCTCGAGGGACGCACCATACCCCTGGGAGAGGGCTACCTGGATTACACCCTGCTCGAGCCCTACGGGGTCTCGGCTCAGGTGGTCCCGTGGAATTATCCCCTACAGCTTGCCGTGCGATCGGTCTCCTGCGCCCTGGCCACGGGCAACACCGTGGTGGTGAAGGCGCCCGTGCTCTGCCCCCTGAGCATCTGCCTCCTGGGCGAGGCGTGCGAGAGGGCCGGAGTGCCCGGCGGGGCCCTCAACATCCTCTGCGGCAGGGGAAGCGATGTGGGGAACGCGCTGGTGGCGCACCCCGAGGTGGACCACGTGGTGTTCACCGGGTCCGTTCCCACGGGACAGGCCATCCTTCGACAGGCGGCGGAGCGGGTGATCCCCGCGGTCATGGAGCTGGGCGGCAAGTCCGCGGGCGTGGTCTACCCCGATGCGGACCTGGACGCCGTGGCCGATGACGTGATGAGCGGGGCGTTTTCCAATGCCGGCCAGATCTGCTCCATCCTCTCCAGGCTCGTTGTGCACGAGGCGGTTCAAGACGAACTTCTGGATCGATTGAAGCAGCGGACCGAGGCCCTGAGCGTGGGTCCCGGCATGGAGGATGCCGACGTGACGCCCCTGATCTCCCGGGATCAGCTCGACAAGGTGGCCTCCTTTTGCCTGGAGGCCGAGTCGTCCGGGGCCTTGCGGGTGACGGGCGGCCGGCCCGTCACCGATCTCCCCGGACACTTCTTCCCCCCGAGCATTTACGCGGACGTGAAGCCGGATATGCGCATTGCACAGGAGGAGATCTTCGGGCCGGTGCTCTGTGTCCAGCCCTTCGAGACGCCCAAGGAGGCCGTGGCCCTGGCCAACGGCACGGCTTTCGGCCTGGTTGCGGGTGTGTACACACAGGATCTCAGTCGGGCCCACTGGACGGCACGCAGGCTCGTGGCCGGTCAGGTCTTTGTAAACGAGTGGTTCGCCGGGGGCGTGGAGACCCCGTTCGGCGGGACCCGGCGGTCCGGATTCGGACGGGAAAAGGGCCTCGAGGCCTTGCGCAACTACGTGCAGACCAAGAACGTGGCCGTTCGCCTGAACACCCCCTGAGGCGCACTCCTCCAAAAAGTACGGGGGGAGGTGAGCGTTTCCGGTCAAGAGGGAGCCGGCGAACGGTATAGGAGGGCCGCGGCATGAGACCTCCCGGGAGGACACCGAAGCGGGAACGGGTGAACGGTCTTCGGGCCGACTGGAATCATCCCACCGAGATCCGCTTCGGCGTGGGACGGGCGGCCGAGCTCCCGGACGCGTGCGAGAGCCTGAACATGACGCATCCTCTCCTGGTCACGGATCGCGGACTTGCGAGGCTCCCCATTGCAGGTCGCCTCGTGGATACCAACCGCGAGCGGGGCATCGAGATCGGGGTCTTTTCAGACATTTCATCGGACCCCACCGGCGAGAGTGTGGCGCAGGGGGCCCGGGCGTTCCTGGAAGGGGGATTTGACGGAATTATCGCCCTGGGCGGCGGGAGCCCGCTGGACGCGGGAAAGGCCGTGGCCCTGGCCATGGCCGTGGGCCCGGCGAACATCTGGCAGTACACGTACGGCAAGGCGGCCCCGCCGGTCCAAAAGGGGCGCATCCCCCCTGTGATCGCGGTTCCCACCACGGCAGGAACCGGCTCGGAAGTGGATGCCAGCGCCGTGATCACGGACGAGACACACCACATCAAGAAGAGCCTCTACCACCCGGACCTCCTGCCGCGGATCGTGATTGCAGACCCCACCCTGACGCGCCGGCTCATCCCGTATCTCACCGCGGCAACGGGCATGGACGCCCTTTCCCACAACCTGGAAGCGCTCTGCAACCCGGCGTTCAGCCCCATGCTCGACGCTGTCGCGATTCAGGGGATTCGCTACGCCAGGGAATGGCTGCCTGTGGCCTTTCACGAGCGGAGAAATCTCACAGCGCGGGCCTACACCATGGCGGCCTCCATCATGGGCGCCATCGCCTTTGAAAAGGGCCTGGGCGCCATGCACGCCATGGCCCACGCCGTGGGCGGACTCTTCAAGACCCACCACGGGCGGACCGTGGGCGCGGTCATGCCCTATGTGCTGCGGTTCAACCGGCGTCGCATCCAGGGGAAGATGGCCGAGGTGGCCCGGTTCCTCGATCTGCCGCGCTACGACTACCGCGGCTTGGTGGACTGGATCCTGGAGCTTCGCATGGAGCTGGGGATGCCCGGGACCCTGAGCGAGCTGGGCGTGCGGACATCCGACATCCCCATTCTGGTGGAGCGCGCGCTGGCGGATGCCAACGCGGTCACGAATCCCGTTCCCCTGGAGGCCAAAGGCCTGGAGCGCCTGTTTCACTGGGCCGTCCGCGGGAAGCTATAAAAGCGGCGAGAGGAAAGGCGCGCGATCAACACCTGTCATGCGGCGAATCGGCTCCTATCCTCCGGCCCCGGCAGGAGGCCGGCTCCGCCTAACGGTTCTGCGCAGGATCCAGGGCGTCGGCATATGCCCCGTACCCTTCCGCCTCGAGGTCCTCTTTCGGGACAAAACGAAGCGCGGCCGAGTTAATACAGTAGCGAAGCCCCGTGGGCGGTGGGCCGTCCGAAAACACATGCCCGAGATGGCTGTCCCCATGCTTGCTTCGGACCTCGGTTCTCGTCATGAAGAGGCTGCGATCTGCGTGCTCCACGATGTTCTCGGGCTCCAGGGGGCGCGTGAAGCTCGGCCAGCCCGTTCCAGAGTCAAACTTGTCTTGCGAGCTGAAGAGCGGTTCTCCGGACACAACGTCCACATAGATCCCCTGGGCCTTTTGATTCCAGTAAGTGTTTTTGAACGGTGGCTCGGTCCCGTTCTCCTGGGTGACCTTGTACTGCAAAGGCGTCAGG
>JASFQI010000427.1:0-3468 GCA_050115555.1 Desulfobacteraceae bacterium
CTGCGAAGGTGTACCAGCCGCTTCGGCTGTATGTCAAGCGCCACCACCCGACCCTGATCCTTTGCCAGCTCGGCCAGATGCGTGGCCTTGCCCCCGAACCCCGCGCAAAGGTCCAGCACGCTCTCTCCGGGAGCCGGCGCCAGGAGGTGGGCGGCCACCTCCGCTCCGGGGTCCTGCACTTGAAAAAGGCCCTCTTCATACGATGCAAGGCGATCCACACGCCCCCTCAGCCCCTGAATGCACAACGCTTCCGGCACCCCGGGAAAGGCTTCTGCTGTAACCCCTTCGGCCGTCAAATGTTCAAGCAATCCGTCCCTGTCCATCCGGAGCCGATTCGCACGGACGCACAGGGGAGGGATTCGGTTCAGGGCACAGAGAAGGGCCTCGGTCTCCTTCAACCCCTGGGACCGGAGCCAGCGTTCAACCAGCCACTCGGGAAAGGAATGAACCGCTGCCAGGGAAGGGACTGGCGCATGCTTCGAATCGGGGAACGCGATCCCCTGCCGGTCCCTGCAAAGGCTTCTCAGTAGGCCATTGACAAACGGGGCGGCGCGAGCCGCTCCCTGTGCCTTTACCTGAAGGACCGCCTCGTTGACCGCCGCCGAATCCGGGACCCGGTCCATGTAACAGATCTGGTACAGGGCCAGGCGCAGGATGTTCAGCACGACCGGAGAGATGCGTTGAAAGGGACGATTGGACGCCTGGGCGATCATCCAGTCCAGGCGGCCGCGCCAGCGCCAGACCCCCTGGACGAGGTGACTGACGAACGCCCGGTCACGCGCTGAGAGGTGGGGGTTTTTCTGGAACACCTCGTCCAGAGGATTACCCCAGGGCTCTTTCCTCGCGGCCTTCCTGCTCAACAGGGACAGGGCCAGATCTCTGGGCTGCATCGCTTTTTTGCTCAAGGAAATGTCGAACCCCCTCCTCCACCTTGTCGAGGTCCACATCCGTGTCGTAGCACGGGCCGTTGGGGCGCCGATTGAGCACGCCGAAGACCGGGATGGGGTAGGTGTCCTGAATGCCGCTCGTCAAGTCCCGCTCGCAGGCCACGGCAATGATCAGCGCAGGCTTCTTTTCCACCACGATTTTCCGGGCCAGGGTCCCGCCGGTGGCCACGGCCAGGGACACACCGTAGGTCTCACCCAGGGTCACCAGGTCCTTGATCTTGCACCGGCCGCACTTCTTGCAGTGCTCCACGCCCGCGGTGATCCGCACCGTGCACTCATGGTACTGGAGGCAGTGAGGAAGAAGAATCAGCATCTTCTCGGGTGGGACCTTCCGGGCCTCGGCCAGGACGAGCTGGTTGTTGATGGCTACGAAGCTCCGCCTTACCTGGGGCTTGGCAATTCCCACGAGCTTGCCCACAATGACCAGCAGGGGAAAGAGGAACCGAATGACCACGCCCCGGATCCGGCGGTTGAAAAAGAGGTTCCTGCCCCGAAGGATGGTGAACACCAGGGTCAGGCCGCCGCCCAGGAGAAAGAGGACCGCCCCGCCAAAAACAATCGCCATGATCAGCGGCAGGTGGGGGTGAATGGAGGCAAAGCCCACGTAGGGCACCCACCACAGCACCGCCGCCAGAGCCACCAGCACGAGGCAGGTGAGCAGGAGAAGAAAAATGAATCGCCTTTTTTCGGGTCCGGTTTCTTGCTTCAATGGCCTTCACGAAACGTTAAGGGTTTTATGATCTGCGTGCCGGGACAAAAAAGAGGCCGAAGGGTCAGGTCCCTAAAAGGCTGCCGGTCCCCATGGAAAACCCCCGAAGGAAGTCCGCGATGGGCATGCGGCGCTTGCCTGAAGCCTGAATCTCCCGTACGACCACCCGGCCGCACCCCGTGCTCACGAGAAGGCGATCCGCCTCAACGGTCACACGTCCCGGCGCATGTTCGCGTTCCCTCTCGTCCGCCACGCCGGCGGCAAAAAGCTTCAGCCCCTGACCCTGGTGGGTGGTTCGTGCGCCAGGGTGAGGGTCCAGGGCCCGAATCCGTGCCGAGACCTTGCGGGCCGGCTCTGACCATTCCACGCGCATCGTCTCCCGGTCGATCTTCGGCGCATAGGTCGCCAATGCGGCATCCTGAAGGATTTCCCGGACCGGCTCCTTTGCCAGGGCCTCCAGCCATTCAACGATCCTTTCCCCGGCAAGGTCCGCCAGACGATCGTGAAGGCTTCCTGCGGTTTCCTCCGGGGCGATCTCCACGGCTTCCCGAAACAGGACCGGTCCGGTGTCCAGGCCCTCCTCCATGCGCATGAGCGTCAACCCGGTCCGTGCTTCGTCGTTCAGAATCGCCCGCTGTATGGGAGCGGCCCCTCGATAGCGGGGCAGAAGCGAGGCATGGACGTTCAGAACCCCCCACCGGGGAACGGCGAGAAGGTCCCCTTTCAGGATCTGACCGAAGGCCACCACAACGAAAAGATCCGGCGCGCATTCGCGAAGCACGTCTAGGAACGACTCCGTGTTCACAGACTCCGGCTGAAGCACCTCGATATCCCGGTCCAGTGCAAACCTCTTGACCGGTGAGGGCACAGTCCGTTTCCCTCTGCCTTTGGGCCGATCCGGCTGGGTCACCACGCTTCGCACATCCAGGCCCGCCGCCAGCAGAGACCGCAGCGTGGGTACGGCGAAGTCGGGCGTGCCCATGAACACGATTCCCGGACGGGCGTGAAGGCGATCTCGCGACAGCGCATCCATGATCACCCGGAAGGCTCGTTCTTCTTGAGGAGCTTCTTGAGCTTCTTTTTGTATAAGGCCCGCTTCAGATTGCTGATGTGGTCGATGTAGAGCGTGCCGTTCAGGTGATCGATCTCGTGCTGCAGGCAGATGGCCAGGAGCCCGTCCGCTTCCACGTCCACAGGGTTGCCGTCCCGGTCCACGCCCGTCACTTTCACGTGGGCATTGCGGCAAACTTCTGCGGAGTAATCGACCACGCTCAGGCAGGACTCCTCATAGGTGGTCTCCCCCTCGGCGAGGACGATCTCCGGGTTGATCAGCACATGTAGATTGCGTCCCTCATCACGCGGCGTGAGGTCGTATACGACGACCCGTTTGGTCCGGCCCACCTGGTTGGCCGCCAGGCCGATGCCCGGTGCCGCGTACATGGTCACGGCCATGCGGTCGATCAGGTCCAGCACGTCGTCGTCAATATTCTCCACCGGCTCCGCCGTCTCTCGCAATACGGGCTCCGGATATGTGTAGATGTGCATGGGTTCCGAGCTATCCATGATTCTTCCTCGGTCGATTATCACTGGCACGATCATGCCGATTTTCCGGGTTTCCAATAACGGCTTCCTGCTCTGCCGTTATCCGGGTTTGACATAACCTCCAAATATTAATTATTCTTTGGAAAGAAATCAACCTTGACATTCCCGAAGCCTGTCCATAAGAGAAGCATCACGCGCAGAGGACACGCTCTCGAGCGAACGAAACTTGTAATGGACGACGGCGCCATGAAAGCGATCACAAATTTCCTC
>JASFQI010000428.1:0-3467 GCA_050115555.1 Desulfobacteraceae bacterium
ATCTATAAGGCCTGTCTTCGCTTGACTCACCTGATGTCTGGGTTTTCCAGTCAAAATGTCGGGATAGTACTGGAGCTCATCATGAAGAAGAACCTTTCGGCCTGTCTTCTTAAGCCTTTCCGACACCATCAGCGCATGAAGAAACATGCTGTATTGTTGGATCAGGCCGAAATTTGCAAGAAGGACATCCCGTACTGTCTGACTGCTCTTTTGAACCTCCTCATGAAAAATCTCACCAATTCGCTCGCTCAGAAAAAAGAATTCCTTGTCGTTCACCGGCCAGGCAAAGGCTTTTTGCCATTCCTCCACGCCGAGCTTTTTCACTCCAAAGATATCCACGGGATATTCTTTTAAAACACGGGGCCCTCTGCCCCACTTAACGGGGCCGATCTCCTTTTCGGAACTCTTTTCTAATAGAATTGGCAAGGGCTACAACTCCTGAATCAGCTTCTGCATCTCACCTGTACTCATAAACCACGGATTCGTACCCGAGCTGTATTCAAAGTCATCCGGCACCGGCTGTGCGCCGTTCCAGTTGCACCGTCGACCCCAGAAATGGAAATCCGGCTGAATAATATAAAAACCCCCCGTATCGATCGTTCTGCGGGCATCGTCTCTTGTGATCATGAGTTCGTGGAGCTTTTCGCCCGGTCTGATGCCGATCATTTTCTTTTCGCATTCCGGGCAAATCGCCTCCGCAAGATCCGTAATCTTCATGCTGGGAATCTTGGGCACGAACAGTTCGCCCCCAACCATTTTTACCATGCACTGAAGAACGAAATTCACCCCCTGCTCCAGAGTGATCCAGAACCGGGTCATGCGGGGATCTGTGATGGTAAGGGCACCGCTTTCCTTCTGTTTCAAAAAGAAAGGGATCACACTGCCTCGACTCCCCAGCACGTTGCCGTAACGCACCACGCTGAAGATCGTGCCGTCCCGCTTGGTATAGGAGTTCCCGGAGATGAAAAGCTTATCCGAGCAGAGCTTGGTGGCCCCATAGAGATTGATGGGATTGGCCGCCTTGTCCGTGCTCAGCGCAATGACCTTTCTCACGCCCTGGTCAATGGCCACGTTGATGATGTTCTGGGCGCCGAGAATGTTGGTCTTGACCGCTTCAAAGGGATTGTACTCGAGGGTCGGCACTTGCTTTAGGGCTGCCGTGTGGATAACATAATCAACTCCCTGAAAAGCCCGGTTGAGCCTCTCCTTATCCCGAACATCCCCGATAAAGTACCGAATGGGATACTTGTCCCCCAGAAAAACCTTGCTCATCTCGAACTGCTTGTACTCATCCCGGCTGAAAACGATGAGCTTCTTGGGCTTGTAGCGCTTGAGAATGATTTCCGTGCACTTCTTCCCGAAGGAACCGGTACCGCCTGTGATGAGAATGGTCTTGTCGTTTAGCACTTGTCACTCCAGATAAAATTTTGTTGCAAAATTTTATGTCACGCGGCTTGTGCCGCTCCTGAAATTCGGGAGATTCCAGCTGGCCATGCACCCGCTATAAGCGGCCCTGCGCACCGCATGAACCCTTACATGCGAGTCAAAAGAAACACTCATCCATCCAGCAAAGAGGTCACGGTTTCCGCGACATACCGGACGGATTCGTCGTCCAGGCCCGGAAAAAGCGGCAGGCTCAGGCAGGCCTGAAAGTATCGCTCCGCCTGGGGGAAGGAGCCGGGATCGTACCCGTATCTTTCCTGATAAAAAGGCTGCCTGTAAATGGGAATGTAGTGGACTTGGCAGAGCACATCCTTTTCATGAAGGCGGAGGAAGAGCTCGTCCCTGGGGATTTTGGATCCGGGGCCCAACCGCAAGGTGTAGAGGTGAAAGCAGGGATCCGTGTGATCGGGCCATGGCGGGAGGAAGGCTTTTCCGTCCTGCTCCAGGGATCGGAAGGCCCGATTGTACAGCCGAACGACTTCCTGCCTTCGGGCCTTGAACTCCTCCAGGCGGCTCAGTTGGGAGAGCCCCAGGGCACATTGGATATCCGTGATGCGGGCGTTGAACCCGAGGGCCTGCATCTCGTGGTAGTAGGAGGGACAAGGTTCAAGGTTCGAGGTAAAAGGAAATAAAAGGCGATCCGGGTCACGCTCGATGCCGTGGTTGGAAAGGCTTCTCAGTCTTTGTGCCAGCTTGTCCTGGTTCGTGAGCACGGCACCCCCCTCACCCGTGGTAATCGTCTTGACCGGGTGAAAGGAGAGGATGGCCAGGTCGGTGTGAACGCAGGAACCGCAGGCATACGTTATTCCATTGGATGTGTACGTGGAGCCGATGGCATGGGCCGCATCCTCGATCAGGGAAAAGCCATAGCGCTCGGCCAGTGCGCGAAACCGGGGCAGGTCCGCAGGGACGCCTGCGAAGTCCACGGGAATGACGACCTTGGGAACCGCTCCCTCCTGGCATTGCTTTTCGACTTTGTCCGAGGAAAGGCACAGGGTGTGTGGGTCGATGTCGGCAAAGGACGGGGTCCCTCCGCAATACGCAACACAGTTGGCCGAGGCCATGAAGGAGATGGGAGAAGTGACCCCCACATCGCCGGGCCCGATATCCAGGGCCAGGCAGGCGAGGTGAAGCGCCATGGTCCCATTGCTCACGGCCACGCAGTGTCTTGCACCGGTGAGGTCGCACAGGGCCTGCTCGAACGCCTGGACCTTGGGGCCCTGGGTGAGGCGGTCCGAGCGGAGAACGTCCGCGACCGCGCGGATGTCCTCCTCGGTGATCCACTGTCTGCCATAAGGAATTTTCATGAATGAAAATTTGACGGCCTCGCAAAAACCCGCTCGACCGCCTGTTGGCTACGCTTAAGTCACTGGAATCGTTAGAGGCAAATCTGGAGGTCTCGGCTTATTGCGAATCCATCAAAATTTCTGTAACGCGGTTTCGCCGCTCTGAAATACAACCAATCTCTTAAACGCTTTGGTACCAAGCTATGTGCCCAAGCCTGGGAGTTCATCCCAGCCCAAAAACTTGGCCATGGCATCCAGGAATCGCTTGAAATCGTCCAGCCGGGTCTGAAGGATCTCATACAGCTGGGTATCGTCGACTTCCCAGTAGATGTGGACCAGGCGGTTTCGGAATTTGGCCATTTTCATGAGCTCAGCTGAAAAGCCTGAATCAAGTGCTTTGACCTCTTCCATGACGGCGAAGATATCGCTGTAGTCTTCCGGAGCCCTGAACCCGTTTTTCGATATGACATGGTTGCAAATGTCAATGCAGGCCTCAATGGCAACGATGAAATGGTACTTGGCGCTCCCGAGTTTATCGGGGTCTTGGGTAAAGGAGGCTTGGTCCACCTTGGACAGGGAGCGAAGGCGCTCGACACTCTGCCTCAGTTGAACAACGAGCTTGATCATTCTTTCCTGATCAAAGCGGGGCATTCGTAACCTCAGCGAGATAGCGGGCGCGGAATGGAGCAAAGTCGAAATACTTCTTCAGAATCAATCCTTCAAAATCCGCTCTGCGAT
>JASFQI010000429.1:0-3465 GCA_050115555.1 Desulfobacteraceae bacterium
GGGAGCGACAGACCGCTTTGTACACATCACCCGAGCCGGCGTCATACCACAGCACATCCAGGGTGCCTGCGCCTACGTCCAGCAGGAGAAACCGGCCTGTGGCATTCCGCTCATCTTCCATGAAATTACAAGGACCTTCCCGTCCTGCTTCGGTTTCTCCTTGCCTCCGAAGGGCGCCTGATCTAGGCTTTATGATGGAGTTTTCAGCATACCTGGTGCGAGACGGGACTGCAACACTCCACCATGCGGGGACAAGAAAAAAAAATTAAAAACCAGGACTTGCCTTGAAACGAATGAGAGAAACCGTGTTGTGGAGAAAAAAATGGAGCCACCGTGCGGAGTCGAACCGCAGACATCCTCATTACGAGTGAGGTGCTCTACCAGCTGAGCTACGGTGGCTCATTAGAGGACTCAATTTATAGCGTTTCTACCTTTTCCTGTCCAACGATTTTTACCGATTTTTCATCATCGATGGAAGAGCCGCAAGGGAATCTTATTGCAGTCCCGCCAGAGGCGGGTGAGGAGTGCGCGAGCGAATTATTTAGAAAGGCCGCACCGTTCGAACGAAGGCGGGTACCGGTATACGGAGGGGTGATATGAATCGACCGCCCGAAGACTACATCGTGTTTCCCCTGGATGTTCCCAGCCTCGATGAGGCCATGCGATATGTCCAAGCGCTCGGTGAACGCGTAGGCCTCTTTAAGGTAGGCCTCGAACTCTTTATCAGCGCGGGACCGGACATCGTGAAGGCGATTCACGATGCTGCGGGACGAAAAGTCTTTCTCGATCTGAAGCTTCACGACATCCCGGCCACCGTGAAACGGGCGTTTCTTGCCGCCAGTCGGCTCGGTCCGCGCTTTGTCACGGTCCACTGCGACCAGGGGGACGGCATGCTCGAGGACGTGGCTCGAGACAACCCGGGCGGCACGAAAATCCTCGCTGTCAGTGTCCTTACGAGCCTGGGGCCACCGGAACTGGAACGCCTCGGGTACCGTGAACCGTTCGTTGAAGATGTCTCGGCCCTCGTTCTTGCTCGAGCCCGGATGGCCCGTGAAGCCGGATGCCACGGCCTGGTCTGCTCCGGGCACGAAGTGGCCGGAGTGAAGCGGGAGGTAGGGGACGAGATGATCGTCGTGACCCCGGGGATTCGACCGGCCTGGACCCGGGTCCCAGGCGATGACCAGCGACGCGTGGTCACACCCAAGGAAGCCGTCCTACGTGGGGCCGACTACATCGTGGTGGGACGACCGATTCGGGACGCTGCAGATCCGGCGGAAGCAGCCAGGAAGCTGGCCGAGGAGATCTCAACCGCTTTTTGATTGCAGGCGATCCGCACGAACCGCCGCAAGGGTGACCAAGGCCTTGGCGGCAAGGATCTCTCTGCCTTCACGCACATCGAACACCTCGGATTCGCCGATGAGGATACGCTTTCCCCGACGAATGACCCTGGAGCGGCAGACCAGTGCATCCCCGTAAGCGGGGCGAAGAAAGTTGATCTTGAATTCAATGGTCAGAATCTGATAGTCGTCCGGGACCGTGGTAAAGGCCGAGTACCCGGCCGTGTGATCCGCCATGGTCGCCATCACGCCGGCATGAATGAATCCGTCCTGTTGTCGATGATCGGCGTTGATCTCCACCCGGGACTGGAAAAAGCCGTCACGAATGATCTCGGCCTTCATGCGGCAGTACTGAATGAAGCCACGGCTGTAATCACGAGCCAGAAATTCGATCCGATTCGGGGGCAGGTCCCCGTAAGCATCTTGATGCATGTTCCTCCCCCTTGCAAACCCATCCCGCTCACCCTACCGTAATGCCTGCCTCCGATCAAGAGGCTTGACGGATGAGCGATACGCCGGAGACAGCATCCCATGTGGACCTCATGGTTGTTCACCTCTTTGAAATCGGTGCGCCTGTGGGCCCCGGCCTTGTGTGTTTTTCTGCTCTTCACTCCTGAAACAACCACGGCGGGTGACGATCCCTTGAGCCCGGAGGCCACCGGGTCCTTCAACCTGTACTTCGAAAACGACGTTTTCGCCGGAACGGATCGAAACTACACCAACGGAATCAAAATCTCCTGGATCTCTCCGGACCTGAGCCGATACCGAGACAGCGAAGACCTTCCGGACTGGTCTCTCCCCTGGATCCGGCGTCTCCCCTTTATCAACGAGCCCGGGTTGCAACGGAACATCGCGCTTTGCATCGGACAGTCCATGTACACCCCTGAGAAGACACATCGCCGTGATCTGGTCCCTGACGACCGCCCGTACGCCGGCTGGGCCTACGGAGGGATTGCATTCCACAGCAAGAACGATCGACGCCTGGACACCATCGAGATCCAGGCCGGCATGGTCGGTCCCGCCTCGTTTGCAGAGCAGACCCAAGCCCAGGTTCATCGTCTCCGCGGCATCCCGGTCCCCCAGGGATGGGAACACCAGCTACATAACGAGCCCGGGTTGCTTATGATCTACGAGCGAAAAAACCGCCTTTTTCAAAGAGACTGGAGCGGTTGGGGTCTCGATGCAATTACTCATCTCGGTGCAGGTCTCGGAAATGTGGCCACTTATGCGAATGCCGGGATCGAGGTCCGCGCAGGCTGGAACCTCCCTGCCGATTTCGGCGCAGCGCTGATTCGCCCGGCCGGCGACACGAACGCTCCTGTGCGCGCCCTGGATTCACGCATTTCCCGGGGTCGCAGATTCAGCCTGCATATCTTCGGTGCGGTCAGCGGAAGAGCCGTACTTCGGGACGTGTTCCTGGATGGGAACACGTTCACGAGCAGCCACAGCGTAAATAAGGAGCCTTTTGTCGCCGATGTCTCGGCCGGTGTCTGTATGGAGTATGGTCGCTATAAACTCTCTTACGCCCAGGTGGTACGATCCAGGGAGTTCGAACGCCAGAGAGAGCACCATTCCTTCGGTTCCGTCACCCTGACCGTCGCTTACTGAAAGGGATGGAGTTCTGTTTGACATCATCCATTCCTTGGCTGTATGAAAAGCGAGGAAGAACCTGCAGAGTACCCTCACGAGATGGAGGGAGGGCTTCTTGAAACACACGGCCAGCATCGAGGAGATTCGCCAGGGCCTCGTGACAGACGTCTACTTTGAAAGAGCAGAACGCATCCTTCGAAGCCGGCGGCAAAACCCGGAGGTCCGCGCGGAATTCGTGGCCAAGGGGTTCCCCCGGAACTGGCCCTGGGCGGTCTTTACCGGAGTGGAGGAGTGCGTGGCGCTTCTTCGGGACTTCCCCCTCAACGTGAGGGCCCTGCCCGAAGGAACGGTTTTTCACCCCGGCGAGCCGGTCATGGAGATCCAGGGTCGATACCTGGACTTCGGGAGGTACGAGACCGCCTTGCTCGGTCTGATCTGCCAGGCGAGCGGTGTGGCGACCATGGCTGCCCGGTGCAGAAAAGCGGCCGGAGACCGTCCCGTGAACAGCTTCGGGGCCCGCCGCATGCATCCAACCGTG
>JASFQI010000430.1:0-3442 GCA_050115555.1 Desulfobacteraceae bacterium
GGGACCCATTATTGGAACGACGTTCCCAAGACCCGCTTTTATGGCACGGGCTTTGTGGTTGGAGACGGCCGCCAAGTGGTCACGAATGAACACATCCTGGCCCAGGTCCAGGAGAACCAAGCGTTGAGCCGACTGCGAATCTTCCATCCAGAAATCCATTCAAAAGGAATCGAAGCAACGATCCTTGCCCGGGACGAAACCCATGACTTGGCTCTCCTCGCGATTCAGGGAACCCGCTTGCCGCCCCTTTCGCTCGGGGACGCCTCTACAGTTCAGGAGGGTCAGGCCGTGGCCTTCACAGGGTATCCCATCGGCCTGGTGCTGGGGCTGAACCCCACCACCCACGCAGGCATCGTCTCTGCCATCTCCCCCATCCTGATTCCCAGCCCCACAGCGCGGGCCATTCAGAAGGATCTCATCCCCTACCTTCGCAATCCCTTTAACATCTTTCAGATCGACGCCACGGCTTACCCGGGTAACAGCGGAAGCCCGCTTTACTGGAGCAGCACCGGTGAGGTGATCGGTGTGATCAACATGGTGTTCGTGAAGGGGAAAAAGGAGCACATCCTCAAGGAACCCACCGGCATCACCTATGCCATTCCCATCGATCACGTGAAGACGCTGATGAGGGAAGCCGCCTCAAAATAGCCATGAGAAGAAAGTGTATAGATGGAAGGGCCGACTGGTTGATATTAGGTAATATGTCTACCTACTTGATAGACAAAAAAATCCTGTTTTGTGTTCTTGCATTCCCGCACCAAACCCATATGCTGTAAGGGTTTCTCAGGGCACATCCGCCCGGTCTTCTTACAAGCGAAATTGAAAATGCATTGCTCGGGCTTTCCTCACCCGCTTTCAGCGGGAGTGTGGGGAGATTCAATATGTCCGGTAATCCGGAAATCAGTCGAATCGAGGAACTTACCCGCCGTCTCGATCAGGTAAATCGAGAGGTAGAGCGGCTGATCAACCGTCTTCCGTTGGACAACCACCACAGCCTAGCCAAACTCGACCGATTGATCAAAGAGCAAATGCAGCTTGCCAGCACGCCTCCCCGGTGGACCATTCCTTCCCGTGTCTCCGTTTTCTTCGACAATGCCCGGAACAAGGCCTCCTTCCTGCGCCAACAATACATTGAGGCCTATCTGAACGGGAATCTCCGAAAATCACAAAATAACGATGAATAAGCCATCCGCCGCTTGCAAAAAGAGATCTCCGGAGATTACACTGTAGCCTCGTTATCTGTTCCGGGATTGCCGATAGAGCACAAAAACAGGGTATCGGTGTCAGAGCAATCTGATGGAATCACTTTGAAGTCTCGCAGCAGACCGAACGGGAAATGTGCGCGCAAGGCACCTTCGAGGCCATTACGATGAAACGAGTTCGGATCTACAGTTTCAGGGACAGGTTCGGAAGAAGGCTGCGACCTGACCGGAGAGTCAACCCTCGTTCGCGCGGGACCAAGGACCGACGAAGCGGCACAGACCGACGGGAGTGGATCGAGAGGAGAAGCGGCCTCCACAGAAGACAAAAAGACTGGGGCTTTTCCGGTACCGACCGAAGGAAGCGCTTTGAGAGAAGGAAGGGCATTGATCGAAGGGAGTTCTTTATTGCCTCTGAGGAATTGTTCGAGGACGAATAAGGGAAATGCGCCGTAAAGATTCATTTTTTTAAATAGGGGACGCTGGTAAAAAACGTAAGTTTCTAATGCCCATTGCACATGTCGGATACAGAACGGCATGTGAAATGCCTGCTCACAACAGAAGAGCACCACAACGGGGTGTAAATCCCCGCCCAGCGAAAACCTTCCAAGGTTCAGAATAAAAGCGTCCCTCTATGTGAGGCGGTTGGAGAGCACGAGGAGATCCTCGGCCTTCATGTTGTCCGTGCGGATCTCGTTGAAGGGGATGGCGTACTCGCGGCCCGAGAGCACGGCCGGCATGAGGCGCGAGGTGCCTGCCTTGAGGTAGGAGGCCACGTTGTAGGCCATGCGCTGGGCCAGGGTCACATCCTGGTTGTTGGGGGCGGCTCCTCGGATGTCCCGGCTGAAGGGCTCGCAGACCACCTTGCGCTGAATGGAAATCCCCGTGGCCAGAAGCTCCTGGTGAAAGTACTCGGCTGCATTGAGCGTGCTCTCCTCGGCCTCTCTTTCCTTTTTTCGATAGCCCTCGGCCACCACGATCACACACTCTTCCCGTCGGTTCATGGCCTCCACCACGGCACGGTGGTCGATCTCCATGCCCGGGAGCACGGCCAGGTGGGCGCGCGCGCCCAGGCAGGCATGAAGCGCGTGAAACCCGCTGTTCGCGCCCATCATCTCCACGATGTAGGTGCGCTTGTGCGTACGCGCATCGGCCATGTAACAACGGATCTTCTCTGCTCCGATCTCCACGCCCGTGTGCTGGCCGATACAGTCCGTGCCGGCCACATCGCTGTCAATGGTCACAGGCACGAAGAACACCTGGACCGATGTAGGCAACATCTCACAGAGCGAACGCACGCCCTTGAACGTGCCGTTTCCGCCAATGGCGATCAGGGCCCTGACCTTGCGCTTTCGAATGGCGGCTACGGCCTTCTTTTGAACCTCCTCCTTCACGAACTCCCGGAACCGCTCGCCCCGAAGAAGCGCACCACGCCACTCTGCGAGCGGGGCTGCGTGGAACACGCCCGGGATGTAGTCGAGCTTGCGAAAGAGCACCGGATCGTACACGAGCCGGACAAAGTCCTCGCTCCGGCCCGAGACCAAGGACTTGAACCCCTCGCGGGTGGCGAACACGGCCCGGCCCTGGCACTCCAGGGAGTACGTAATAAAGGCGGTCACCGGGTTGTACCCGGGCGCGCACCCTCCCTCCTGAATGAGAAGCACGTCCATCTCCTCAAAGGCTTTTTTCACGGTGTGCTCGGACTTCTTGAGGTGAAAGGCGACCCGCTGGCCAACCTTGACCCGGGCCATGAGCTCCTCAGGCTGGACCGGCTTTCGAAGGACATCATCAGCGCCTTCCTCAATGCAGTGCGCCATGTCCGCGCCTTCGGCCTGCTCGGCTATGAGCATGAGATAGGCTCTGGACAGGGGGGATTCGGGGTCCTGCTTGACACACCGGCAAAAGGAGAGGCCATCCATTTCCGAGACGGCCTGATCCACCAGCACGATATCCGGGACGTTCTTTTCCATGCGGCGGAAGGCTTCGTCCGTGTTCTTGGCCTCCTCAATCACGAACTCGGCGTCCGCCTTGAGTACGCCGCGGAGGTGCTTGCGGGATGCCGCGTCCGCATCCACGATCAGGATCCGGTACTTGCCTTGCATGAGGAGCCTCCTTGTTTCTCGGAAAGGCGAAAGTCAACACCCTTTGCTCTCGCCAAGACGCGCACATGAAAAGTGAAGTCAAGAAAAACTCCACCTTAACCGTGAAATCGAATTTTTGATTTCACAGGACGACCGTTGGCC
>JASFQI010000431.1:0-3437 GCA_050115555.1 Desulfobacteraceae bacterium
TTCGAGAACACATACCCGGGGCCCTTGTGCTTGATCTCCTCCGAAAGGACCACATAGTCCACATGGTTCTCGACAAGCCACTCCGCCACACGGATGCCCTTGCCCTTTTCCAGTTTCCTGAAAGGGTTCTCGACGATTTCCTGCCCCTCCACCTGCCGGTTGCGTAACCGAAACCGCGCCAGGGCGAAATACGGCGACTCTCCGAAATGGGAGCTCAGCCGACCGTCCGAGTCGGCCAGGGGAACGGCGATCTGATAAAACTCCCGGGCCTGCGGCTCGCAATGGATCGCCACGCGCTCCACATGGGGAACGCGCTCCTGAATATTCAATGCAATAGCCTCACTGATGCTGTGCGCCTTTTCCAGGTCTCCGGTCCTCACGGTCACCGTGGCCTGCAAGAAACGGAACCGGCCGGCGTTTCGTCCTACCAGGGACTGCACCTCCTCCACCCTGGGGTCTTCCTCGATGATCCGCTCAACCGCGGCCAGGGTTTCGTGATCGAGGGAGGCATCCAGCAGGACCCGCATGCCGTCGGAGAGGAGCTCCCACCCGGTGTGTGCAATGAACAGGAGCACCAGGGCCGCCGCGATCTGGTCCACGGTGATGCCGAAGACTTCCGCCTCTACCTGGAAGAATCCAAGGACCACCGAGACCAGGACCACGACCGAGGAGAGTGCATCCGCCTGGCGGTGGCGGCCTTCGGCAATCAGGGTCGGGGATTCGGTCCGCCGGCCTGCGGCCATGGCGTAGTAGCCGAACGCAAAGACCGCTGCCGTGGCCACGGCAATCAGCACGATCACGGTTCGGGAGATATCCGGGGGCGCAGAGGCCGTAGAAAAGGCATGACGGGCGATCTCGTATCCGGCAAAGAAGATGAAAAACGCCACCGCCACGGAGAGGAGGTTCTCGATCTTGTACAGACCGAGGGGAAAGGTCGGGGTCTTCCGGGTGGAAAGCTTCAGCCCCACGTACAGGATCAGAGACGCGACGGAGTCTGTTGCGGAATCGATCGTGCTCGCCGTGATGGCCAGGCTGCCGGACACCAGGGCCAGGGCCCCTTTCATCACGGTCAGGCCGAGGTTCAAAAGGAACCCGAAAAGGGCGATGCGCTGGATCTGACGGGTTTCCCGATCCAGCGTTTCGACCTCGGCCCCTTCCCTGGTGTTCATGCGACTCCCCTCCACGAGGATGACGATTCCCGGTCCTGGCAAGGCGGTACCGGCGAACCGTTCTCCGTTTGCGGCACTCCAGCATAGACCGTCACCGCATCCTGCACAATCCCGAACGAAAAGCCATGCCGAAAAAGTGGGACGCGCAACCTCTACCAGACGTTACCTCACCACCCCAGCGTGATGTCCGCGCCCAAGCCCCCTTCCACGAAATTCTCGCCCCATGCGTCGCGAAACATGCGAATGGCCTCCTCCCCCGTGCAATGGCTCGGGGCGACCTTTTGAACGCCCAGGGCTTGAAGACGCTGGATGACGGCAAGGATCTCATGCTCCCCCAAGCCGCGAAGATGAAATCCGCCCATGACCAGGTAGAGGTCCTTTTTGAACTGCGTTTTCGCCCGCTCGGCCATGTCCGCCACGCCGGGATGCGCGCAGCCCGTGATCAGGACGAGCCCTTCCTTTGCATCCAGGACCAAGGCCTGCTCCGGGATCGCCGCTCCCATCTCACCGGTGGAGTACGTGCGATCCATGAGGGGCCGGGGACCGGACACGGTCTCAACGGTGGCCCCGAAGCTCGCGACCGCCTGTTGAAACTCATCCGGGAAAGACGCGGGCATGTACACGGTCACATTGGGGTTCCGCAGCAGAAAGGCCTCGAGCCCCCCGGTATGATCCCAGTGGAAATGCGAGAGCACGACGGCGCCAACCTTGTCGGGATCCAGGCCCAGATGGCGCATGTTCGAGAGCAGGATGTCTCCATTGTCGCCGGTATCGAACAGCAGGGTCGCATCCGGTCGCTCGATCACGCAGGCAAACCCCCAGGAGGTCTCCAAACCCTGCTTATAGGGCACATTGTTGAACACAACCTGAAGTCGAATATGACCCGATTCCACCTTCTCCTTTTCTTCCTCTCCGTATCCTTCTGTAGACATGAATACCCCCAAGCCAAAAAGAAGCAGGAGCAGCCCGATGCCTTTGCCCAAGGTCATGACAGGCCTCCTGTGATCAAAAAATTGTCTCCGCCGGATACCGGGGCCGCCATTCCACACAGTAGATCTTAGGTAGAAGCCCCGCGAACGCGATGTCCCCGGCCTTGACCGTACTCCTCGTGCCAGGTTTCCGAAACCGGCACCTCTTTATACAGTTGCACGCGCCCGGCCTCCAGCAGTTGCCGGGGCCGGCCCATGAAATCCGCAGCGCAGTATACCCTTTTACCCGCCTTCTCGGAAAGCATATCCAGCCACACGGTCCCCTCCTGGCTCCGCATGAGGTGATGGTCCAGAATGACTTCTTCCACGTTCAGCGCAAGGCGCAGGGCGCAGCGCCAGGCACGGTCCCGATCTTTCCTGTCGAGTCGATCGAGATAGAGCGGGGGTCCGCCTGCCAGCATGATATCCGGCTGCCAGTGAATCACCTGCTCCACGGTTGGCTCGTGGAGGAGTTGGATATCCGAGGCATGAACGAACACTCGGTTCCCCATTTCGACCCGCGTCATCATGACGCTTCCCAACCCGGTGCCCAGCACCCCGTGGGGAACGGCCTGTGAGAAGGACAGGGGCCCTTCTTCACGCCCCTCTGCGACCTGGAGGTTCGGGCCCAGCAGGTCGGCCAGATCGCGAAAACGTTGTGTCATGTCCGGGGAGAGTCCCTTGTCCGAGAGGCTCCAGCCTCGCAATCCGGAGAACCCGGCAGGAAGCTCACCAATGGCCAGTTGATAGGGATTCGCCTCAGCCAACGGCACGTGATCCCCGTGGAAGTGGCTGAACACCACATCCGTTGCCTGCGTCAGGGCCTCCACAATCCGATCCCGCACTCGACTTCCGGCGGCCACCTGCACGGGGTGGGGCAGCAGGCCGTACCGCCGAAACCCCAGAGCCACCCCCGGATCAATGAGGATATGCCGATCCGGCAGGGCCACCGAGCAGCAGAGACTCCGGACCCCCATGGACTCCGCCCCGAGGATCTCCAGCCGGGGTTCGAGAGGACCCGGGCTTTGTTCTGTTTCGTGATCAGAGGAACGCATCCGGACCGGGCTCTCCACCGCCTAGCGTCTCTTCATGAATCCCTGTATCACTATGCGAAGGGGTCTTGGGCAAAAACACGAAAAACGTGGACCCCTTTCCCGGCTCGCTCCGGACCTGGACCCGGCCGCCGTGCCCTTCGATAATGGCCTTGACGCCTGCCAGGCCCAGACCAAAGCCCTGCTCCTGGGTTCCGGGCTCTTTACCCCGATGAAAGGCGTCAAACACGTGATAGATATCCTCCGAA
>JASFQI010000432.1:0-3416 GCA_050115555.1 Desulfobacteraceae bacterium
CGAGAACCTGCCCCAGCGTGAGGTTTTCAAAATCCATCATGGTCCTTTCCTCCTTTCCCTTTCTGCCCGGAAGTCGGGAAAGACTGCCGGTCACCCGCGAAAACAGCCCTCATTAGTTTCATATGATGAAATGCACTTTTATATTTTGCAGATTATGTGACGGACATGTCAACTGAAAAACAGGGAGCGATCGCAAACGAGAATTTATAAATTTAATAAATATAAATAGTTAATCTTTATTCGCAGGCATTTTTTTGCCAGGGTCAGCCGAGCGAAAATTACGAGCAGGCGGGTAGATTTTGGTTGACAAGGTGTGGAAGATGTTTTATAGAGAGAACAGTCGTTCGCTATAGAGAATAATCGATGGATTCGCGAGACGCCATGAAAGCGGAATTCAAAAGAGTCCCGGCCCTGGACAAGTGTTTCAGTATACTGGAATACCTTACGGAAAAAAAGAGTCCTTCGAGCATGAGCGAGCTGTCCGAGAAACTGAACCTCAATAAAAGCACGGTTTACAATATCTTGCATACCCTGACGGACTTGGGCGTTCTGGAAAACAGTGACAATCGGTTCCGTTTCGGTCCCAAGCTCTACGTCTTCGGGAAAGCGGCTGAAAACAGCTCCGACCTGATCCGGACGATCCATCCCCATCTGAAGCAACTCAGCCAGAAAACAGGATTGTCCGCGTTCCTTGGCATGCGATCAGGGGCCCGGGCCATCATTGTGGACAAAGTGGATGCCTCTTTTGACCTGCGGGTCTCTTCTGAAATCGGACTCCACATCCCGCTTTTTACAGGCGCTCATGGGAAGTCCCTCATGTCGCTCCTGCCGGATGAAGAAATCGACAGGATGCTTGCAGAGAAAAAGGTCCTTCGTTCCAAGCCCTTTTCATCCAGTGAGAAAAAGGAGTTCAAGGAGGCGATCAAACGCGTTCGAGAGGAGGGCATTGCCCTTGACGACGAGGAGTACATTGAGGGAATCCGGGCCCTGGCCGTGCCCCTGGAGGTCAGTAGAAAGGACCTCAAAGGCGCCATCTGGGTGGTGGGCTTGAAGAAGCAGATCCCGGATGACAGGATCCCGGAGTATTCGACATTGCTCAAGGAGACCATTCAGAGGATAGAGAATCAGTTCTGATTCCGGATGCGATGGGTGCCGGCAAGGTGGTGCCCCATGGGTGGGAAGGAGAGGCCAATGTCCATCTTCTCACCGATGCCCAGTGTCGGGAATGTATCCTGGGGTATCCGGATAGGAAGTCCCTCATGTGGAATGTAAGGAAGGTGGAGGATAAGAAACAGCATCCGAATGAATACTGATGGAGCCGCAAAAAGCTGGAACCTAGAGATTTGCCTCTAACGATTCCAGTGACTTAAGTGTAGCCAACAGGCGGCCGAGCGGGTTTTTACGAGGCCGTCAATACTGGAATAGTAAGAAATATTAAAGAAAGGGTTATTGAGTGCTCATGAATAAACCATTTTGAGCACTATGTGGAGGAGCTGAAAATGAGATATGCCGAGACAGGATATCAACTGGAGATTGACCTCACCACGGGGAACATTGAAAAAGTGGAAACCGACCCCAGGGATATGGAACTATTTCTCGGCGGGCAGGGGATTGCCGCCAAAATCCTGTTCGAAAGGGTTCCCCATAATACGGAGCCGTTTTCCG
Organism: Desulfobacteraceae bacterium; assembly: GCA_050115555.1. GTDB lineage: Bacteria > Desulfobacterota > DSM-4660 > Desulfatiglandales > HGW-15 > JASFQI01. Next base: position 1,666 of record JASFQI010000432.1, read on the forward strand.
AAGACAATCTCCTGATATTCAGTGCCGGTCTGCTGCATGGAACACCTGCCCCCGGCGCCAACCGAACCGCGGTGAACACGTTTTCCCCGCAGACCAACCTGATGGCTCACTCCTTGATGGGAGGGTTTTTCGGCCCCGAGCTGAAATACGCGGGATATGACCGAATCGTCATCAGCGGCAAGGCCCCGGACCTGGTCTACCTGTACATCAGAAATGAGACCGTGGAAATCCGTGACGCAACGCACCTTCGGGGTAAGGGATCTGCGGAGACCGGGGACCTCCTCAAAAAGGAGTTGAAGGACGACCGCATCCAGGTGGCAGCCATCGGCCCGGCCGGTGAGAACCGGGTGTACACATCCTCCATCGATCATGGTCACTCCAGCGCGGCACGGGGGCCGGGCCCGGTCATGGGGGACAAGCGGTTGAAGGCCATTGCTGTCCGGGGGACCAAGGAGGTGTATGTGGCCCAGCCGGAGGAGCTCTGGGAAGAATGCCAGTCGCTTCATAAAAAAATTGCCGAGAGCGACGGATGCGGCGATTGGATGGCCGTGGATGAGGATGACAGCTTTCATCACAATAATTTTGCCTGGGGAAATGCGCGTACAAGGAGAAAGAATTTCTGGAGCGAAGAGCTGGAAGAGAGGTGGCGTAAGCTCAAGTACTACCACATGGACCGCCAGACAAGCTGCTTCAACTGCCCCAAGAAATGCCGCAATGTGATTTCCTGGCCGGGCAGGAGACGGTTCGCCTACAAGTGCTATGGAAAAGACACCTATCACATGGCCGCTTTTCAGGAACTGGATTTTACGTATGAGATCCTGGGCATTGCGCAGGATTACGGCCTGGACTCCTACTCCACGCCCCAGGTGATCGCCTTTGCCCTGGAGCTTTATGAGGCGGGAATCCTGACGGATGAAGATTTGCCGGATATGCCGCCCGATACCCAGGGACGGTTCTACTACCTCGTGGAAAAGATCGTATATCGGGAAGACATCGGAGATATCCTGGCCAACGGCGTGTACTGGGCCGCCCGCCAGATCGGAAACGGCGCTGAGGCGTATGACCACAACACCACGAAGAAGTTCGAACAGCTGCCCATCAAACTGGGTAAGTTGAACCCTCCCTATTTTCTCATGATCGCTACAGGCGAGAAGATGGCCATCACTCAGATTGAGGGGTCGTTCCCGCAGGACCCCCTCCCGACCATCGAGGAAAGGGAGGCCTTCGTCGAGAGATGGGAGGCCGTGCCGGATCAGAAGTTCATTGACATTTTCATGAAATGGGAAAAACGAAACGAGATCTCCAATAAGGACTCCTGCCTGGTCACGGACTGGAATGAGGCCATGCACTACATCGACGATTCCACAGGGATCTGTGGTTTCGTCTCGTCCTTCAGGGGGCAGTTCGGAGGGGGCGTCGCCTACCACATGAACAACTTACCGAACGTCCTGACACTCGCCACCGGCGTCGAGTTCGACAAGGACAAACTCTGGAAGGTATTCCAGAGGAACCGGAACCTGGTTCGTGCGGTCAATGCGAAAAGGGGCCTCAGGAGAAAGGACGAAAGGCCGCCCGAGGATCACTGGGCGGTGAGGGACGAAGAGTACGAGCAGAAGCTGCTGGACGACTACTACGAGTTCAAGGGGTGGAACAAGGAAGGCGTTCCGATCAGAGAGACGCTGGAAGAACTGGACCTGGACTTTGTGGTCAAGGACTTCGAGGAAAGCGGCATCTGGGAAGAGAACTAGGGG
>JASFQI010000433.1:0-3393 GCA_050115555.1 Desulfobacteraceae bacterium
CAGGAGGTGGCAGGCGTCCGCGTCCTGGCCCGGGAGGTGGAGGCCGACTCCCCCAAGGGGCTCCGGGACTACGCCGACCAGGTCAAAGAGCGGCTTTCCTCGGGCGTGGCCGTGCTCGCGGCCCGGAACGAGGGAAAGGCCATGCTCATCTGCGTGGTCTCGCCGGACCTCACCGACCGGATCAAGGCCGGGCAGATCATCTCCCGGCTGTCGCCCCTGGTGGGCGGCAAGGGAGGCGGCCGTCCGGACATGGCCCAGGGAGGCGGCAATCGCCCTCAGGACCTGGGGGCCGCACTGGAGGCGGTTTCAGGGATTATAGAGGAGATGGCAGGGTAAAGGGGATCAGGACTCATCTTTCTTCACGTCGTCCCGGCCGGCGGGCTGATCCGGTTCTGCTTCGATCTCTTCGGCCTCTTCCGCAGCCTCTTCAGCGGCCTTGGCCTCCTCTTCCGCAGCCTCGGCTTCCGCCTCGGCATGCTGCTCGGCCAGGATCTGCCTGCAAATACGAATGTACTCCAGGGCCTCGTTGTACTGCCCCATGTCCGGATAGTTCTCGATGATGTACTGGTACCGGCCCATAGCGGCCTTGTACTGCTTCCGATCGAAGTAGTAATGACCCACGTAAAGCTCGTACTCGGACAGAAAAATCAGGCACTTTCGAATCTTCTTGCGCGCGACCTTGGCAAGGGGATGATTGGGGAACCGCTTGACCAGTCGTTCGAACTCCGCCTGGGCCTTGTGGCTGTGGCTCTGGTCCCGGTCGATGGTCGTGAGCCGCTGTAGATAGCACTCCCCTTTTTGAAAAATCACGTACGGGATGAACTCGTTCCTCGGGTGGAGCCGTTCGAACTCGTCATACGAGTCGAATGCCACATCGTACTCCCCGCGCTTGAACAGGGCATCGGCCATTCTGAGCTCCGCACGGATCGCATAGGGGCTGTAAGGATACCGGTCCTTGATCGCCTGAAATGCATCCGCTGCAGCGCCGTAACGCCCCTCTTCCAGATAATCCTCGCCGCTCACCGCGAGCTCGGCAGGGGCCTGCTCTTCCCCGCCGCCAAAGAACTCATCCCACAGCCCGTCCGTCCAGGCGCACCCTCCCAGCAGCCCCGGGAAGAGCAGCAACAGGCCCAGCACCCAAAGGGCAGGGCCTGCGTGTCCGCGATTCGGTTTCGTCATCGTTCTGCCCATACCCCTCAGGATCCCTGCGCCTCCTCTGCATACCGCTCGGCGGCAAAGGCCGCTTCCGCCCCTTCTCCCACTGCCGTGGAGATCTGCCGAAACGCCTTGGAGCGCATGTCTCCGGCTGCAAAGATCCCGGGAACCGAGGTTTCCATGCGGGTATTCGTCATCACGAACCCGGCCGAATCCAGCTCAACCAGGTCCTTGACCAGATCCGTGTTCGGTTCGGTCCCGATGAAGACGAATACGCCCTGGACCGCCTTTTGCGATACCTCGCCCGTCTTGACGTTCTTGAGTTCGACGCCCTCGACCCCGTCCTCTCCCAGGATGCGCACCGGGACCGTGTCCCAGACGAACTCGATCTTCTCCTCGGCCATGGCACGCTCCTGGAGAAGCTTGACCGCCCGAAGCTCGTCCCGTCGATGCACGTGGTAGATTCGGCTGGCGAAACGGGTCAGGAACAGGGCCTCTTCCACGGCCGTGTCCCCACCGCCGATCACCGCCACCTCCTGGTCCCGGTAGAAGGGGCCGTCGCATGTGGCGCAGAAGCTCACACCCTTGCCGATGAGCTTGTCCTCGCCCTCAATTCCGAGCTTCCTCCAAGAGGCCCCGCAGCACAGGATTGCGGCCCGGGTCTCCAGGGTGCCCTTGGGCGTGGTAACGATCTTGCGGTCGCCGTCGACCTCGATCCGAAGGACCTCCTCGCTTCGAATTTCCAGCCCGAACTTCTCGGCCTGGGCCTTCATGCGGTCCATGAGCTCGAATCCACTGATCCCCTCCGGGAAACCAGGGTAGTTCTCCACCCAGTCCGTGTTCAGGACCTGTCCCCCGGGCGCGAACTTCTCGAGCATCAGCACATTCATGCGCGCCCGGGCGTTGTAAAGCCCTGCCGTGAGTCCGGCCGGCCCCCCGCCGATGATGATATTGTCGTACATGTTACAAGAGCTTCTTGACTTCTTCTTCAATCGCGGTCTTCGGCTGGGCGCCGATGATCGTGTGGGCGACTTCACCACCCTTGAAGAAGATCAGGGTCGGGATGTTTCGAATGCCGAACCGTGCGGGCGTCTGCCGGTTCTGGTCCACGTCCATTTTTGCAAACTTGACCTTGCCGTCGTACTCCTTTGCAAGCTCCTCGACCACGGGTCCCACCATCCTGCAAGGGCCGCACCAGGCCGCCCAGAAGTCGACTACAGCCGGAGTATCGCTGTTTACGATCTCGGCGTCAAAGGCGTCGTCGGTTACTTCAAAAATATCCGCCATCTCAACGCTCCTTTCAGATGAATGATTCATGTTTGGCATTAACACGGCACCTGGGCTTTGTCAATAACGCAACCGGGCACCGTTTTCCAGTATCTTAATCTCTAAAGAGTTCTGTTTTCGAGATTGGTTTCTTAAAATCCGGCTATCGGCCCGGTACGCAAGAAGCGGAGATTCCTGATGGAAATGAAAAGGCTTCGCCCGCGGAATCCCTCATCCGCTTTTTTGGCGGGAATGCGATGAAATCCGATTCCTTTCCTGCCCGTTTTCCTCTGAGCGCTAACTCATAAATGATAACACATTCAGGCGTTGAGGGTCAGACCCTTTGCGCATACGTCACACATGGGATTGACGTACGAGGTGGTTTGAAGAACAATGGCCCCTGGCCCAGTCGTTCAAGCTTTTCACCCCATGGAACTCCCGGGGGCATGGCAGCCCCCGCAGCGTGCCGGGAGGGAGCATGAAAAAGCAGGATCGCGTGGTGTACGTGTGTCAGTCCTGTGGGTATCAGACCCCCAAGTGGATGGGGCGCTGCCCGGACTGCGGTCAGTGGGACGGTCTCGTGGAGGAGCGAACCGCCCCGGCCTCGGGACGCACCGGCTCCGCACACCCAACCGCGGACATGCACCCCCTGTCACTGGAGGAGATTTCCCTCGACCGGGAGATGCGCCTCAAGACAGGGATTGCCGAGTTCGACCGGGCCCTGGGAGGCGGACTCGTATCGGGTTCCCTCGTCCTCGTGGGCGGCGAGCCGGGCATCGGGAAGTCCACGATGCTGCTTCAGGCGGCCGGGCACCTCTCCGCCCAGGGCGTGCATTGCTTCTACCTGTCGGGCGAGGAATCGCCGCAGCAGATCCGGCTCCGTGCGGACCGTCTCTCGATCCAAAGCAAACGCCTCCAGGTGGCCACGGGTACGGGACTCGAAGAACTGCTGGTGACCCTGGACCAGCTTCA
>JASFQI010000434.1:0-3364 GCA_050115555.1 Desulfobacteraceae bacterium
GTCCGTGGGGGACCCCCTGGCCAGTCCCCGCCGAACGGCTGCAAGGAAAGAAGTGAAAACGTTGCGAACAACGCAGGCATTTGTTGGGTGGAGGGCGATGCCCTGCGGGGATGGAACAGGGAGGGGGCGGAATCCCCCGCAGGCAAGTCCGTTGCGAATACCGGCCCGGGAGCTCGGGAACGATCCCCCTGTCCGCCCTAAAGCCCGGATGCCTTATCCTTTCACCTCCACCTACACATTCACATTCGCATGCCTTCCCGCCGGGGCTCGGGGCCTGGGGATGCTCTCCTTACGGCGCGATCCAGGATTCGGATGCGCTCCCATGGGGCCGCCCTGAGCGGGTACCGCAGACGTCCGGGAATTCTATCCCGCTTCGCGGAGTTGCACCCAGGCAACTTCGACTGACCCCGCGATAGACAGGATCCACCGACTGAGACCCTGCGCATCGCGTCGATATCTGGTCTCCGGGATCGCTTCTCCAGGAGAGAGCCCCACGCCCCTCCCCCCCACGAAACGCATTCCCCCTGGGAAACAAAAGGCATGGCTTCTATCTTTTCCTACACCTACACTTTCACCTGCACATTCTTTACATAGGCGAAGACCGGCCCGGAAGCTCAGGAACGATCCGCCTGTCCGCCCCGAAGCCCGGATGCCTTATCCTTTCACCTCCACCAACACCTACACCTCCTCTTTACCGGATAAACGGGCGTCCGCATCTGCTCAAGGTTCTCCAGTGTCAGTATTACGCTATTTTTTTCGTAGAAACAATCCCAGCATGGAGCTCAGCTCGCGGGATCCCAGGAGGCGGCTCACCCCGAAGTAGATCGCGGCTCCCAGCGCAACCAGCCCGCACAGGCCTAGAACGAGTTCCAGGAGACCGGTCTGGGGCCCGGGGCTCCACCAAAAGCGGTAAGGCACCGCGATCCCGCCCGCCATAATCCCCGACGCAAATACGGAAACCCCGGCCGTTCGTGCGATGGCGCGAAGATTCCATCCAGGCACCTGCTTTCTCAAGAACACGGCCAGCGCCGCAAACTGAACCGATGATGCAAGGGACAATGCCAGTGCGAGACCGCCGTGTCGCAAGGGGCCCATCAGGGCCAGGCTGAAAGCAATGTTGGCGACCAAGGCGATGATGGCAGCATTGACCGGGGTCTTGGTATCCTGCAGCGCGTAAAATCCAGCCACCAGGACGCGAATCCCTGAAAAGGCCCACAGCCCGACGCAGTAAAACACCAGGGCCTGTGTAGTCATGACGGTAGACGTGGCCTGAAAGGCGCCCCGCTCAAAGAGCACTCGAATGATCAGAGGTCCCAGCTCCATGAGCCCGGTCATGGCGGGCAGCGTGATGAAGAGGACGAGCCGCATGGAGTACTCCAGGGTCTCGCGAAACGCGTGGAGACCGGACTCGGCGGCCTGTCGGGACAGGGAAGGCAGGGCGGCCGTGCTGATAGCGATGGCAAAGACCCCCAAAGGAAACTGGACGAGCCGATCTGCATAGTAGAGCCACGAGACACTTCCCTCGGGTAAAAACGAGGCCAGCAGGGTTCCCACGAACTGATTGAACTGGTACACGGCCGATCCGAACACGGCCGGGAGCATCAGCCGTCCGATTCTTCGGACCCCGGGGTGCCCGGGCCACCAGCGGGGTTGAAGGGACACCCCTGTTTTTAAGAGCCACGGGATCTGGAGCAGGACCTGGAGGGTTCCTCCAATGATCACACCCACGGCCAGCGCGATCACTGGCTGGGAGCAATGCGGGGAGAGCCACACCACCGCTGCGATGATGCCCACGTTTAAAAGAATCGGTGCAGCGGCCGGTGCGGCAAAGTGCCGAAGCGTGTTGAGGATGCCCATGAACAGGGCCACGAGGCTGATCAGGAAGATGTACGGGAACGTGATGCGGGTCAAAAGAACGGTCAGCTCGTACTTTTCCCCGGCCCCGCCGAAGCCGAATGCCTGGATGCGCACGATCCATGGGGAGGCCAGTACGCCCGCAATCGTCACGATGGCAAGGACTAAAGCGAGAAGCGTCAGCACGACCCGGGCCAGCTCCAGTGCATCCTCCCGGGACTTCTTTTGGAGATACTCTGTGAACACCGGGATGAACGCGATGCTCAGGGAACCCTCCGCAAACAGGCGTCGCAGCAGATTCGGAATGCGGAAGGCCACAAAGAATGCGTCGGCGGCCATGCCTGAACCGAAGTACCGGGCCACCACCATGTCCCGCACCAGGCCCAGGATCCGGCTGAGAAACGTATAGAATCCGACCGTGCCTGCAGCGCGGCCCACTTGCCTTTTTTCGGAGGAAGAAGCGTGGGGGGGCGTGACGGGTTCCAAAACATCCCCTGAAGGAAGCGAGGGTTGCGGTCTGAGAATGCGCAAGAGCCGATCGAGTTCGGTTTATTACGGTTTAGGGGTTGACAAAAGCCTTGTTATCGTCTTAAATGATTATTTGTCTTTTCATATGCTCAAACATCATTTCGATCAAACCACTCGGAGGATGATCAGCGTTGGCGAACCACAAATCCGCCCTGAAAAGGGCCAGGCAAAGCGAAGTCCGAAGGCTGCGAAACCGGGGATACAAGAGCCGCGTCAAGGGTGCGGTGAAAGAAGTACGCTCGGCCATTGCCGACAACTCCCCGGAGCAAGCGCAGGAAAAGCTCGTTTCCGCGGTTTCCATTCTGCAGAGGACCGCTTCCAAAGGCGTCATTCACAGGAAGACTGCATCCCGCAAAATCTCGAGGCTCTCCCGGCAAGTTCACCAACTCTCCTCTTCTTCCTGAGGTCGGACTCAACCCGAAGGACTGCAAAGATCCACCACCAGCGCCTCGAGAAGCGGGTTCGGCCGCGAACCCGACTTGAGGCGTCCGTCCGCCTCGTAGAGAAGCCGAAGCCCCTGTTCGAGATCCTCTTCCCTCCAATGCCTCGACTGCTCCATCAACCGCCGAGCCGCAAACGGGGGAACCGCTAACCTGCGTGCGACATCCTGGGCGCTACCCCCTGATGAGGAAATCGGCTTGGTCTGCCAGAGAAGCCGAATCTGGCGGTTGAGCATACCGATGATCCCCAAGGCGGCCTCTCGGGCCCCTTCCTCCTCCTGGAAACGGGTCAAGACAGCGAGGGCGGGGGAAGCATTGCGAAGGGAAATGTGGTTCACGAGCTCGAAAATGGTAAAGCTCCTGCTCTGCACGGCGAGCTCCCGAACCTCCTTTGCACCGATCTGCGACCTGCCGTGCCGGATCCTGAGCTTCTCCAGCTCCCCGTGAAGGTCACGCAACCGGTTCCCCACCACCTCGTGCAGGACATCCCGCGCTTCCCGGTCCAGGTCGAGATCCATGTCCTCCGCCATCCGGCGAATCCA
>JASFQI010000435.1:0-3360 GCA_050115555.1 Desulfobacteraceae bacterium
GGCGGGCAAAGAGCCCGCTCGGCTTCACGCAAAGCACGAGAACAATGATGACAAAGGCCACCACGGACTTGAACTCGATGGAAACGTACCCGCCGAAAAGGTTTTCGATGATGCCGAGGATGTAGGCTCCGAAAACCGCTCCCGGCAGGGAGGTCATCCCTCCCATGACCGCGGCCGCAAAGCCCTTGAGCAGGGGGTCCCACATCATGTACGGCTGCATGATGGTCGGCGCGATGAGGAGGCCGGCCAGGCAGCCCACCACCGAAGAGATGGCCCACGTAAACATGAGGATCCGGTTCGTTCGAATTCCCATGAGCCGGGCGGCCGTAGCGTTCTGCTGGGTGGCCTTCATGGCCACTCCCAGCTTGGAATATCTGAGGAACAGGAACAGAATGATCATGACGATGAGGGCCACGGCCAGCGTGAGGAGCTCCAGGGTGCTGAAGAACACGTCGCCGATCATGACGCTGCTGTACGCCGGGATGGGAAAGGGCAGAGTCTTGGGATCGGCCCCGAACTTCCACGACACCAGACCCATGAGGATCATCTCAAGTCCCAGGGTGATGATGATCATGCCGAGCACGGTGGGTTCCTTGGCCCTGCGAAGCACGGTGAACTCCAGGAAGGCCCCGAGGAATGCGGCAAAGACGAGTGCACCTGGAAACGCCACGTAAAAGGGGAACCCGTGGGTCTCCAGCACCATGTAGGTCAGGAACGTGGAGATCAGGGCCATCTCGCCCTGAGCGAAGTTGAGGACCTCGGAGGTCTTGTAGATGATCACCATGGCAAGGCCCATGAGGGCGTAAGAGCTTCCAACGGCGATTCCGCTGACCACCATCTGGATAAAGTCGAGCATATGAAACCCAGGGGTTAAGCTGTTGAGCTGTTAGGCTGTTGAGTTATAAAGGAAAAAGGATCCTTTTTCCTGTCAAAAAGGCCACATTTTCCAGTATTTTTTAGTCCTTATCCAGAAACCGAAGATGCCCAGGGGCTCGAACAGCATGATCAGGACCATGATCAGCCCGAAGAGGATGAACTGGATGTTGCTCACTCCGGTGATCGAAAACCAGCTCTTTGAAAGGGCGTCCAGCCACTCCCCCACGTACGGGATGTCCAGGATGTTCCGCAGCTGAAGGTCAAGCCAGCTCAGGAGGCAGGCCCCGGTGATGGAACCCATGAGGGATCCCAGCCCGCCTACGACCACCATGGAGAGGAACATGATCGACATCATCAGAGTGAAAACCTCGGGCTCGATGAAGCGGAGCACAAAGGCGTACAGACCGCCGGCAATGCCCGTGTAAAACGCGCTCACCGCAAAGGCGAGGGTCTTGTAATAGGTAAGGTGCACACCCATGGACTCGGCCGCGATATCCGCATCCCGAATGGCAATGAATGCCCGCCCCACCTTGGTCTTGATGAGATTGCGCGCGGCAAGGGTCAGGAGCACCGTCAGCGTGACGGCCAGGTAGTAAAAATCGCGGTCCGTGGTCACGTGCCAGGGGCCGATGATCAAATCGGGCGCATGAAGGCCCTGGCGTCCTCCGAAGAGCTCGATTCTGCCGATGACCTTGGTGATGGTGAGCCCGAAACCCAGCGTGGCAATGGCGAGGTAGGGTCCTTCCAGGCGAAGTGCAGGGAGCCCGAGAAGGAAGCCGAACAGGGCAGCCACCAGGGCGGAGGCTGGAAGCGCCAAGAGGAAAGGCAGGTGGGCCGTGCTCATGAGAGTGATTGTGCCATACGCGCCGATGGCGAAAAATCCCGCGTGCCCAAGGGAGACCTGCCCCGTGTACCCGACGAGGAGATTGAGGCCGATGGCGACGATCACATTGATGGCCATGTAATTGGCCAGGTAAACGTAATAATTCTTAAAGATAAAAGGGAAAAATACAAGGAAGAGGATGAGAACTGCAAACCAGAAGACCACGACCCCCGAGCTGAAGAGCTGCACGTCCTCGTAGTAGTTCCGCTTCATGTCCATGGAACGTCTCCCGGCTTATCGGAGTGTGGACGATCAGAGCTTCATTTCCGTCCCAGCCTGTCCACCAGCTTCTTGTAGTAGATCTCCTTTTCCTCGAACATGGCGGAGCCTCGCCCCATGGTGTTCAGTTTCATGACCTTGTAGTTGATCCTCCTGATTTGCAGGTACTTTTCTTTCTCGTCCGGAATGGCCTCGAGGAGGTCCTTCATCTGGTGGATCTCCTTTCGAAGCTCCACCTCCGGGGGCAGGCAGTTGGCGTTCTTGAGGATTTTGTAAACCAAGCGAAGATCCTCCGGAATCCCACTGTCGTCTTCAAGCTCCAGGGGCCTTCCACGGCCCGGCAGATTGTCGAAATCACCGTTTTGCTGGGCCTCTCGTATGCGCCGTTCGATGATCTCGTCGAATCCAGGAATCAGGGGCATTCGAGCCCTCCCTTATGTCCCGGATCTCTCTGATGAAACGTGCGCTTGCCGTTCGCGGTTGGTGTAAAGCACCCCTTGATGAATTTCCAGGGAGCGCAGTGTTTCTTGGGTCCGGTTTCGTTTTTTAATCGTGTTTGCACGCAAGATATACGATTTTCAAATGCTTTGCAAGCATTCAGGAAGGGCGCTTCTGTCCGGGTTTCCCCCTTGACAACCCGTGGGATGTATCGGATAGTCCGGCCAGGATCGGGTCTGTACAACGTCCTTTTTTTTCATGCCTTTTGCTGGAGAATCCGTGATCGACGAGAAGGACAAAAAGGTCATCAGCCTGATTCAAGGCGATCTTCCCCTGGAACCCCGTCCCTTTACCTCGCTGGCGGAGCAGGCAGGGATGAGCGAGGAAGAGTTCGTCGAGCGCATCCTCGCGCTGAAGCAGGCAGGTATAATCCGCCGTTTCGGTGCCACGCTTCGGCATCAGGAGGCGGGGTTCAATTCAAACGCCATGGTCGCCTGGCAGGTTCCTGAGGAGCGTATTGAGGAGGTGGGGAAGAGTCTTTCCGCCTTTCGGGAGGTCACCCACTGCTATCATCGCAGACCCCAGAGGGACTGGACGTACAATCTCTACACCATGATCCATGGGGAGAGCCGTGAGGCGTGTCATCGGATCGCCCGGCGCATGGCGGAAAGGGTCCACGTGGACGAGTACGCGCTGCTGTTCAGTGAGAAGGAGTTTAAGAAGACCAGCATGCACTATTTTTAGGGCGTCCTTCGAAAAGGATTCTCCATTTTGCCTGCAGGAGAACCAAAATCCCTTTTCCTCTCTCGCAGAGCCGCAAAGATCGCTAAGGGATGAAGACCATATCGAGTGATGAAGCTGATATCTTTTACCGTGAAAACACCCCTCGTGGGCCGGGCGTAGGGCGGCATTTTATATGCCGCCGCAAGGTCTTCGATAAGCAC
>JASFQI010000436.1:0-3279 GCA_050115555.1 Desulfobacteraceae bacterium
TGACCTTGATCTTCGCAGCGCGTGAAACCACGTGGTGATTCGTGATAATGTGCCCTTCGGTTCCGTTGATGACCACACCGGATCCCAGGCTGGTGCGAGTGTACTCGCGTGTAAAGAAGTCCGGAAAAAAGTCCCGAAAGAAGTCGTCCCCGGAAAAGGGAAACCCGGGTCGAACCCGTTCCCTAATGATCGTGCCGATGTTGACCACGGCCGGTGCCACGCTCTCTACGGCGCGGACTACGGGCGTGCGTCTCGGGTAGGACTCCGCCCCCACGTGGAACGGCGAAATCAGGGCCAGCACAAAAATCATGGAGACCGGCATCCCTGCAATGTGAAGCGCCCTTTTCGTCCTGCGCCGAGCCCGATGGGCTCGAATGGGATGCGTCGGGGTTTTCATCCCACCTCCCCTTCCAGAAATCCCTCCACCAGGGATCGAAGATCTCCTTCCCGGCCCCCGTAGAAGTGATCCGCCCCGGGGATTACATAAAAGGCGGCATCGGGATTCCAAACGCCCACCAGGCGTCCCACGTCTTCGGCCCCTGCGATGTCGTCTCGCTCACCAGTGACCACGAGTCGGATCCTCGAATCGGCTGACGGGGAATGGAAGCTCATGACGTTCACAGGCGGTGAAATCATAACGGCCGTGTGGACATCCACGAGACCGGGAAGAACCTGTGCGTTCACCCACGCACCGAAGGAGTAGCCGGCCAGGTGGATCTCTGTTGCCCCCTCCTCCCGCAAGTGTTTCACGACACTGCGCACGTCCTCCTGCTCTCCGATTCCATGATCGTGCGCTCCCTGGCTTCGCCCCACACCGCGGAAGTTGAACCGCACCGTAGTGAACTCGGCCTTGGCATAGGACTCCACGATCACCTGCACCACGTTGTTGTACATGTCGCCACCGTATAGCGGATGGGGATGGGTGACCACCACTCCCCGCTGCTTGATCCTGACATCAGCCAGTCCTTCCAGCTCGTACGGCCCGGAGCGGAATGTCGCCTGCTTCTCCATGTTCCACCTCTCAGCTCAGCCAGGGGTTGGTGCGGGACTCGTTTGCGATGGTCGATGACGGGCTGGGTCCGTAGTCATGCCCGGGCCACACCACAGTCTCTCCGGGCAGGGTGAGCAGGCGGTTCCGTATGGAGGCCATGAACTGCTGTGTGGAAGCCCCGGGGAGATCCGTCCGTCCGATCCCACCCACGAACAGGGTGTCTCCCGTGAACAGGTTTCCGTCGGTCAGAAGACAGATCCCACCGGGGCTGTGCCCGGGGGTGTGAAGGACTTCGAGGGAAATCGTCCCCACCTCTATTCGATCTCCGTCCTCCACGTGATCTTCGGCCGGCGGGGAGGTCGCAAATCCCCACTGGCGGGCCATCTGCTGTCCCTCCGGCGAGTTGAACATCTCATCGTCCAGGCGGTGCATGACGATCCTGGCGCCCGTGAGCTCCTGGACGCGACGGTTTCCGCATGTGTGGTCCGGATGGCCGTGGGTGTTCACCACGGTCGTCAAGCGCAACCCGCGCCCCTGGACGTGTTCCACGACGTGATCTTCATCCCCCGCAGGGTCGATGACCAGCCCCTCTCCGGTCTTGGGGCATCCGATGAGGTAACAGAATACCTCCATGAATCCTACCTTGATCTGCTCGAGAATCATGCAATTTCTCCATGCTTGAAACAGGGTGTGACTCGTGGCTCACCTCTCTCCACGGCGATTGCTTTCTCTTTCAGAGCCGAGATGCTCATGCACTCTGCTCTTCCGGGAAAAACGTCTCGTGAATGGCCGCAACGGCGTCTTCCAGATCCCCGGTCCCGACGATGAAGTAGAGCGCCACGCGTGACGGACCAAAGGAAATCATCTCTACGTTGACGCCACGGTCGGCCGCTGCACTGAAGCACCGTGCAGCGATGCCCTTGCGTTTCCCCAAGCCCTCTCCCACCAGGGACACCAGGGCTACGTGGTCGATTCTCTCCAGCCTGCGGTAAGGCCTGGGGTATATTTCCTTGATCGCCTGGCGACCGGCTTCGAGGTCTTCAAGCGCAAGCAGCACGCTGATGACGGTCTGCGAGGTGACCACGGACTTGATGTTGATCCCGGCCTCTGTGAGTCGGCCGGCTACCAAGGCCAGGATGCCCGGCCTGGCGCCGACGCCCGAGGCGTGGACCTTGAGGATACCGATGTCCGTGTCGTAGGCCACGCTCTTGATGACTTGCCTGGACCTCCTCCGTCTCCAGGTGATCAGGCTGCCCGGCCCATCCGGATTCAGGGTGTTCTTGATGACGATATCCAGGCGCCGCCTTCGCAGAGGTTCAACGGTCCGCGGGTGCAATATCTTGGCCCCGAAATAGGAGAGCTCAGCCGCCTCGTCGTAGGAAAGCTCCGGGATCAGGCGCGCGCCGGTGACAAAGTCCGGGTCAGCGCTCATGTACCCGTCCACATCCTTCCAGACCTCCAGGAGATCCGCCCGCAGTGCGGCCGCGACCACCGCTGCGGAGTAGTCGCTGCCACCGCGCCCGAACGTCGTAATATCCCCGTGTTCACTGACCCCGAAAAACCCCGGAACGAAGACGATCGCATCCTTTTCCAGAAGGGGACCAAGATGAGTCTTCAAATTTTCCGAGGTCCTGCGAATGTCCGCCGTGGCATCGCCGAACTTACCGTCCGTGAGCATCCCGATCCTGTGGGGCAAGCGACACATCGCTTTCACGTGCCGGCTCCGAAGAGCAGAGGCCAGAAGCTCGGCTGAGAAACGTTCCCCGTAGCTGCTGATCATGTCCAGCATGCGCAGGGAAAGCTCTCGCGTAAAGCTCAGGCCGTAATAAAACCGTTCCAGCTCCCGAAGCCGCCGATCCACCTGGCGCCCGAACTGTCGCAGCGTTTCTTCCCTTTGAATCACGTGCCGGGCGAGGTTCATGTGCTTGCGTTTGAGCCCGCTGATGATCTCCGGAATGCGCGCCTCGTCTTTCAGGGCCTCGCGGGTTCCCTGAATCAGGAAATCAGTCACACCGTTGAGCGCGGATACCACGACGACATTCCCGCGACCTCGTTCCTCGATCAAATCGAGGATACGGGCGATGTTCCTTCGACCTTTCAGGCACCCGCCTCCGATCTTGATGGCTTTCACGTCCCGTATCCTTTCCGGTTTCCTGAAGGAGCTTCCTGCGTCCTTTTCACGAGCGGGCGAAGCCTTCAAAAAGAGAGTTCATTTCGTCCCTGAGCTCTGCGGGAATCATTGCAAGGCGATCCCCGGTGAGCTCCACGAACTCCCCGGTGCTTCGGGC
>JASFQI010000437.1:0-3278 GCA_050115555.1 Desulfobacteraceae bacterium
CAAGATGCGTAACGCTCATTGCTCGAAAGGCCCCCCTGGACGTGAACCTGGATTTCCGCGCCATGGCGGAGAAGACCCAGGCCATGCTCAAGAGCAGCCTCGACTCCCTGGTGAACCTGGATCTGGACATCGCGTTTCGCGTGCTCACCCTGGACGACGAGGTGGATGAGATCCATAGCTCGATGTATGACCAGGTCAAGGAACTCATTCAGAAACACCCTGATCGGGTCGGATACTTAATGAACCATTATCTCATTTCACGCTACCTGGAGCGGATCGCAGACCATGCCACGAACATCGCAGAGGAGGTCGTGTACATGATCGAGGGAGAGATCGTACGGCACGGCAAGTGGGAGCAGCAGGCAGACTAGAACCGCGGCCGAACGCCGGGGGCAGGTAGGACCTCTATCCGTCTCGGGGGTCGGCGTGAAACAAGACGCTTCCGTCTGTCAAAGCGCTTCGAAAACACATTTCTGGAGGTCGCGGGTTTACCTCCAGACATCGTCCCAAAAGTATGTAACCCCTACAAACATGCCCAGGGCGTTCACGCCGTCGTTTCGTTCGTCCATTCCACCATTGGAGATGTGCTGGAACGCCATCTCCGCGTCCAGGGACCAGTTTGGGGTCAGGAGATACCGAAAGCCCGCGCCCGCCTGAGGAAAGAAATTGAACGCCTGCCCGATCGCATCCTGGGTTTCGTCCTGGTACGCATCCGTATACACGAACCCCAGCCCCGCCTGGACATAGGGAATGAACCGGCTCCCTGCACTCGTAAAGTTGTAGCGGATGATACCGGAAAGCCCGCCGATGTAATCCCCGAACCCCTCGTAAACGAACGCGTTCGAGAACTCCAGCAACGCCTCGAAGTTCCCGTCCAGGCCACGCCCGTCTCCCTTGGGGCTCGTGAACATCCAACCCAGACGCAGACCGGTGTGCCAGTAATTGAAATCAGGGATATCAGGGCCGATCAGGGATGTGGAGGAAATGGGGCCGGTCACGACCTGCAGGCTTATTCGGTCACGGGTGTACAACGAGGAGGCATCGGGAGCCGTATCAGCGGCCCGTGCCAGACAGGGGAAGAGCAGAAGAGCAACCACCAACGCACGGGCCACGCGAGCTTTTGGGTCAAGCACGGGTTCTCCCTCCTTGGGCGGTACTCAGGAGCCGAAACACACGAACCTGCGAGCGTTTTCGTCCCCACTCCCCCGCCGTTTTCCCTGTAGAAAGACCGGTTCGAATTGTGAATATCGGGCGCTATCGAAGATTGCCTCCAATAATGCCGGATTATGCTTCATATTGCTGCCAGCGTCAAGCACAAAGACGCGGAAAGAATCCTTTTTCGCCGAAATACGCACGGAAGGATGTTCTTTTTCCAAAGGGGCCGGCGGCTCGAGCCCCCTATAAGGCGATCAACGGTTCGCCGTCAAGCCCTGCAGTTTCCCCCGGCTTCTCCCGTCAGGAGATTCATCACGATCACACACTCCACGCCAAAAGGCAGATACCCTGCATAGCCCAGAATCGGCATTTCAAACACCTGAAACCGGTGGACGTAAGGAATCGTGTAGATCCATCGGGCACAGGATCCGGCATTCCACATCTCCCAGAACACGCCACAGACAAGCGCGGCCACGGCCGCTGTGACAATGCCGTCCCACGCGCCTTGGGCCACGGGTGAAAACACGTTCGTCTCCGAGGCGAGCCCCTGTAAAGAGACCAGGATCAGCATCGGGGACACCCAGAGGAGGGGAAAGAGAAGGTTCGGCCACACGCCGATCCCGGCCAGGCCCGCGCCGGCCACCACCAGCACCGCCCCACTGACCGCGCGGGGGTGCGCCATTCGAATCGGGAACACGTCGCGAAACCTGGCGCTAGGCCACGAGAAACTGTGGATCCACTCCCGGGTGGCAAGAACGGCCGGAAGCACGGTGGAGAACGAAAGGGTCGCGTACCAGAAGTAGGCCCATGCATCAAAGTCGCTTCCCACGTAGTACCAGTTTTGAACAAACCGGTTCAGGTACTCGAAGAACCACCAGAACGCAGCGCTCAACGGAAAGAGAACCAGGTAAGAACCCGTGCGATCCGTGAGTGGACATCGCCCGGTCCGGTGGTAGGTCAGTGCGTTCACCACGAGAATATAGCCGGCCCAGAGAGGAAAAAATGTGTGTCGCTGGAGAGGGCCGACCCATGAAAAGCGGTTCCATGCCACCACCCAGGCTGCAACCGTCCATACCATGCCGGCCCATCCCCACCAGGGGAGCCGCCAGGATCGGACCGAAGGACGCTCAGAGGCCTTTTGTCGGCCGGTCATCCCCTGAATCACGAAAGGCGAAATCACGACGATCAGGAAGGCGGCAAGCGCGATAAAGGCGGCCCAGGAAAAGGGAGCGTGCTCCACGTAGTGCGTTTTGGGCGGAAACTCGAGATACGGACCCACGGGCTTCCCCGCAATCACGATGCCCAGTAGGGGAAGGCCGAGAAGCATGGCGCAGAGGACGATGAGGCGAAGTGCCCAAGTCATGAGGAATGGACTCCGTTTCAGCTCCAGGAAGGTCGAATGTCATTTATATCATGATACGGCAACCTGTGCGAAGGGACAACCCTGATCCGGCCGCAAAACATGTGGATGTGTAGGTGTTGGTGTAAGGGAGACCATTCCCAGGCAGACTCTTCATGGTTTGCGTAAGCAATACCGCATCAGGTCAGGTTCATAAGAACGCACCCCGACCCTGGATCGCGCCGGAAGGAAAGCTTTCCCAGGGCCCGGGACCCGGCGCAAACGCGTGTGGAAGGTGCAGGGTGGGTGGAGGGAAAATGGGAAGGCCTCCGGGATTGGGGGTGGGAAAAACGGGAACGCTGTGGTATGAGAAGGACGGGATGTGGAAAAAGTGAACCCCTGAAGGAAGGACATACCGCATCAAACATCCGCAAAGGAGAGAAGAACGCATGGCGACGATTCAGCCCAAGGGAGAGAGCATTCGCCAAGCGGTAAAATGGATTTCAGCGCAGCGTGAGGAGAACCCGGAAAAGCACATCGGCCAGCTGATTCAGGCAGCCTGTCGCCGATTCAACCTCACCCCGAAGGACGAGGTTTACCTGGAGTCGTTCTACCGGAGTGATCCTTCCTGAGCGCTGCAAAGCCGTACGAAGAGGGTCGGCCTGGGGACCGGATCCGTCCCGGGCGGAAGAACCTCGGCGGGAATCAATATCCTTCGAGTTCCGGCCCAGCCTGACTTCCCCGAAGGGCACGCCGAAGGGCACGGACCGCCGGGATGAACACA
>JASFQI010000438.1:0-3278 GCA_050115555.1 Desulfobacteraceae bacterium
GGGCTTTTATCTATCCCTTCTTCTCTGTGCTCTTCGTGCTCTCTGTGGTGAAATGAAGTCGTCGCATTTTCGACGTGTCGTACTTACGGAGGAAAGAGGAATGGCCATCAGCAAAGAGCTTCTCGACATCCTCGCCTGCCCCAAGTGCAAGGGCGAGATTCACTTGAACGAGGACGGGACCGGCTTGATCTGCGAGGCCTGTCGGCTCGTTTACGAAATTCGGGATGACATCCCCATCATGCTCATTGATGAGGCTCGACCCTTGGACTCCGAGTCCAAGGCGTAAAAATCGAATTTTGATTGAGTTGTAAAAAGCCGAGGCTTGGAGATTTGCCCCTGGCGATTCCAGTGACTTAAGTGCACCCAACAGGCGGTCGAGCGGGTTTTTGCGAGACCGTCAATTTGCAGGAGTAGAAAATTATGGCTTATCGCAACATCATGTTGGTCTTTCCCGGACAGGGCTCCCAGTACGTGGGCATGGGGAAGGAGTTCTACGATGAGTTCAGTGTGGTGCGCGACATCTTCGATGAAGCCAGCACCGTGCTCGGGTACGACCTGTCCGATCTGTGCTTCAAGAAGCACAAGTTCGGAAAGATCATGCACATGGGAGCAGATCTCAACAAGACGATCTACACCCAGCCCGCCGTCATGATCGTGAGCTATGCCTGCTACAAGGTGCTCGCACAGCGCTGCCAGGAAGAAGGAATCGATCTCAGCCCGTACCTCATGGCAGGACACAGCCTGGGAGAGTACACGGGCTTCCTGATTTCCGGGGCAATCGACCTCCGGACGGCTGTCGAGCTTGTGCAGAAGCGCGCCCAGTACATGACCGAATCCGGCAAGGCCTATCCCAATGCCGGGCTCATGGCCATTGTGGACAAGAATAACGAGCTGGACTACAACCAGGTGTGTACCCTCTGCAAGGATTTCGGGGTGTATGTGACCCTGAACAATACAAAGAACCAGATCGTGGTGGGCGGATCCAAGCGCCGACTGGGGGATATGGCCAAGGAGCTCAAGACCGAGGGCAAGCTCTCCCGACATCTCAAGGTGGAAGGACCGTTTCACACGCCCATTATGAAGCCTGCGGCCGATAAGTTTCGAAAGGAACTGAACAAAATCCAGATTCGAATCGCGTCCAGGCCCATTATGGCCAACGTTTCCGCAGAGGCCATCGTGGACCCCAACCACATCCGTCTCGAGCTCTACGAGCAGATCTACAAGGTGGTCAACTGGCGTGGATGCATTGAAAAGGCCGTTCAGAACGGGGGCAATCTGTTCCTGGAGGTGGGGCCCAAAAGGGTCCTGAGCAATATGATCAAGGATATCGATGACTCCGTGCCCGGCCTGAATGTCGAGGATATGGCCTCGTTGGAGGCCACGCTCCATGCCCTCCGAAACGGCGCCCCCGAGTAAATGCCCGATCCTTTCCAGCGTGCAAAGCCGGACAATCGCATGGTCCACGTGACGGATGTCACGCTGAGAGAGTATGGCCAGAATGTCCCGGCCGATCAGGTCGATGTGTTTTCCCCTGTCGTGCGAGTGCGAATCGCCCGGGAGTTGATGCGTGCCGGCCTCACTTCCCTGGAGGTCCTCTCCTGCGTTCATCCCCGGGTGGCGCCGGCCATGTCGTTGAGCGCCTTGAACGAGGTGGCTTCCGGTCTGGGTCGCGTTTCCGGGGTGCGTTTCATCACGCTTGTGCCCAACCGCGCCGGGTACCGCGCCTTCCTCGAGACCGGCCTGGGCCCGGACGGGTGGAATCACGTGCTGGGCCTCTTTTTTTCAGCGGTGGAGGCCCACAACCGCCTGAACCTGGGCCGGGGCATTGCCGACACGCTTGAGGAGTACGCCCTGATGGCTCGGGACGCGGTATCCCGAGGCATTCGTATGGTCGGATACGTCTCTGCCGCGTTCGGGTATCAGGAGTCGGGCCGGGGAAGCCTGCTTCGGCCCACGGTCCGCGAGCTCAGCGCGTGGGTGGATCTGCTGATCGATCTGGGCGTGGAGACCGTGACCCTGTCGGATTTACAGGGCGTGGCCGAGGAGCAGGATACGAGGATGCTTTGGGAGGCCTTGTTGGAAGCGCGTCAGGGTAGAGACCGGGAACGCCTGGGGTACCATCCCCACCACGTGTCCGGGGATCAGGCCGTGGCCAACAGCGAAGCGGCCTGGAACGCAGGCATTCGGCGTTTTGACGCGTCCCTTGGGGGAACGGGGGGGTGCGTGACCGGGGCGCCCGGAAATCAGCCCACAGAAGGGCTGGTTCGTCGGTTCCACGCCCGGGGCATTGCCACGGGGATTGACGAGGATCGCCTCGGCGCTCTCTCGGACTGGGTCCGGGAGAACGTGTACACCAAGGCCGCTTTCAGGGGTGAATCTTCGTGAACTTGGATCCTTCCAGGGTCAGGTTGTACATGAGCCCCTTGTTGTTGAACACAAATCCCACAATCGGGTCTCGAATATTGCTCGAGTCGATTGCCCCTCCTGCACCGACGGTCACCAGGGCGACGGATCCGTCCACTCCGGCCTCCCACCCCGGGCTGTTACGAAAGCTCTGAAGGGCATCCTTGTCCAGAAACACCAGGATGATGGTCTTGGCTTGAGCGCCGAGCTGGAACCCGAAGGACGCGGCAGCCGTGTTGTAGTAGTCCACGGTTTTCCCCTTGATGCGAAGCGCTCCCTCGCCGTACTCCCCACCCGCCACGAACCCGGCCTTGAGCACGCTGGGAAACACCAGGACCCCTTCGGCGGTGTTTAAAAAGGCCTCGGCCCCGCCTATGTCCTTTTTAAAACGTTCCAGGGCGGCGTCTACCTTGATGTCGATTTCCTTGGCCGAGGCCGCATTTGAGGCTGCAGGCACGAGGAAGAAAGCGCCGTTCAGGAGGACAAAGGCCAGAATTCCGAGGAATAAAGCCCGTTTTCTCATGGGGGTCTCCTTGGGATGTGGCTGCGCGGGGATTCGGCGGGGCGCTCCCTCCGTCAGCGCAGGAAGGAAATGGACAACGATTTCGGCACCAAGAGTACAGGCTTTTTCAGGCAAAAAAAAGGGAGAAAAGTTGTATCCTGCATTGGAACCGAAGGTGTACTGAGGTACTCTTTATACAAAAGTGGGCGTTTTTTGTGGGCACCCCAAGGTGGATGGACTATGGAGTGTGAGCGAAGGAGAGAAGGATATGGCATGCCCCTTATGCGGAAGCAAGAGCTTTTATGTCAAGGACCCGAATGACGAGTACGAGGTGTACTCCTTTGACCTGGATGGGGATTCCCCGGTCTTTTCA
>JASFQI010000439.1:0-3255 GCA_050115555.1 Desulfobacteraceae bacterium
TACATATCCAAGTGAAAAAGGGGAAAAAGTCAAGCCTGTCTCCAGCATTTTTCGGATAAGGGTCTCACATGAGTAGAATTATGATCATTGAGGACGATCCTAATTTCCGAACCACCCTTTCCAATCTCCTTTGCGAGCGATATCCCACCCTCGACCTGAAGGAGGTCGAGAGCGGGGAGGAGGCCATGGCGATCCTGCATGTTTTCTCCCCGGATCTTGTGGTGACGGACATCAAACTCCCAGGAGAAAGCGGGCTCCGGGTTACGCAACGCATCCGCGAAGCGAATCCGAATGTTCCTGTGATCGTACTCACGAGTTACAACGATCTCGAGTATGAAGAAGCCGCTTATGCCGCTGGGGCGACACGGTTTGCATCCAAGCACGAAACCACAGCCGACGAGATTCTCTGGCTCGTCGACTCTCTGATGCCTGAGACCTTTCGGAAACCCTGAGAGAAAAGGGCATCAGGGAACATGGAAGGGAGGTGGACATTGTGAGAACCAAGCGCAACCCGATTCACCGGAACGGAACGCGAAACGCTTTATGTCCGCACTACCGAACCTGCCTAAATTTGGCTGTGAAAAAGGCCTGGGAGTTCTGGGACTGTGCAGAATGTCCTTACAAAGCCAGCACCGATCCAGAATTTGACATCGAATGCACCCTGAGGAATCCGGTGACGTACTATGATTTGCCTATGGAAATCGCCGGGAAAATGTGATAGGGTTCAATTGCGTTCGATTGAAAGGCTTTTTTGCCCAAGACCGGGCGTGAACGGGAGATGCGGAGTCTTTTCACGGACCTTTTTATCGAGAAGAAAAGGAGGTTAGGTTATGAGAATGAGAAAAATATTCCTTGTTTTAGGTGCGGTTTCGCTTCTTGCCTTTCTTGGTGCCTGTGCTGGTGGTCCTGCCACCTCTCCGCACTCCACCTTCCAGGCCCAGGATCTGAACCCGCTGATTCAATCCGGTGCGTACGTTCAGAAGGTAGACTCCTTCCTGGTGATCCTGGATGCATCCGGTACCATGTATGGGGCCTATGAGGGTCATAGAAAAATTGATTTGGCCAAGGGCGTTGTGAACCGCATGAATATGACCATTCCCGATCTCAAGCTCACAGCCGGCCTCCGCAGCCTGGGTCAGAACTTCAGCACGGGGACCCGTCTCATGTACGGTTTGACCGATTACACAAAGGACGGCCTCGAAGCTGCAGTAAACCCCATCACAGGCGGCGGGATGACCCCCCTTGCTACAGCGATCAATGCTGCCGGGGGAGACCTGAAAGCCGGGCAGGGAAACATGGCGCTCATCGTGGTGAGCGATGGGCTTGAGACGGACACCTCCTCCGTTGCGTCCGCCAAATCTCTCAAGGATATGTATGGGGATCGCCTCTGTATCTACACCGTGGTGATCGGCGAAGAACCGAGAGGCGTCCAACTCATGGAGCAGACCGCCAAGGCCAGCGGATGCGGGTTCAGCGTGAACGGCAACAGCGTCATGTCGTCCGAAGGGATGGCAAACTTTGTGAGGGACGTGTTCCTGGCCAAGGGGAAGGGCCCCATCGACAGTGACGGGGACGGGGTCTACGACCACCTGGATAAGTGCCCGGGAACCCCTGCCGGCGTCAAGGTGGACAAGGACGGTTGCCCCCTGGATACGGACGGGGACGGAGTGCCTGATTACCTGGACAAGTGCCCGGGAACCCCTGCCGGCGTCAAGGTGGACAAGGACGGTTGTCCCCTGGATACGGACGGGGACGGAGTGCCTGATTACCTGGACAAGTGCCCGAAAACGCCGGTCGGCGCCCATGTGGACGACCGTGGATGCTGGGTCCTGGAAGGGCTGTACTTTGATACGGACAAATGGGACATCAAGCCCGCCGGCTATCCGATCCTCGCCGAAGTGATCAAGGTGCTCAAGAAGAACCCCAACGTCCAGGTGGAGATCCAGGGACACACGGACAGCCGCGGCACCGACGCGCATAATCAGAAGCTCTCTGAAAACCGCGCAAATGCCGTGATGAACTACCTGGTCAAGGGCGGGGTCGACGCATCCAGGCTCGCGGCCAAAGGGCTTGGTGAAAGCAGGCCGGCCGTGCCCAACACCTCTGCGGCGAACATGGCCAAGAACCGCCGCGTGCAGTTGAACCCAGTCTACTGATCACCCTTTTTCCGAAGCGCTACCCGCCGGGAAAGCCGGGCCACCCCCGGCCGACCCGGCCAGGCGCTCCGGCTTTGCCGGTTTTCGGGTACCGGGGACCGGTCCGGGCTTTCCTTCTGTAACGTCCGCGACCGGTCCCCGTGTCTGTTGGGCTCCTCCGAATGACGGCTGCGTCCCATCCTGAACCATGTACGCCGTGGAGCCCGGCCCAGCCGAAGAAGGGAGGAACGACATGAAACGAGCGGTGAAATGGATCCTGATCGTGTGTGGCGGTCTGGTGGCACTGATCATTCTGGCCCTTCTCATCGCGCCCATGTTCGTGGACATCGAGAAGTACAAGCCGATGATCGAGGAAAAGGTCGCCGAGGCGACCGGTCGCCCCTTCCGGCTGGAAGGAACACTGGATCTCTCCCTGTTTCCCTGGGCTGGCATCTCCTTATCCGAACTTCATCTCGGCAATCCGCCGGGGTTTGAAACCGAAGACTTCGTGTACATCGAGTCCTTCGAGGTGCG
The DNA here is from genome assembly GCA_050115555.1 of Desulfobacteraceae bacterium. Lineage (GTDB taxonomy): Bacteria > Desulfobacterota > DSM-4660 > Desulfatiglandales > HGW-15 > JASFQI01. The sequence goes on from JASFQI010000439.1 coordinate 2,670, forward strand.
CGCAAAACTCCTTCCCCTCCTCTCCAAGGACCTCCAGGTCAAGCGATTCCTCTTGAACGGTATACGGATCCATCTTGAAAAAGCCGAAGACGGGAGTGCGAACTGGGAAGGCTTGGGAGGCACAACCAAGGAACGTCCTGCGGAAGCGCCGGCCGAACAGAAAAAACCGGGGCCCGGAGGCGGGCTCCCCCTCAAGGCGCTGGCCGTGGGTGATTTCTCCGTGACCGGTTCGCTCCTCTGGATCGACCGGGCAGCCGGGCAGCGAAAGGAAATCACGGATGTCTCCCTTACCCTTCAGGACGTGTCCCTGGAGCGCCCTGTATCCGTGGCGTTTTCTGCACGAATCGACGGCCAGCCCTTGTCCCTGGAAGGTGAGCTGGGCCCCGTAGGTCAAGACCCCATGAAGGGACCGCTTCCCCTGGAGCTGCGCGTTCAGGCCCTCGACCAGCTGGACCTCTCCTTGCAAGGAACGCTTTCGGACCTGGGTGCGAGTAAGGCCTTCGACCTTTCCCTGGAGGCCTCGCCTTTTTCACCCCGCGAGCTCACGTCCGCGCTTGGGCAGCCCTTTCCTGTCGCCACTGCAGAC
>JASFQI010000440.1:0-3254 GCA_050115555.1 Desulfobacteraceae bacterium
ATGAGCTGCTCGTAGTCCTCCAGCCTGCCCAGCTCGGTGAGCCGGTCGATGATGAGCTGCCAGGCGCAGTCGAGGTTCTTGTCGATCTCGCACTTCCCCTTGGTGGACCCGCCGCACGGACCGTTGAAAAGCCGCTTGGCGCACCGGGAGATCGGACAGATCCCTGCGGTCTTCCCCAGGATGCACTGACCGCAGCCCTGGCACCGCTCGGACCAGACCCCGCGCTCCTCGCTCCCCCCCATGAAGCAGGTGTCCACACCCGGGAGAATGGGCGTTTGTATGTACATCTCGGCCAGGAACTGGACCCCCACGCCGCAGGCAAGGGACAACACGGCATCGTACTGGTCGACGGAGTTCCGGATCTCCTCGATGTACTCCCGGTCGCACTGCCGCTCCAGGGTGACCTCGTCGATCTGGACCTTCCGCCCCTGGTTCATGAAGTACATGCGGAGCGCCGAGGCCAGGACCCCCACCTCCTTGCGGCCGCCGGCCTCGCAGACCGTGACGCACTCGTTGCAGCCCGCCACGAGGATCCGGTCATAGGGCTCCACCGACTCGATGACTTCCTCGACAGGCTTGGGTTTCGCGACAATCATGGTTCTCCCCTCCCATGGGTGTTGTCCAGGCTAGGCCGCCTTCTTTTTCATGGCCGCCTTGATCGGGTTGGGGCCGAGCTCTCGGATCCGTTCGGTCATCTCCTTGGCGAACTTCACGAACTGCGGGGCCTCGGCCGAGGACAGGTTGTACATGGCCACCCGGTCCCCGCCGATCCCGATCCGCTCCAGGAGGTCCTTGGCCTTTTCCACCCGCCGTTTTGCCCGAAGGTTGCCGTTCTCGTACCGGCATTCGCCTTCCAGGCACCCCAGCACGTAGACCCCGTCCGCCCCCTTCTCAAAGGACCGGAGGATGTGGATCAGGTCCACCTTGCCCGTGCACGGCACGCTCACGAGCTTGACGTTTCCCGGGTACTGAAGCCTCATCGAACCTGCCAGGTCCGCGGCCGTGTACCCTCAGGCCTGGCAGCAGAAAGCGATGATCACGGGTTCGAACGCTTCCATCACAGCACTCCTTCCAGCAAGGCCTCCACCTTGCTCAAGACCAGGTCGTCCTCGTACCACCTCAGCTGAATGACCTTGGCCGGGCACTCCGACGCGCAGATGCCGCATCCGCGGCAGAGGGCCGGGTCGATCTCGCTGACCCCGTCCTCGTTGATCCGCGGGACCCCCCAGGGGCACACGCGCACGCACACCAGGCACGATGCGCAGTGCTCCTGGTCCACCGTGGCCGTGACCACGGAGAGCGTAATGCGATCCTGGGACAGAAACGCCCCGGCACGGGCCGCCGCGGCCATGGACTGCCCGATGGTCTCGGTGATGAGCTTGGGCCCGTGGGCGGTCCCGCACACGAACACGCCCTCGCTCGACATGTCCACGGGGCGGAGCTTGACATGGGCCTCCATGAAGTAGCCGTCCGCATTCCGGGTGAGCTTCATGATGGAGGACAGCTCCTCGGTGTCCGCAGCCCGCATGCCCGCGCTCAGGACCAGGGCGTCGGGCTGCATGGCGACCTGTCTTTGCAGGATGGGATCCTGGAACACCACGCGGAGCACGCCGTCCTCCAGGGTCACCTCGGGCGGGGCCTCGGGCTCGAACTGGAAGAACAGCACGCCCTGGCGCCGCGCCTCGGTGTAGTAGGTCTCCATGAGGCCGTAGGTCCTCAAATCCCGGTACAGGATGCAGACCCTTGCGTCCGGGTTCTGCAGCTTGATGTGGAGGGCGTTCTTGATCGCGGCCTGGCAGCAGATGCGCGAGCAGTTGGGGTTTTCCTCGTTCCGCGAGCCCACGCACTGGATCATCACCACGTTCGAGAGGTCGTCCGCGCCCTGGAGATCCAGGCGCTTTCCCAGCTCGATCTGGGTCATGACCCGGGGGTCCTCCCCGTAGAAGTACTCCTGGGGCCGGTACTCCTCGGCGCCCGTGGCAAGGATCACGGCGCCGTGCTCGATCTTGCGCTCGTACATGCCCGGGCCGATGAGCACCTCGGTCGTGAAGTTGCCCTTGAACCCGCTGAAGCCCACGACCAGGGCATCGGTCAGCACCTGAATCTTGTCGTGCCGGTTCACCCTTTCTATCAGCTCCTTGGCATGCGCCTGAATGTCGTTCCCCTCGATCGTGGTGGTGAGGGAGCGTGCCAGGCCTCCGAGCTGGGGTCCTTTTTCCACGATCACCACCTCGAACCCCTGGTCGGCCAGGCCCAGGGCCGCGGTCATGCCGGCAAACCCCCCGCCGATCACCAGGGCGCGGCGGTTGAGATCGATCTGCTTCTCCTTGAGCGGGTGCAGGAGCCCGGCGCGGGCCACGGCCATGCGCACGAGGTCCTTGGCCTTTTCCGTGGCCATGGGCGGGTCTTGCCCGTGGACCCAGGAGTCCTGGTTCCGAATGTTCGCCATCTCCAGGAGGTACCGGTTGAGCCCTGCGGCCTGCATGGTCTCCTGGAACAGGGGCTCGTGTGTCATGGGGGAGCACGCCGCCACCACCACGCGGTTGAGCCCGTTCTCCTCGATGGACTGCCGGATCTTGTCCTGGGTGTCCTGGGAGCAGGTAAAGAGGTTCTCCTCCACGTGGACCACGCCCGGGAGCGTGCCGGCATACTGGGCCACACCGGGCACGTCCACCACACCGCCGATGTTCGTGCCGCAGTTGCACACGAATACCCCCACGCGGGGCGCCTGCTCGGACACGTCCATCTCTGTGGGGATCACCCGGGTGCGGGTCTCCGTGCCCCGGGCCTCGTGAAGATGCGCCATGGCCGCCTGGGCCGCAGCCCCGGCCTCCACCACGGACGAGGGGATGTCCTTGGGCCCGGTGATCACGCCTGCGGCAAAGACACCCGGCCGGGACGTCTCCACCGGTCTCATCGGGGAGATCGCGGCAAACCCGTCGTTGTTCACGTCCACGTCGAGGAGCTCGAGGAACTCCCGGGTCTCCGAGGGGATCTCGAGACCCACGGACAGGACCACCAGGTCGAATGTCTCCTTGTCCGGAAGACCCCCGCCTTCCTCGTCCAGGTACGTGATGGAAAGGCCCCCGGACCCATGGACCGGGTCGATGCTGTGGACCCTGGTGCGTACGAACCGGACCCCGTAGGTGTCCTTGGCCTGGTTGTAGTAGAGCTCGTAGTTCTTCCCGAACGTGCGCATGTCCATGTAAAAGACCGTGCACTCCAAATCCTTGCCCGCGTGCTCCTTGGCAATG
>JASFQI010000441.1:0-3249 GCA_050115555.1 Desulfobacteraceae bacterium
GGTATCAGCATCTCGTTGTCGGAGCTCGTGATCTGACAATCGCTCATCGGATTGCCTCTCTACTGCAAAGATGGCTTCTTGGGACCTATCAAGGAGCCGTGAAAGTACACCATTTGGGCTAGTGTCACGTCAACCTTGAACTGTCGTAAAAAGTGTGCTATGATTCCTTCATAACCTATTCCAGGAGGATTGGGTATGAAGAAATTCATTGTGACCTTGGACGAAGATGAACGCCGTCATCTGAACAGCCTAACCTCAAAGGGGAAACACAGGTCCCAAAAAGTTCTCAATGCCCTGATTCTCTTGGCCTGCGACGAGGGGGAGGATCAGGAAAGGCGCTCCACAAACGAAGAGATCGCCCGCGTGCTCGGCATCAGCATGAGGAAAATCGATCGGATCAAGAAGCGGTTCGTGGTCGATGGTCTCGATGTCGCCCTCAACGGCCGGAAAGGAAGCCGTGTCTACAAGAAGAAGGTGGACGGGGAACTGGAAGCTCATCTGATCGCCTTGAGCTGCAGTGATCCTCCCGAAGGCTTTGAGAGGTGGACACTGCGACTGTTGGCCGACAAGGCCGTGGAACTCGAGTACATCGATCAAATTTCACACGAAACCGTTCGACGGGTTTTAAAAAAAACGTCCTCAAGCCCTGGCAGCGCAAAGGATGGCTGATTCCTCCGGAAGAAAACGGCAGCTTTGTGGCGCACATGGAGATGATTCTGGATGTCTACATGCGCCCCTACGATCCGCGCTATCCAGTGGTATGCATGGACGAGTCTCCGAAGCAGTTGATTGCGGAGACGCGCCTGTCCATCCCCGCCTCCCCGGGCAAGCAGGCGCGTTACGACTATGAGTACCGCCGCTGCGGTGTGTGCAACACCTTTCTTGCCTGTGAACCCTTGGCCGGCAAGAGGATGGTGACGATCAACGAGAGAAGAACCAAACATGAATGGGCCTGCTTTCTGGCGGAAATCGCTTCCCATTATGAGGAAGCAGAGAAAATCACCCTGGTCATGGACAACCTGAGCACGCACACTCCGGGAGCTCTTTACAAAACTTTTCCCCCGGAGCAGGCTAAGGCCCTATGGGATCGCTTCGAATTTGTCTTTACTCCGAAACACGGCAGCTGGCTGAACATGGCCGAGATCGAGTTGAATGTGCTCACCAAGCAGTGCCTCAACCGTCGGATCGCCGGTATCGAGAAGGTGCGTAGTGAGGTGTCGGCTTGGCAGGCCCATCGAAACAACCGCGAATCCAAAGTCAACTGGCAGTTCACAACCGAGAATGCTCGGATCAAGCTCTCAAGGCTTTATCCGACAATCGATGGTTGACAAGACACTAGAAACCGCTCCCATTCCAGGGCAAGAGATCGTCACTGCTGGCAGACATGAAATGGTGCTCGATGATCCAGGAGAAATGCACGTTTGAGCAACCACAATATATTGTGGCTCCGGGAGTCAAGTGCATAGCTCCATTGTATTAATCTAGAAAATCACCTTTTCTTCCTCCAGGACGGCGATCTGTTCCTTTGACATTCCCAGCAGTTCTCCGTAAACATAATCATTGTGCTCACCGACCAGAGGCGCGTTTCGGTATATCTCTGCCGGTGTATCACTCAGCTTCATGGGGATCTCTTCCAGAAATTCCTCTCCCACCACCGGATGGATCATTTTCTTGAATACCCGCCTTTCTTTGAACTGGGGATCCTTGGATTTTTCGATTCGAGTCAGGACGGGTGCAGCGGCTACGCCGTTGCTCTGGAGTATCTCGGTGGCTTGATAATCCGTATAATTCCTTGTCCATTGGGAAATGGATTTATCCAGCGGTTCACAATTCCTCATCCTTTCAAACTTGTTCGAATACCTCTTATCCTTTATCCAGTCCGGAGACCCGAGGGCCCTGCAAAAATTCTTCCAGTCTTCCTCCGTATCCACAGCGATGGAGACCCACTTGTCATCCCCTTTACACGGATAGATGCCGTGAGGGAACAGCATAACATGGCGGTTTCCTTGAGGACCCATAACCCGGTCGTTCATGAAATATTCCATCAGAGGTTCTCCAATAAGATGGCATATCGACTCCGTCTGTGAAAGTTCGATGAATTGACCCTCTCCGGTTCTTTTGTGATGCCTCAGGGCCGCCAGCGCCGCAATGACGCCGTGGATGGCCGCATTGGCGTCACCTGGGCCGAATGTCAGCATACCGAGGGTCGTTCCATCCTCGTATCCGGACAGACTCTCCAGTCCCGCCAAGCTGGTATATACAGGCGCATAACCGATGATATCCCTCAGGGGCCCGGAGCGCCCCGCGGCCGGCATGGAAAGATAAATGATATCCGGCTTGACTTTGCTGAGGGACTCGTAGTCGATGCCGAGCTTCTCCGCTACGCCGAATGAGAAGTTTTCAACCATGAGATCACTCTTCTTTATGATCTCGTTAAACAGATCGACCCCTTTGGGCTTGGCCAAATCGAGGGTGATTCCAAGTTTATTACGATTGAGTTCGTGGAAACTGCCGCTCTTCTCTACAACGGTTTTTTCTTTTGATGCCTTCCCGGTGAACCTGCCCGTAAACCTGGACGCGTCCAGCCGCGTCCAGTGCTCCACCTTGATGACCTCGGCGCCCATATCCGCCAAGAATTCGGACAACATCGGTCCCGACCACACCCATGTCAAATCTATAACCCGGATTCCGGTCAATGCTCTCTTCTTCATGTCCGCCCTCATCATATGACGCCCGCCCTCCTTAGACCCACGAGTTTTTCCCTGGAATATCCGAGGAACTCACAATACACTCGTTCATTGTCCTGCCCCAATTTCGGAGCCATTCCCGGCATTTTATTCGGGGCTCTGGAAAATCTGTACGGCGGCGCGGGGAAACCGATTCTTCCCAGATCCTCGCTTTCCACTTCGGTAAAACAGTTTCTCATCCTGAAATGGGGGTCATTCAGTACTTCATCCACCCTTCGCACGGGTGCCACGGCAATTCTGAATTCTTTGGCGATATTCTGTATTTCCTCTCTGGTATGTTCCATCAGCCAGGGGGCAAGCAAAGCGTCTACTTCATCGGCGTAGGAACAAATCGCCACCGGGTCCTGATACCGTGGATTTTGCCCCCACTCCGGATTGCCCATGGCCTCGATATACCTGAGCCACTCCTGGCGGCTTCTGCAAACTGCGGTTATATAACCGTCTTTGCATTGAAAGAGCGACTGTGGATACATCCCCAGGGAATGGGGGATCCGACGCCCTT
>JASFQI010000442.1:0-3189 GCA_050115555.1 Desulfobacteraceae bacterium
TCAGGGTTCTCATCATTCCCTCCTCTTTGTCATGGTTGACATTGCCTGCCCTGGGAACGGGCAGCCCGATTATTGGTCGGACCTCCAGCACGCGAGTCCGAATGACCGGAATGAAGAGTCTGAATCAAGGCGTGTTCTGCGTCTCGCACAATCGACAAAGCACGATTTTCAGCAGTATACAGATGCATATTCCTTATCACAGGGCCTGTGCGGATTCAATAAAAAAGCCCTGGAACCGATCCCCTTTCAGGTTGAAGTCGCGACTGGTTTTCATTTATACTCCAGGGCCTTTCCACCTTCGTTTGACGCTGGGAGTCTTTCTCACAGCGCTAGAGGCGATTTCCAGGGCGGCCTTTTTCAAAGAGGCCGCCCTTTCAAAGGATCCCATGGCCTCTTTGAAAGAAAAGGCCCTTGACCTGGGCCGCGACGCGTGCTCCGTGAGCTATCACCTCTTCAAGGTGATGGTCCCGGTGCTCATTGCCGTCAAATTTCTCAAGGAGCTCGGGTTGATCCAGTACCTGGCCGTGCCTCTGGAACCGTTGATGCGCGGGGTGGGTCTTCCCGCCGAAATGGGCTTGGTCTGGGCCACGGCCATGCTCAACAACATTTACAGCTCCATGGTGGTGCTCCTGACCCTGGTCGAAGACACCCCCCTGACCACGGCCCAGGCCACCGTGCTCGCCACCATGATTCTCGTGGCACACAGCCTTCCCGTGGAACTTAAAATCGCCCAGAAATCCGGGCCACGCCTCCTGTTTCAGGGGGTGATGCGCATCGGCGCCGCCCTGCTCATCGGATGGGTCCTTCATCTCGTCTACTCGGGATTCGACTGGCTTCAGGACCCTGTGCGCATTCTCCTCAGCCCGGAATCAGGCCGGGGTACAGGAGAGGAACCTCTTTTGTCGTGGATCGTGGCACAAATTCGCAACCTGGCGTCCATCTTCGGCATCATCGTGGGGCTCCTGTTCGCCATGCGCCTCCTGGAGCGCTTCCGAATCACGACACTCATGAACCGTCTTCTTCAGCCCGTTCTTCACCTCGTGGGCATCGGGCCCAAGGCGTCCACCATCGCCATCATCGGGGTTACCCTGGGCATTTCCTACGGCGGTGGCCTGATCATCCGTGAGGCAAGGAGCGGCCGCCTGGACAAGCGGGACGTGTTTTACGCGCTCACCCTCATGGGACTGGCCCACAGCCTCTTCGAGGATACCATGCTCATGGTCATGATCGGGGGGGATCTCTCCGGGATTCTGTGGGCTCGAATCGCCCTGGCCCTCGTCACGGTCTCCCTGCTCGTCCGTTTGACCGCCCTGATCTCGCCTCGGTTCTGCGACCGCTTCCTCTGGGGGGAGCCCCGCTGATTCACCGTGACGTCAACGCAGCGCTGATCTTCCTGCTAAACACGGAAAAGCCGAGAAAACACGATGCCTCCCGGATGTCGGGGCCTCGAGTCCGCAACCGTCATTCCGCATCTCCGGATGGGTAAAGCGCACGAAGCACCTCTTTCAGGCGAACGTTCTCCTGTTCCACCCGCTCCCGCCATTGGGGGTCTGCATGCAGGTTGGCCCGCACAGCGCTCCCGGAAATACCCCGTGCTCGAAGCCACTCGAGGTGCTCCCGGCATTGCTCCGCTTCGCCGGCCTTCAACCGCTCCCGGCATCGTGAGACCTCCTCCTCGAAAGTTGCCGAATCCACGCCGGCTCCGGTGCGAATCAATGCGTAAGCCAGGTCGTTATCCCCTTCCGGGTCCACGCGGTCGATGCAGGCATGAACCACGGCGGCTCGCGCCCCTCCTGCCCGATCCGTATCCAGCTTCTCAAGGTTCTCGCGAAGCCTTTCCGGGGAAAGGATGTGGTCAAATGCCTTCTGCACCCATCCCACTATTTTTTCCTGTGTCTCCTTCTCACGAAAGGCCCGTTTCTCTTCCTCGGTTGGAGACAGCCCCCTGGTCTTTTCCATGATGATGTCGAGCGTGCTCTTGATCTCTGTCACACCGGGGTCCTTTCCATGGTGAATCGTTCGTTCCTCTCGCCAAACCGCGAAGACGCGAAGATAAAGAAAGTATTCCTGTTCCCTGATACCTGATGCCCGATACCCGGCACCCGAAACCCGATGCCCGCCCCCTCTCCCACTGCCCGCCAATCTATCTTACCCCTTACCCCTTACCCCTTGCCCCTTGCCCCTTTCCCTTCTGCCCCTAAACTTGCGTCAGGCCCAGGACCTCCATAATGCGATCGTGGATGCGCGGGCGGAATGCACGAATCAATGGGTTCTCGCGCGTCGGATGAATCCGGTTGGTGAGAAGGACCACTTGGACGTCCTTTTCCATGTCCATCCACAGGCTCGTCCCGGGAAATCCCAAATGCCCCACGCTCACCCTTGAAAAGAATCGTCCTGCGGCCGATCCGCTCGCAGACGGCATGTCCCAGCCCAGTGCCCGGCCGCATCCCGGGATGTCCTGCTGCCGCCTGAAAAACGTCCGGACCGTCTCGGGCCGGAACACGTCGCTTCGCAAGCCCAGGGCGTGCTCTCTCAGCACTCGCGCAAGAACAAAGACTTCCCCGGCCGTCCCGAAAAGACCGGCATGACCGGAGTATCCTCCCATGGCAAAGGCGTTCTCATCATGCACCTCGCCTCGAAGCACGCGGCCCCTCCACGAGCAGTGCTCTGTGGCCGCAAAGGCCTCTTCCGGGAAGCGTGGGCTTCGATTCCTTTGAAACAGGAACGTCCGCTCCATCCCAAACGGCTCGAAAAACCGCTTTTCCACGTAAGATGCCAAGGATTGTCCGACCTGCGTCTCCACAACCCATTCGAGGAGCATGAACCCGAGATCGCTGTACACACAACCCGTGCCCGGCGGGTAGACCAGGGGCTCCATGAGAACCCAGTCTCGAACCCGTTGCTTGCACCCATGCCACACACCGGGCTCCAGGTTGCGGTAAAAGGGCCTCCAGTCCGGAAAGCCCGCGGCATGGGCAAGCAGGTACCGAAGGGGAATCGATGCCTTGTCCTTCAGACTTTCCCGGGGAAGAAAATCCGCCAGGGGCTGGTCCAGATCGCATCGCCCTTGATCCACGAGGTCCATGAGGGCGAATGTCGTGACCAGCGGCTTGGTCAGGGAGCCCAGATCGAAGATCGTCTCCTCACCCACCGGGAGGGAGGTCGGGTCCATGGTACAACGACCGGCCT
>JASFQI010000443.1:0-3184 GCA_050115555.1 Desulfobacteraceae bacterium
GGCCCCTTCGATCACGGCGGACTTCCGGTATTTTCCACGGTAAAAACGGGCAAACTCCTTTTCGGGCGCATTGTCCACGATGAGGTCCGCCATGACGGGACGACGCTTTGAGTAAAAGGTCTGCCAGTGGTTTCTGGTTCCGACGAGCTTGGAGGCGGGTATGCCTGTGAGGTTCTCCCACGCCCGGTTGCAGTGGGTGATATGGTGATTTTTGTCGATGACAAACGTCGCGATGGGTGTTCCTTCGACGATCTGGGAAAAGAGCTTCTCGTCCGCAATGAATGATTCCCGGGTTGTCCTGAGCTTCGAAGTTTCCGCTTCAAGCGAGCGGACACGGCGCTCCAGTTCCTCGTACGTAGGTTTGCGATTCATCGCGTTTTTCCTCCAGGAGCAGGCCGGAACAGGGGAACTGCGATTTATCCTATGGCAAGGACAGGGAAATCTCAATGAAAATGCTTCGCTGAGGTCAACGACCAACGCTGGATCCTTCGGTTTGACCTCGGGAACGAATTTTTGCTACTCTGAATTTGATTCGTGAAGAGGATTCCTCGGAAATGCAGGAAGGCCCTGTATAGCGAAATTCCGGTGCCAAGGAGGTTGAAGCCGTGCCCATGAGACATTGGCTGAAGCCAGCCGAGCGTTTTGACATCCAGAAGTACAAACCTCCCCGGGATCCTGAAAGGCTCCGGCGTACGCACGTCGCGTTCTCAGGATCGCTCTTCAAGCATCCTCACGACGAGAGGTTTGTTCTTCTCGTTGCGGACCCGGGCAGCTCGAACACGTCATGGTTCGAGTTCCGGATTGAGGACATTTCCTTCTTCGAAAGCCTTCCGAGCATCGTCGGCCCGGAAGGAGAAGTCCTTTCCCTGGTTCGCATCTGGGTCAAGAAGAAGAGCGTGGGTGTTCGGTACACGCCTTTCCTCGTGGAGGATGTTTCGTCACAGGGAACGCATGCGTGATCATTCGAGAAAGGCGGTGGAGTCTTACGGCGTGCGTGTTCTTCTTTCCAGGCACTCCGATGTGCGTCGTCTTAAGAGGAGAGTGACACCTTCACGTCATGGAAACCGGCACTGGTCCTCGAGTTGGCTGATCATGGACTACCTGGCAAAGGCCGGACTTTCAAGGGATGCGCGCGTGCTCGATGTGGGATGCGGCTGGGGGCTGGCAGGTATTTTTTGTGCGAAACGGTTTCAGGCTTCGGTGACGGGTGTGGACGCCGATCCGGACGTATTCCCGTTTCTCCAGCTCCACGCACAGGTGAACGGGGTGAAAATTCATACTCTGCGCCGCGAGTTCAACCGTGTGAGCACAGAGGCCCTTCGAGGGTTCGATCTCTTGATCGGGGCAGACGTCTGCTTCTGGGACGAGTTGGTTCGGCCGCTCAAGAATCTCGTGCTCCGAGCCCTACGCGCCGGCGTACGAGGGGCGCTCATAGCGGATCCGGGGCGACCCCCTTTCCAGGCCGTGGGGGAGCATTTCGTCACCTCACGCAAGGGGGAGATCTTGGAGTGGGAGGTAAATCAGCCACGGTCGATTCGCGGGCAAATCCTGCGGGTAGGAGGCGCCCCGCGGCTTTCCTGAATGGCGCCTTTGTCAAGGCATTGGACGCAGCCTGATTAAATACGGATCAAACCCGGATTTTCTCTCGCCAAGACGCGAAGATCGCAAAGAAAATGCGATATTTTTTCTGGTTTTCTTAGCGCCTTTGCGGCTTGGCGAGATAACCGGTTTTTTGTTTCACAAAAACAGGAATCGTTGGAGAGGGGTGTGGAAGTCAGGCTGGGGGGTCATCGAGGCCGCCGGCCAGGGCGAAGAGCCGGCGCTGACGGTCTCTCAGGAACGGGAAACTCTTTCTGACTTCCCGGACCCGCTCGGGATCGACGGTCGCCGTGATCACGGCTTCCCGATCTCCGGCGTGTGCCAGGCATTCCCCAAGGGGATCCAGCACAACGGATCCGCCTGTGAAGTCATGGCCGCCGCCATGCCCCACCCGGTTTACCCCTGCGACATAGCACTGGTTCTCCACGGCCCGGGCCCGGAGCAGGAGGTCCCAGTGCTCCTGGCGGGGTGAAGGCCAGGAGGCAATGACCAGGACGAGGCTGCACGCGTCGGCCACGCACCGGAACAGCTCGGGAAACCGCAGGTCATAGCAGATAAAGCACGCGCTCGGAAGACCGTTGAGATCGAATGGAACCGGAAGCGTTCCTGGGGCGTAGTGAAGGTCCTCCTCCAGAAGCCCAATGCGGTGGATTTTTGTATAGAGTGCCGTGTCGTCTCCCCGGGGGTCCACAGCCAGGGCCACGTTCCGGGGCGTTTCCCGGCCGTGCTGCAGGGCGAACCCTCCCACCACTCCCATGCCGAACTCCGAGGCCAGAGAGCGCAGAAACGCGGGCGTCTCTCCGGTGAGGGGTTCCCCGGTGATGGCGGTTTCCATGGAAAAACCCGTGGCGAACATTTCCGGCAGGACCAGCACATCAGCACCCTCTTCCTTGGCTTTCAAGGCAAGGCGCCGGGCCGTCGCAAAATTGGCGGGCCGATCGTGCCATTGGATATCCATCTGGATCAGGGCAAGATGCAGGCTCATGCACGCCTCCCCGGCTCGGATTCGATCCATTTCTGCAATCGATGCACGGCTTCCTGAAGCGTCGCGTCCTGCTTGCAGAAACAGAATCGGACCCAGTTCCGTCCCTGGCGCCGGTCTTTCCAGAAGGTGGAGCAAGGGATGGCGGCCACACCGGCCTGCTCGGGCAGGGTGCGGCAGAACGCGAGGTCGTCGTCAAACCCGAGCGGGGCAATGTCCGCAATCACGTAATACGTCCCTTCCGGTTCCAGGACGCCGAAGCCGAGATCCCGAAGGGCATGGGTAAGGAAGTCCCTTTTCTTCGAATAGTCGTCCAGAAGGGACCGGTAGTAGCTGTCCGGGAGATCCATGGCATGGGCCATGGCTTCCTGAAGAAACGGCTGGCCACAAAACGTGATGAACTGGTGGCTCATCCTCACCGCACGTGTGAGAGGTGGGGCCGCGATCACGTACCCCACTTTCCAGCCGGTCATGGAGAATGTTTTGGCCGTGGAGCTGATACAGAGAGAACGGTCCCTGAGATTCGGGATGTCGAGGAGAGGGATATGCCGGCGGTCTCCATAGACCAGGTGCTCGTAAACCTCATCGCCGATGGCAAAGGCG
>JASFQI010000444.1:0-3170 GCA_050115555.1 Desulfobacteraceae bacterium
GCAGGGCTTCAAGGCATACATCGTGGAAAAGACTCCAGCGCTCGGCGGTATCCTGAACCGGGTCCACACGGTGGCGCACGACCACGAGACCGTTTCTGCGGCCGACCTTGTGAAGGCACGCCGCGAGCAGGTGGAGGACAGCCCGAACATCACGGTGTACACGAACGCGGAAATCGAGACCGTGGAAGGCTACATCGGGAACTACAAGGTCACGCTGAGGGTCGGCGGCGAGGACGGCGAAAGCGTCAACCTGGACATCTCCACCGTGATTGTGGCATCGGGCATGCGCGAGATCGAGCCGGAGACCGGCGCCTTTCAGTACGGGAAGGATCCGCGTGTCGTGACCCAGCTTCAACTCGAAGGGCTCCTCAAGGAGGACGGGCTCAACGGAGTGAAGAATGCAGCCATCATCAACTGCGTCGGCTCCAAGAACGAGGAGCGTGGGTGCTGCAGCGTGGGCTGCCCTGTATCGGTCAAGAACGCCCTGGCCCTGAAGAGGAACTACCCGGATGCCAACGTCTACATCCTCTACCGGGACCTGAGCCTGATCAAGGACGAGCAGGTCCACTACCAGGAGGCCAAGGCGGCCGGGGTAAAGTTCGTCCGCTTTCCGGACGACCGGTATCCCGAGGTGAACCCGGATAACGGGAACCTGGGCGTGACGGTGCACGACACCCTCCTGGGACGGGACTTCACCATCCCCGCCGACCTGCTGGTCCTCACCGTGGGGTTCACGGGAGATGAAACCGCAGACACCCTCCGCGGTCAGCTCAAGGTGTCCACGAACAAGGAGGGCTTTTTTCAGGAACGGCACATCAAGCTCGGGCCGCTGGACTTTCCGGCGGATGGCGTGGTCCTGGGCGGTTGCGCCAAGAACCCGAAGACCCTCAAGGAAACCTGCGAGGAGGGGATCGGGGCCGCCATGCGGGCCTCCATCCCCATGAAGAACGGCTTCATCGAGGCGGAAGGGATCGTTGCGGACATCGACCTCACGAACTGCAACCAATGCAACCTCTGCTACAAGCGATGCCCTTACGGGGCCATCGAAATCGATGAGGACAAGAACCCTTCGGTGATCAAGGCCCTTTGCAAGGGCTGCGGCCTTTGTGCGGCCGACTGCCCCAACGAGTGCATCACGATTGTCCACTACTCGGACGAGCAGCTCCTGGCCCAGGTCGAGGCGGCCTTGGAGGAAGACGCGGACAAGAAGATCCTCGGCTTCGTCTGCCACTGGTGCGCCCTGGGAGGGGTCGATATGGCCGGAGTCAGCCGGCTGCAGTATCCTACCTGCGGGCGCTTGATCCGGGTCATGTGCTCGGCCCGCGTACCGATCAAGCTGATCGAGCGGGCCTATGAGTTAGGCGCGGCCGGCGTGCTCGTGGTAGGGTGCGAGTTCCCCACCTGTCACTACATCTCCGGGAACTACGCCTGCGATACGCGCATCAAACGGGCGCGCAAGCGGCTCGCCAAGAAAGGATACGACCCGGACAAGCTCTGGCTGGACTGGTGTTCGGCCGCAGACGGGCCGAAGTTCGCCAACATCATGCGAAACATGGCCAAAGCATTGAACCTGGAATGAGAGGTTTCGAAGACCAATGGACGCGAATACCGTACTGGCGGAAGAGTTTGGAAACGTGGACATGCTTCAGGCCTGCGAGCAGTGCGGCTGCTGTGCCTCCGCCTGTCCCGTAACCGGAAAGGACGGCTTCAACGTCCGAAGGATGGTCCGGTATATCGAAATGGACCTGGCCCAGGAGGCCGCCGACTCGGGCATGGCGTGGACCTGCACCACCTGCGGCCGGTGTGAGACGGTCTGCCCCAATGGCATTGCCGTACTGGACATCCTGCGGCCCCTGCGGGTCCTGGGACCCGAGGAGGCCTTGCCCCCGGACGGCCCCCCGCCCTGTGCATCGGCTTGCCCGGCCGGGATCGATATCCCCGGCTACCTTCGGCTCATTGCTCTCGGGAAACCCGAGGAGGCCTGTGCGGTCATCCTGGAAAAAGTCCCGTTCCCGGGAATCCTGGGACGCGTCTGCATGCACCCCTGCGAGACCGAGTGCCGGCGAGGCGAGGTCAATCAGCCGGTGAGCATTTGCGCGCTGAAGCGGTACGCTGCGGACAAGGCCGGCGACGTGTTCGAGCGGAACACCCGGGTGGCGTCTGCCACGGGCAAGAAAGCGGCCGTGGTGGGGGCCGGCCCCGCCGGCCTCACGGCTGCGTTTTACCTGCGCAAAAAGGGCCACGACGTGACCGTTTTCGAGGCGCGGCCCAAAGCGGGCGGCATGATGCGCTACGGGATCCCTTCCTATCGTCTTCCGGAAGAGGTCCTGGACCGGGAAATCGATCGGGTCATCGGGATCGGCATTCAGCTGGAGACCGGAAAGCGTCTCGGGAAGGACCTGGATCTGGAGGCGCTTCGAAAGGACTATGACGCCGTGTTCCTGGCCCCGGGGCTCCAGGAGAGCCGAAGGATCGAACTGGAGGGGGCGGACTCGAAGGACGTCCTCTGGGGCGTGGATTTTCTCTCGGATGTGTCCGAGGGCAAGGGCGCGGATCTCAAGGAGCGCGTCGTGGTGGTGGGAGGCGGCAATGTGGCCGTGGACGTGGCGCTTACGGCGCTTCGCATGGGGGCCGGGGAGGTGACCATGGCCTGCCTGGAGAAGCGGGAGGAGATGCCGGCCAGCGACTGGGAGATCGAACAGGCGCTTGAGGAAGGTGTCCGCCTGATGCCCGCATGGGGCCCCAAGAAGATCCTTGAGTCCGGCGGGAACATCTCCGGTATCGAGCTCGTGCAATGCGCCTCGGTCTTTGACGAGAACGGCGCCTTTTGCCCGGCCTTCAACGATCTCACGGAAACCGTGGAGGCGGATCAGGTCATTCTGGCCATCGGCCAGGCTGCGGACCTATCCTTTTCAGAAAGGGGGGGCCTGCCCGTGGATCGGGGCCTGATCGCCGTGGATGCGGAGAGCATGGAAACCGGTCTTCCCGGAGTGTATGCGGGTGGAGATGCCGGAAAGGGCCCCGGCGCAATCATCGACGCCATTGCCGCCGGCCGGAAGGCCGCCGCCGCCATGGACCGGTTTCTGGGTGGCGACGGGGACATCGAGGAGACCCTTGCCGAGCGTCCCGATACATCGTCCTACGACGGGGCGAGGGAGCGTGGGTTTGCG
>JASFQI010000445.1:0-3156 GCA_050115555.1 Desulfobacteraceae bacterium
CCTCCTCGTTGTCGAGGTGGAGGCGGAGCTTTCCGGGCAGCAGGACGGCCAGGTCCTGAAGTTCGGGGGAGAGGCGTCGATGGGAAGACTCTTTCTTGATAAGAGGCTCCAATCCAGAAATGATGGTTTCAAATCCTAAGGACGGTTTCCTTTGGCGCATCGCCTTATCGCATCCAATGACAATATAAGGCTCCGATTCAATGCTTGCAATGGTTCCGTTGGGTCAGGGCGCGAGCACATCGCTGAAAGGTGCGCGTTTGTGTGAGAGGATCGACCTAAAACCTGTTTCAACGGGTAATAATGAAAAAGTCTTTGGACAAGACTTGCCTTTTTTGGGTACATTACATTATAATTCAAAAATCTTGTCCCGAGACCGATGGGTCTGTGGGTGGAAAGTGCACGACTTGAAATGTTTTCAGGAAAAGAAACGAAAAGAGAGGAAATCATGAAAAGGATCGCAATGCTTCTCTTTGGTGCGGTGCTGTGGTTCGGGTTCGTGCCTCTGGCGCAGGCGGCAACGGGCGAGGGCTTCCCTAAAAACAGCGGTCAGTGGGAGATGGTGACCACCAACGACCTGGGTGTCCTGGCGAGCTCCCCGGCTCGCTGGGAACTCGCTGGCGGAAATCCCGGGGGTCATTTGTCCGCTCCGATGGAGAAAGGGAAAATGCGTCTCTACGCCCTTCAGGCCCCATCGGGTAGCGAGACCCTCTTCGGGGACTTGACCGGGAAGACCCTGTCCGTGGACTGCAAGGTGGTCGGGAACGTGGACGGCTCCTCGAGGGGTGTCAGGGTCCATTTCTTCATCGGCTACACCGGCGGGGGGCAGGAGCGATACTGGGTGACCCGGGATGAGAAAAGCTGGGCGCCGGGCGCGGACAAAGAATGGACCACGCACCAGGTGGAGCTCGTGGAGCGCAACTTCCGGGTGTGGCCGAATGCGGACAAAGGGAAGATGAGCTTCCAGGAGGTGCTGAAGAGATACAACGACATCGGTATTGTGTTCGGCGAGGATTTCCTTTCGAGCGAGAAGCTTGGAGTCCGTGGATTCGGCAACTTTCACGTGGACAGCTTTGGTGCGGTGGCTGCACCGGGAAAAAAGGTCCCTGCCACGGCCACGGCTATCGCGAAAAGGCCCTCTCAAAAGGCCCGGCCCAAGCAGAGACAACCGCGCACTCTCACCCCGGCGCCGCCAGGCGGCCTCATGCCGGTCCCTGGAATGCCGGGCGGGCTCTTCCAGATGCTCCCCATGTTCGGGAGCGCCATGATCGTGATGACTCTCGGAATGAGCGGCTTTTTCTACCTCCTGTTCGCATTTTTCCTGTACCTCATCGCGAAGAAGACGCGCGTAGCTGCCGCGTGGACTGCATGGGTGCCCTTTGTAAACGCCTACACCATGGTGGCGGCCGCGGGCAAGCCCTTGTGGTGGCTCGTGCTGCTCGCCCTGCCGCTCATCTCGTTCATTCCCATTGTGGGGCTTATCGGGCTCGTGGGAGCCGTCGTCTCCTTTGTGATGTACATCCTTATCTGGATGGCCATCTCCGAGCGGTTCAACGTGAGCAAGTGGGCCGGGCTTCTCATGCTCGTTCCGGTGGTCCAGTGGATTTACATGGGGTACCTGGCCCTTCGAAGGGAGAGCACGCCGGTGGGGGTTTCCATCCCGCGCGTGGCCCTGATCGCGCTGGTGGTTTTCGTGTTGGTGCTGGTCGCAATCTGGGCCCTGCTCACATTTGTGCTCGCTCCGGGGTTTGCGCCTCCGCCCACGACCCTGTAGTTCACGTGGCGCCTTGGATTCCGGGCGCGTTCTGGCGGTGAGGTAGAGGCCACAAGCCCGGTATGACGCAGAAGCAACCTGCGTTGATCCCCGGTCCGGCAGAGATCGGAAAAGGCGTTTGAAGTGCATGCGGCGCGTGCCCGGGATTCGGGCACGCGCCGCACGTGCTTTAGAGGGTGCATTTTTCTCAATAGAAAAAGGGGGTTGACAGGATCTTCCTACGCTGATACGTTAAAACCGAATCGTTCATCACGAACCGGCGAGGCCGTATGGACAATCCCTTCAAGTACGGCGGCATTGTGATGGATCATCACTTTGCCGACCGAACGGCAGAGGTGGAGGAGCTCTGCAGGGAGATGCAGAACCTCAACCGGGTGTTCCTGGTCTCCCCCCGGCGGTTCGGCAAGACCTGCCTCCTGTTCAACCTCATGGCGCGCCTTCGCAGGGAAGGGACAGCCGTTGCGTACCTCGATCTCAACGCCTGCCCGGACCTGGCCTCCCTGGCCGTGGCCCTGACCCAGGCCACCTCCCGCGTCCTCGAGACGAACACCGAAAAGCTGCTCAAGGCCTTCTCCGCATTGAAGCGGCTCCGCCCGCGTGTGTCCGTGGGAGCGGACGGTGGGATTTCGGCCGGGGTCGAGTTGGCAGGCGAGTCCAGGGAAGGGATCTTTGCCCTTCTCGAGGGCATGAGACACGCCGAGGACCTGGCCCACCGCAAGGACCGCAAGCTCGTCGTGGTGATGGACGAGTTCTCCGACCTGCCCAAGTACAACGGCGGCACCGTGGAAAAGGCCATGCGTTCCGAGATCCAGCGGCACACCCGGATCGGTTACATCTTCTCCGGGTCGGAGCACGCCGTCATGCTGGCCATGTGCCGGGACAGGCGGCGTGCCTTCTACAAGATGGGCCGCCTTATGGAGCTCGGCCCCATTCCCCGGGGGGGCTACGCGGAGTTCGTTCAAAGCTGGATGGCAGAAGGGGGGCGTGCGGTCTCCCGGGACGACCTGGACCGACTTTTCTTCCTGTCGGACGACATCCCGTACAACATTCAGCGCATGTGCCACACCCTGTGGGAGCAGACCCGGGATGCGCCCTCCATTTCCCGGGACATGATCGAAAGGCTCCCCCACCTCATCGCCCGCCAGGACTCCGCCCACTTCGAGCTGGTCTGGCAGTCCGCCTCGCAGCAGCAGAAGGCCCTGCTCATGGCCCTGGCCGAGGAGCCCGGGGCCAAGCCCTTTTCCAGGGACTTTCAGCTCAAGCATGCCATCGGCCCTTCCTCGTCCATCAAGGCATCGCTCGAGTCGCTTGTGCGAAAGGGCATCCTCACCCGAAGCCGCTCCGGCGCCTACCGCTTTGCCGACACCTTCATGCGCTACTGGGTT
>JASFQI010000446.1:0-3153 GCA_050115555.1 Desulfobacteraceae bacterium
GTCCTGCTGAAGGCGGGACCGGGAATGCGCGAGCGAAGCATTTTCAAGTCGGATAAGCATGATTACCCCTTACCCCTTGAATCCTTAATCCTTACTCTGGGCCCGTAAGGCCTGCAACGGAACGACGCAACCACCAAGCGGCGGCAAAAGGCAATGACAGACATACAACACCTTCGAAACATCGGCATCAGCGCGCACATCGACTCGGGCAAGACCACTCTGACCGAGCGGATCCTGTACTACACCAAGCGGATTCACGCGGTCCACGAGGTCCGGGGCAAGGACGGCGTGGGCGCGACCATGGACTCCATGGAGCTCGAAAAGGAGCGGGGGATCACGATCTCCTCCGCCGCCACCCACTGCGAGTGGAAAGGGCGCCGGATCAACATCATCGACACCCCCGGGCATGTGGACTTCACCATCGAGGTGGAGCGGGCCCTGCGGGTCCTGGACGGGTCCATCCTGGTTCTCTGCGCCGTGGGCGGGGTGCAGTCCCAGTCCATCACCGTGGATCGGCAGATGAAGCGCTACCGGGTACCGCGCATCGCATTCGTGAACAAGTGCGACCGCTCTGGGGCGGATCCCTATCGTGTGGTGAGGCAGCTCCGTGAGAAATTGAACCACAACGCCGTGCTCATGGAGATTCCCATTGGCCTGGAGGGGGATTTTGAAGGCGTGGTGGACCTGGTGACCATGCAGGCCGTTCGATTCGGAGGGGACTTCGGCGAGGACCTGGAGGTCGGTCCGATTCCGGACGATCTCCTGGAGGAGGCCGAGGCCCGTAGGGAGGAACTCCTGGACGCGGCCTCCATGTTCTCGGACGAGCTTACCGAAGCCATCCTGGAGGAACAGCCCACGGAAGAACTCATTCGCGAAGCCGTGCGAAAAGGCACCCTCACGCGGGAGCTCACGCCGGTGTTCGTGGGCTCCGCGTACAAGAACATCGGGGTCCAGCTCCTGCTGGACGGTTTGGCCGCCTACCTCCCGTCTCCCCTGGACGTTCGGAACGCATCCCTGGACCTGGATCGGGAGGGCGTGGAGGTCCCGCTCGCATCCGATCCCGACGCCCCGCTCGTGGCTCTGGCCTTCAAGCTGGAGGTGAGCCCCTACGGCCAGCTCACGTACGTGCGCATCTACCAGGGGAGCATGGCCAAGGGCAGCGATCTTGTGAATACACGGGATCGGAAAAAGATCAAGGTGGGACGGCTGGTCCGCATGCACGCGGACAAGATGGAGGAGATCACCCAGGCCGTGGCCGGCGACATTGTAGCGCTCTTCGGTGTGGACTGCTTCAGCGGGGACACCTTTACGGACGGTCGGCTGAACGTGTCCATGACGTCGATTTTCGTGCCCGAGCCCGTGATCTCCCTGACCGTCAAAGCACGGGACACCAAGGCCGAGGCCCGAATGGCCAAGGCCCTGAACCGCTTTGTTCGCGAGGACCCCACGTTCCGCTCCTACGTGGACAACGAGACCGGCGAGACCCTGATCTCGGGTATGGGCGAGCTTCACCTGGACATCTACCTGGAGCGGATGCGGCGGGAGTTCGAGGCGGACGTGGAGGTCGGGATCCCGCAAGTGGCCTACCGGGAGGCCATTTCCCACAAGGCGGAGTTCAACTACACCCACAAGAAGCAGACGGGCGGCGCCGGTCAGTTCGGCCGCGTGGCGGGCTACATGGAGCCTTCGGAGGAAGGCGCCTACGAGTTCGTGAATCAGGTCAAGGGCGGGGCCATTCCAACGGAGTACATACCGGCAGTGAACAGCGGGTTCCAGGGCTGCCTAAAGAAAGGGCCCGTGCTCGGCGTTCCGGTGCTGGGCATGCGCGTGGTGGTGAACGACGGGGCGGACCACCCGGTGGACTCCTCGGAGAAGGCCTTTTCCACCGCCGCGGTGGGGGCCTTTCGAGAGGCCTATCCCAAGGCGGCCCCTATCATCCTGGAACCGATCATGAAGGTCTCGGTGGAATGCCCGTCCGAGTTTCAGGGAAATGTCATGTCCTCCATCAATCAGCGTCGGGGCATTATCCTGAGCTCTGCTGAGGACCGGGTCTTTACGACCGTGGACGCAGAGGTGCCCCTCGCAGAGATGTTCGGCTACGCCACCACGCTTCGCTCGCTCACGCAGGGAAAGGCGGAGTTCACCATGGAGTTTGCCAAGTACGCCAAGGTCCCTGAATCCATCGCCGAGGAGCTCAAGCGAGAGGCTGCCGAATCCAAAAAGGGGGGGAAGAAATGAGCGTGGATTTTTCCAAGATCAGCCCACTGCGTATTCTCGAGAAGTCCTCCCAGCGCAAGCTCGGCCGTGGAAACCTAGGGGTGCTCATGGCGCGGGCCGGGGTGGGCAAGACCGCCTGCCTCATTCACATTGCCTTTGACCGGCTTTTTCACCAGAAGAAGCTCGTGCACATCTCACTCGAGGATGTCCCGGAAAAGGTGACCTCTTACTACAACGTGATCTTTTACGATCTGCTCAAGGCCATGGACATGGCTTCAGAGCACGAGGCCCGCGCGCTCATTGAGCAAAACCGCATGATCCTGGCCTACCTGAACCAGAGCTTCGAGATCGACCGGCTGCGCAGAAACCTCGGGAATCTGAAAGAGCACGTCGGTTTTCAGCCGGACAGCCTGATTGTGGACGGGCTGGACTTCACCCAGGGGGGCCGAGAGATTCTGGAAGGGTTCAAGACCGTGAGCCGCGAGCTCGACGCCGAGGTCTGGTTCTCGGCCGTGACCCACCGGCACCTGCCCGAGCGCAACGAGCGGGGCATCCCTCAGCCCCTGAGCGATCTGGACGATCTCTTCGACGTCATCCTTCAGCTTCTCCCGGACACTTCCGGGGTCCACCTGAACCTGCTCAAGGACCACGGGGTCTACGGCGATCCCGTGGCGAGCATTCGCATCGACCCAACCACGTTTCTTGCGGTGGACGAGAACGGGTAGACCCGGGGTCCCAAGGCGGGAGGCACGGGAACAGGCGTTTCGGTCATGACCAAGAGCGGGATCGTCCAAATCCTCAAGGTGATTTTTTCCTGGCGAATGCTCGTGATGTTCGCGTTCGGTATCGCTTCCGGGTTTCCCTTCTACATTGTCAAGGATGTGCTCAAGGCGTGGATGACGGATGCCAACATCGACCTCGCCACCATCGGCCTGT
>JASFQI010000447.1:0-3121 GCA_050115555.1 Desulfobacteraceae bacterium
TGAATGTGTGTACAGACAGACCTTTGGCCCATTCCGCCCTTTTTCCCCGTTCTTCACTCAGGGGGTTGCCTTCGCCCACAAGGCTCCCTCTGATGGTCCGAACCGGTTTGACGGACTCAGGAAAGACCCCGTATTCTGTTGCAATTCGGCGCAAGGCCATCACAGAGTCGATCTGTTTTACGTCCCTGGGACATCTCTGAGGGCATGTCCCGCAGGTCGTGCAAAGCCAGATGTCTTCACTCTCGATGTCGGTCAAGCCGAAGGTGGCCTCCCGTACCAGCTTGCGCATACTGAAGCTTCGAACCCGATTCCACGGACACACACTGTCGCACAGGCCACATTGAAAGCATAATTTGAAGGCGTCTCCACCGCTCTCTTTAATGACATCGATGATCTCTTTGTAAGGGGCTACCGTTTCCACAGGCTTCCTCTCTCAACCCTGATTTTTCCGTTTACTCAATGTGTTATTCATCCTGCGACATCCGGGCGACAGCGTTCTTTACCTCATTCAACCCGTATCGGTTGGCCAGCGCCGTCAAGCCCACTTTCATCTCATCCAGTTTGACCTGTTCGTCGTCTTCTTCCACTTCCACTTCCCGCTCCTCGTACGTCAGGACATCCCGGATGCACCAATCCACACACGTCGGTACTTCGAGCGTGGGGTCGCTTTGACACATATCGCATCCCAGGGGGAGGCCGGAGTCGGGTTCAATAAACCTTCCCCGGGAAGGGCAGACCGCCCGACAAAAAGCGCATTCGTCGTAGGTCTTATTGTCAATGGTGTAGCCGATTCTGCCGCTGCATTCGGCCGGTGTATACTCTCCGGCGAACACCGGCAGCCATATATCTTTGAGGGGATCACGGATGATCTGGATACGGGCCCTGGCCGGGTTTACGTTGCTGAATTGCGGTGTGGAGTGAAACGCTGCGCACATGAGCTCACACATCCTGCAGCCGTTGCACAAGTCCGCATTCACATTGATTTTTTTGATGATCTTCTTTGTTTTCGCCATTTTTCAACCACCCCTCTTTGCCGGATTTTCAATGTTGAACGGTCTCGCAGAAACCCCCTCGACCGATGTTGGCTACGCTGTAAGACTTCGGAATCGCCAGGGGCAAACCTCCGGGTCACGGCTTTTGCGACGCCATCCATGTCTCAGTATCCCCAGGTTTCCTTGCGGTGGCGTTCCCATTCCTCGATGTCTTCCTCAGTCGCGGGGGGCACTTTTTTCAATATCCCCAACTCTTCCAGTTCGTCTGCCACATAACCCAGATCCAGCTCCTCCAATCGCATGCGCGTGGGCACACCATCATCATTCCAACCCTTGAAATGGTAGTAGGTCGTGAGGAGTTCTTCCTCGAGTTCGGGGAATCGATGCCTCCAGTGATCCTCTGGCGGCTTGTCGTCGGCCCTGGTCAAGCCTCTTCTGAGATTGAAGGCCCGGTGGAGATTCCGACTCCTGTGAATGATCTTCCTGAGCTTGAATTCATCCACGTCCATTCCCGTCGCAGCCGAAACGAACTTATAGTAATTGTGCACGTGATAGGCCGGCTTCAGGCAGAACCCCCCCATGCCGCAACAAATCCCCAGAGAGTCGTCGTAGTTGTGGGCCTCCTCCATCCAGTCCACGATGTCGGAGGCGATTTTCGGGGTCGGGTAATAAGGATTCATATTGTCCCCTCCCTCGCGGCTCTTTGGCTCCCAGTCCAGGAAGTACTGCTTGAACCGTTCATGAGGGAGATGGATCCAGTCCTTCACCCACTCCACGCGATCCTCATACTCCTTGAACGCGTCTTGGGGCCAGTTGCCCTCGATTTGGGGGACGCTCTGCTTCTCGTTGGTGGCGAACATGAGGAAGTAGAGGGGATCCAGCATGCCCAGCTTGACATTCATCTGCTCCTCCCCCTTGGTGACGTTGTGGGCATAGGCCTCTGCACCTTTGCCGATCTTTTCGGCCGCCTGTTTGGTGCCCAAGGCCAGAACCTTGCCGACCCCTTCTCCCCTGCCGATCCGGTCCAGAAGCCACAAAAAGACCCCTTGTTTGTCCTCCGGGAGCGGACAGGGAGGATAGGTGTCTGTTCCGGCAAAGTCTTCTTCCGGTAAAATGCCATCCCTTCTCAGCTCCACGGCGAACGCCAGGACCTGCGGGGTTGAAAAGGAATCCACGCCATATCGGAAGGAACGCGAAAGGATTTTCCAGGTGAAGTTCTGGTCGTCTACTTCAGACCCAAAAAGATAGGAAAGCTTGGAGTAGCACTTGGCCATGTAAGGGGGATCATCCTCATGCCAGATCAGGGCCCCGCATTGCTGAGGACAGGCATAGCAGCTTATGAAGCGCTGAATCGCTCCGTATTGAATCTTTGTCCAGGCCTCCTCGATTTCATCGGTCCAGAAGTCTTTTCTCCGGTAGCGGGCATTCCCCCAGGAAAACCCTGTCGTATGCCATTTTTCGTCCACGATCTCCATGGCCTGCGGAGATCCGACCCCCGTATGAATGGTCATGATGTATTTGTTGGAAAGGCGATTGGCGTTGCGGTTTTCGACATACTCCCGCATTTCCCTCAAATACTTCACAAAGGAAGGCCCATCGTATAGGTTGATATCTCTGGTTCCACGAACCGCAATGCCCTTGATCTTCTTGTCCCCCATAACGGCCGCCGCTCCGAGTCGGCTGGCACTCCCCCTGCCCATTTCGACGGTGGCAATCAACGACCTCAATTCCCCGGCAGATCCGATCGCAGCCACCTGGGCGTTCGGTTCATTCACCTCTTCCCGAATGAGATCCTGAGCTTCGATGGCACCCGTGCCCAAAAGATGCTCGGCATCCCGAATTTCCACCTTGTCATTGTTGATCCAGATATACACCCATTTGGCCGATTTGTTGCTGAAAATGATCTTATCATAGCCGGAATACTTCAGTTCCGGAGCAAAAAATCCCCCGCCCATGGGATAGGCCAGCAGGTTTGTTTTAGGGGAGAGGGTACAAATGATGGTGCGATTCGAGCTGAAAGCCGGCGTGCCGGCCAAGGTACCGGTACTGACGATAAGGGGATTTTCAGGATCAAAGGGCTGGGTTTCCGGTGTGGTCCGGTCCCATAGGATTTTAATGCAGGTACCCAA
>JASFQI010000448.1:0-3109 GCA_050115555.1 Desulfobacteraceae bacterium
GGGAACGCGAAAAGAATCGTAAAGCCGACCCATAGCTGGAGATTCTCGGCCCGGCTCATCGGTTCGGGGCGGTATCGCCATATCTTCAGGGACCCGTAGTTGGCAATGCAATGGAGCGTTCTACTGCATTCGGCGTAATAGGGGCAGTGGCTGCACAGGATACGGATTTCCCACACCTCGAAGAAAAACAGACCATAGGCGATCCACCCGAGCATGGACCAGCCATAACCGCTTTTGAAGACCCCGATAGAGGCCGGGATCGCAAACAGGCAGAACATGAAAAGAAACCGCAGCAGGGCCAGTTGGTCGAACCGGCATTTGAGCTTTTCAGCCAGCGGACACCCTCCGCACGCGGAGAGCGGGCGCCAGGTGCAGACATCGTAAGGATTGCGCTCACGCATGATCCCTCCCGGTCAAGGGGGTTCCATCTCCCTTCAAGGAGTCAGCGATCTCGGTTTCAACCGGGTTATGCCACAGCCGAAGAAGATGGTCAAACGCCTTTCACCACGTCCTCCTCTCTGAGAGATGCGATCTTATCGTCGTTGTACCCCAGCTCCTTCAGGATTTCTTCAGTGTGCTCTCCGAACCCAGGGGCCTTTTTGCGCCACGATGCCGGGGTCTCGCTGAAGTCCCATGGAAAGCCGGCCATTTTGATGGGGCCCCAGGACGGGTGCTCCACAGGGAGGATATAGCGGTTGGCCAGGGCTTGCGGATCCTGGCACACCTCCGTAGGGGTCTGGATCGGCGTAAAGATACACCCCTCATTTCCCAGGATCTCGAACCACTCCTCCCGGGTTCGAGTGGCAAAGGCCTCATCCAGAATCGCCACCAGCTCATTTGCATGGCGACCTCTGTCCTCGATGCCGGCGAACCTGGCATCGTGCTCCAGGTGCTGAATACCCAACGCCCGGCACAGCTTCGGCCAGTACCGGTCCGGATCCAGGTGCGCAATAGCGATCCATTGATCATCCTTGCATCGGTAATGGTTGTACAGCGGGTTGCCGGCGCAGGCCCGGACCTCCCTTGGGAACTCCTGACCGAGGATGGCGGGCGCGGCCATGATGTACGCCAGGGCCCCGATCATGCTTCCCATGAGGGAGGTGTCCACCACCTGACCTCTTCCGGTTTTTTCCCTGGCATAGAGGGCCGCCGTGACACCCCATGCACATATGAGCCCGCCGATCTCATCACCGATCCCGGGCAGAATCTGGGTCGGGGGCGATCCCTTCTCCCCGCAGGACATCATCAATCCGGATCGGGCAATCCCCGTGTAATCAAAGGACAGGGCCTTCGCATCCGGTCCTTTCCGGCCCCACCCGGATGCCTGGGCATAGATGAGCCGCGGGTTCCTGGCGAGGAGCACATCCGGTTCGATGCCCATCTTGATGGGCGCCCCAATGCTCATGTTGTTGAGAAACACGTCCGCCTGATCGATCAGGTCCAGGAACACGTCCTTGCCCTTTTCCGTCTTGAGATCCAGGACCAGGCTTCGCTTGTTCCGGTTCGCATGCTCAAAATAGTAGTTGTTCCCCTCGAGTCCGGCCATGGCCCCGATGATTTTCATGAATCCCCGTGCCGGATCGCCGGTTTTTGCCTCGATCTTAATCACGTCCGCACCCAGGTCGCCCAGCCTCATGCCGGCGACTGGCCCTTGTTGAAACATGGTGATTTCAACGACCTTCACTCCGTCCAATGGTCCTGCCATCCTTACATCCCTCCTTGAATCCATAGAGTTTCATCCTGTGCCGGGAGCCATGCCTTCCTCATTCGGAGGTGGCATCTGCCCCATGCGTTCAGGGGCGGTCCAAGGACCATCCGGACAAAAAAAGGCCATGGGCTGAGCCCATGGCCTTTTGTATCCTTTGTCCATGGGCAGGGTTTCAGGCCTGCCCATGGTCTCCGTTTTTTGCGTCAGGTGGTCATTCGGAGCCGGGCAGACCTGCGGCTAAAGAAAAAGCCGAAATCAAAACGCCGTGTCTGCCCGAAATCTTTCATCATGATGGTGCCCCTCTTCCTTTTTTCATCGTTGATAGTCCAAGGGAGGTCCATTGTCAATCCGTTTTCTGTGGGGTATCCGGAGACCCGGAATATCTCCAGGTCTCTGAATCACAGGACCCCCTTGCAGCAACTCCCCAGTTACAAAAACCAGGGGTGAAACCGAAAAATCCACGAAATGGGGATCAAGGCCTTTCCTGGGATATGGGAGCGACCCTTCCCGCACTCTTCGGGACTCCCTCGTAGGGTGTCCACTTTTTCGTTTTCAGGGTCCTGGGATCCCTGGTCGCCTTGAGTAATTCAATACTGTCCTTCAAGCCTTTGTAAAGACGAGCCATCTCCAATGCCATTCCGGCAATTTGACCGATCGCCTGGACAAGGTTCACCTCTTCCAGGGACACCTCCCAGGGTTCAGCAGAGTATACCCTCAAGGCCCCAAGTGGTTTTTCCTGCACGATAATGGGAACGGAAAGAATCGAGGATATGCCCTCCTTTTTGGCCTCGTCCGGATATTGGATTCGAGGATCGTCCGTGACATCGGAAATGGCCACAGGGCCGTCTTTCAAGGAATCCGCAATCGAATGGATGGCGCTGAGAGGACCCTTGTTCAGGTATTCTTTGCTTAAGCCATGCGATGCGACCAGCTCGAGCTCATTGGTTTTTCGATTGAAGATGAGCAAAGAGCATCCCTTGGCCTCCAAAGCGGTCTTTACGCTTTCCACAATGAGCAAAGACACTTCTTCAGGATCTCTGGACATAGCGACCGCTTTCGTGATCTTCAAAATGACTTCGTAGTTCATGATTTCTTTTCTCATGATCGCCTCCTTACGATAAGGCCGCTCGAATGGAAAGACGACCTTACCTTTCTCGATCAACAGGTTCACCCATTTCAGAGGATGGACGCGATGGAAACCTTTCAACTGCTGGAGTCCCACTGAAAATGGGATTCCAATGAAAAAGCCGAGCCCACCTCTTTGTGACCTTGACGACGTCACACTCGGCAGCTCGGCTGTCTGGAAAAATCGAGTCCCGGGGAGCGTCAGAAAATACCCAGGTGCATCCATCCAATGAAGGAGCTGAGACCCGTGGCTTTCCGTCCCCATCTCACGATGGG
>JASFQI010000449.1:0-3105 GCA_050115555.1 Desulfobacteraceae bacterium
CGCCCTTGACTTGATCCTTAAGGCTTCCCATCGCTGGCGCCTGCGCGCACTCTTTACGAAAGGTCTCGTCCTGCGGGTCGATTCCACATCGGATCGCCTCGGCGTCAACGAAGCCTTGAGCCCGGACGATATCCGCATGAGAAGGCCCTGCTGCGGCTTTAGGGGCGGTCGGCTTCAGGCCTTCGATTTCTATCGTCTCGTCGGCGAGCACCCGGGCAACTTCTTCATCGTATGAGTCCTCGTCCGGATCAAGTTCATTGATCTGCTCGAGGGTTCGGGACTTCCGGGCTCGCACCTTCTCCCGGTACTCCTCCTCGGTTCGCGCCATATCTTCCCGGGCCCTGATTTCCTCTTCCTCCTCCAGGAGCTGTGCCTCTTTCTCGGCCGTGG
This sequence comes from Desulfobacteraceae bacterium, assembly GCA_050115555.1. Classification (GTDB taxonomy): domain Bacteria; phylum Desulfobacterota; class DSM-4660; order Desulfatiglandales; family HGW-15; genus JASFQI01. The sequence continues at coordinate 391 of JASFQI010000449.1, forward strand.
TCAAGACCTGGTCGGACAGCTCGTTGAATGCCTCGGCTGCTTCCTCTTCGGTCTGAAACGCCCGCTCCTCGCCGCTCTCCTGCTCGGCCTCGTTCTGCTCTTGGGCTGGATGTCCGGTAATCAATGATTCTTCGGTCATAACTCCTTCTCCTCTGTTAATGAATAAATGTGTGTCTATGAAGGTCTAAAGAAAGCCCAGGGCCGCCCCAGGGCAAGCCCCAGGAAAGCACCAGACTGGCTACGGCCGATAACCCCGGTGGAACGGCTCCAGAAGCCCTGCCTTCAGCTTTCTGTGATAAAAACAAATGCGATCCCGTGGCGACTTGGAAGCCCGCCGGATCGTCCCGGTCAGGTCCGGGTATTGATGGTCACGGACTCGCACGAGAGGCCCCTGTGGATCGACGTCATTGAGAACCTGTTCATTACATCCTGGAATTTTGCACTTCATGCGTTTTTTCCTCCTGAATAAACCCGGTGCATGCCTCCCTATGGGTCGGAAAACGAGAGGCCCTTTAGAACGGCTGGGGCATACCTCAGAGACCCCTTAGTCGCCCTGGGAGCCCCCTGTGTGCCGTGACCACTGGCCATCAATCACGCTCCGTCTTTCCTGTGTGCAGCCTCTACCCTTCGGCCACCGCCTTCGAGCGTTCCTCGTTTGAAAACCCCCCCGGTAGCCGCCCTTCCGAGAAGATTCCGGGCGATGTCTTTGCTAAAATTCGGGTTGCGTCCCATGCGGTACGGGTGCAGGGTGCATCCCGTGTTCTCGCACTCCCTCACGAAGGCCTGGCTCCCGCCCATGCAATCAAGGCAGAACTTGCGAATGGTCTTCACGCTGGGACGACCTCTCCCCATCCGGTACGGGAAGAAGGAGCAAGCTCCCCCCGTAAGCAGATGATCCCCGCCGCACTCCAAGACGTCCGCAGCTCCACCCACGCACTCAACACAATGCCGACGGATCGCTTTCAAAGGGGTGTGCCTTGTCTTAACGGTCTTCATATTTCATATCCCCCGTTCATTGCTCCTTCCCTGATCATTCGACTCCCCCAAGGTCAGAAACGACCGCATCAACGATCTGGGCCACCTTGTCCTCCCGGACCTCGAACCCTGCTAGGAACTCATCAACCGCCTCGATGGAAATCAAAACGGTGCCGCTTGGAAGCCTGCTGTGCCGTAGCCCCTGACGCAGGAGTTTTCGGAGAGTCCGTGTCCCGAGACCTGCGTATTCCGCCGCCTTTGGAATCTTCATCCAGCCGCGCATTGGGAGCCCCCTTCCGGCGTACTTTTCGCTTTCTGTGGTGCTGGGAAAATAAGGTCCACAGGAAACCCCAAAGCCTTCGAGATCGCCCTTTTTTCATCCGGCCGGGGCTCAGTCCATCCCCTCACAATCATGGAAAGGCGAGAGGGAGATAGGCCCGCCGACTTCGCTACGGCCAGTTGGGTCCGCCCGCTTCGCAGGAGCGAAATTTTCAATGGTAAATTAATCGATGCCACAGCCGTCCTCCGCATTGGGTTTTTGCCCTATACGGTGGAAAACCACCGGGCGGCTGCTTTAGCTTGGTAAATTGCTAGGAATAACAGAGGGGTAGGAATTGAGAAATTTTTTCGGAGGGGGTTTGATTTCCCACCGGGGGATACGCGGTGGGGACTACTCTATCGAAGGGCCGGCTAATCCTTGGGCTTCACTGAATACATCTTTGAGGTCCAGGCTCATGGGATCGGACTGCTCAGTCTCCTGGGTCTCTCCCTTCCCCTTCAGAGTGTGAGTCTTGTTTGAAAGGAAGATCCTGGATTTGTATCCCCTGCTTTCCCGATCCCAGGTGACCGCTCGTTCACCTTGAATGCCAAAAAGGCCTTGTAGTTTGTCGTTCAGCCTTCGGATGATATCCTTCGGTTCAGACTTTTTCTGGACAGTCGCCTTGATATCCTGAGCGGATGCAGAGCCGTGCCCTATGCAGAGCTTCCCGAGGACTGTCCAGGCCGCCAGGGCCTGGTCTCCTTTCCGCTTATCGCTGAGACCCAGCTCATGATAAGTGAAGCGGCCAGCTCCTGCTGGTGTTTCAACGAAAATCATCTCATGGGAGAGCAATGTAAATTTGATCTCCTTCCATTCGGTACCCGGGGGACACCTGAGAATGGATCGTTCTTCCTCCTCCACAGGCCAGAGTTGTTCGAAAACAGGGTCGGCCCAATACGGCAAGCGTTCTCCCTGGCCAACGGCTACAAGATCCCACTCGTCCCGAAAACGCGGTTCTGGATCTTCACGATAGGCGGTCATGAGAGTAGAGGATATCATGGAGGCCCCGGCATCAAAAGCAACGGCACTCATGAACTTCATCCGGTCCGACTGATCGCCTTCGGCTATTCTGATCGTTTCAGGCGAATGCGCGTATGGGCTGTCAAGGCCGTGGAACACTACCACGTACCTTGCTTTCCCGCTACCAGACCACTTCGGGTCTATGCACCGATGTAGAGTGATCCGACGAATGCTCTTGATGCCTTGGTCGTTCTCGAGGCGGTGTTGCCAGCCCCTGGCTTCTGCCTGGAGAACAGAAAGGTTGAGATCGGGGAAGAGGTCCTGCTGCATGTTGTGCGCCTCCTGGCTGCGCGTTGCTCCTGGTGGAAGGGGCGGGGCCAGGCCGACCAGGAGATCCGGCTTTTCGGGCGCGCCACCCTAGGCCCCACGATCTGTTCATATCGTACGGAAAACTCACTCCT
>JASFQI010000450.1:0-3104 GCA_050115555.1 Desulfobacteraceae bacterium
TATCCGAAGGCCTACGTGACACTCTCCTCCGAGGTGCTTCCCGAGTTTCGGGAGTACGAGCGGACCAGCACCATATGCATCAACTCCTTTGTCATGCCCAAGGTGAACAATTACGTCGCTTTCCTGGAGGAAAGGCTCAAGGAAATCGGGGTGGCCTCCGAGCTATACATCATGCAATCCAACGGGGGGGTCATCACGGCGGACATGGCCCGGGAGATGAGTGCCAGGACCGTGCTCTCCGGCCCTGCAGGCGGTGTGCTGACCGGTATGCTTCTTTCGGAGGCCACGGAGCACCGCAACATCATCACCATCGACATCGGCGGAACGAGCTCGGACATTTCGCTCATCGAGGGGGGCAAACCCAGACTGACCACCGAAAGCCAGATCGGCGGCTATCCGATCAAGCTTCCCATGATCGACATCAACACCATAGGTGCGGGTGGGGGCAGCATTGCCTGGATCGACAGTGGAGGCGCCCTGCGAGTGGGGCCCCACAGCGCCGGCGCCGATCCGGGCCCCGTTTGCTACGGGCGCGGCGGGACCGAACCCACAGCCACGGATGCCAATGCCATCCTGGGTAGGATCAATCCATCCTACCTGTTGGGAGGAGAGATGGAGATGCACCTGGAGGATGCCTTTCGGGTTGTGGAGGAGAAGATCGCGAGACCCCTCGGCATGGACGTCCGGCGGGCGGCCGAGGGGATCATCGCTGTGATGAACGCGAACATGGTCAGGGGAATCCGTCGGGTGTCCGTTGAAAAGGGCTACGATCCGCGAGAGTTCACTCTCGTGCCCTTCGGCGGAGCAGGTCCGTTGCATGGCGTGGAGTTGGCCCAGGCGCTGAACATGCTCAAGATCGTGGTTCCGCCGCATCCAGGCATTGCATCGGCTTTCGGCATGCTCTCGGCGGACGTACGCCACGACTACGTGCAGACCCACATCACAACCATCGACAAGGCGAACGTAGAGGCAATGCAGGCGATCTTCGATTCCCTGGAGCAGGAGGGTGAAGAGCAGCTGCGCCGGGAAGGGTTCGGGGACAGCGCGATTCGACTGGAGCGACATGCCGACATCCGCTATGCCCGACAGGCCTATGAGCTTCCCGTAACCATGGCAGGCGGCCCCCTTTCCCTCACCCGACTGACTGAAGCGGCGGAGGCCTTTCACCGGGAGCACGAGCGGACCTACGGCCATGCCCGAAGGGATGAACCGGTGGAGTTCGTAAACCTGCGCGTTGTGGCCTGGGGAAAGCTTCCCGAGACAGGCCTGGATGCCGGAATGAGATCCCAATGGGCCTCTCCGGAACCCATTGCCCGAAGAGAAGTGGTTTTTTTAGAAGCCGAGCCGGTGTCCACCCCCGTCTATCAGCGGGGCGCTCTACCGGAAGGTCGGATCGTCGAGGGACCGGCGGTTTTCGAGCAGCTCGACTCCACCATCCTGGTGTTTCCCGGGTACGAGGCGGTCTCAGATCAGTATGGGAACCTTTTGATCACGCACAATGGAGAAAACGCATGAGCACCGTCGATCCGATCACCCTGGAGGTCATGCGAAACGCCTGCCAGTCCGTAGCCGAGGAAATGGGCGCCGCATTGATCCGGACCGCCCTGTCGCCCAACATCAAGGATCGACGGGACTGCTCCACAGCCATCTACACGGGCGAGGGTGAGCTGGTGGCCCAGGCCGAGCACATTCCTCTGCACCTGGGATTGATGGTATCCGTCGTACGCAAGACCCTGGAGAAGTATCCCATCGACCGGTTGGAGCCGGGAGATGCCATCATCACGAACGACCCCTACATCAGCGGTTCTCACCTCCCCGACATCGTGATGATCACGCCCGTCTTCATGGAAGGGGAGTGCGTCGCACTCCTGGCGAATCTGGCCCACCACGTGGACATCGGGGGAATCGTGCCCGGCGGCATGCCCACCATCTCCACGGAGATTTTCCAGGAGGGGATTCGCATTCCGCCCGTCAAGCTGCGCAAGCGCGGAACCGTGGATGAGGAGATCATGTCCGTGATCACGAACAACGTGCGCACGAGCTACGAGATGCGGGGGGACTTCCAGGCGCAGCTTGCAGCGAACAACGTGGGCGAGCGGCGGATCCGGGAGGTGATCTCGAAGTACGGCGTGGAGAAGACGCGTTTTTACATGAACGCCATTATGGACTACGCGGAGCGGCGCATGGTCGGCGCCATTCAGGACCTTCCGGAAGGAACTTTCACGTTCGAGGATTTCCTCGAAGGAGACGGCATAACCGACGACCTCCTGAAGATCCGCGTTGACCTGACCATCGGGGAAGGACGCGTGCGGGTCGATTTTTCGGGAACCGATCCCCAGTCGCGTGGCTCCGTCAATTGCACCCGCGCGGTCACCCTGGCCTGTGTTTATTACGGTCTCAAGTCAGCCATCGGACCGGGTTTGCCTTCCAGCGGGGGGACCTTTCGACCCGTGGAGGTCCTTACGCCGGAAGGGACCCTGGTGAACCCGCGCTTTCCAGCGCCGGTCTCCAACGCAAACATCAATACCAGCCAGCGGATCACCGAGGTCATCCTGGGGGCGCTGGCCCAGGTGATTCAGGAGCGGGTGCCTGCCGCCTCCACAGGGAGCATGAGCATCTTCACCATAGGCGGCGTGGACCCGCGTAGCGAGGGGTATTACTCCTACGTGGAGACGTATGGGGGAGGTCAAGGAGCTCTGATCAACGAGGACGGCATGGACGGCGTTCACGTGCACATGACAAACACCATGAACACCCCCACCGAAGTCATCGAGATTGCTTACCCCCTGAGGGTGGAACGCTATGGACTGGTCCCCGATTCCGAGGGACCGGGTCGCTTCCGTGGGGGACTCGGCCTCACAAGGGAGGTGACCACCGTGGGCCACCGGGCCACGGTTTCCATCGGTACGGAAAGGCGGAAGATTCGACCCTGGGGGCTCATGGGAGGGAAGGAGGGAGGACCTTCAGACGCCTGGATCGTGTATCCGGACGGAGAAAAAAAGTCCCTGCCGGTCAAGACCACCATACAGGTCGAGGAAGGGACCCGCATTGCACTCCGGACGGCAGGAGGCGGGGGGTTCGGTGATCCCCGGGAACGAATGCCG
>JASFQI010000451.1:0-3086 GCA_050115555.1 Desulfobacteraceae bacterium
GGGCGTTTTTTTGCGGAGACCCCCGTTTGAATTCTTTGCACCTCCGAACGATCCGGTCCGACGGTTGATTTTTCCGCCCCGGTTCCCTATAGTAGCAACCCGTACCCGATGGTCTGGCGGAATCCCACTCGACCGTTGAGGACAGCGCAAAACATATTGGAATTGCAGGGGGAGATGTCCTGGTTCCGGTATCTTGCAACTCCATCTCATTTCAGCCCCACCGCATCGAAACGTTCACCTGTCCAAAGGACAACCATGAAATATGTTGACGAATATCGGGACGGGGAGCTCGCTCAGGAACTCGCCCGCCGAATCCATGACGCATCGACCCGGCCCGTCCGTCTTATGGAAATCTGCGGGACTCACACCATGGCGATATTTCGTCACGGGATTCGAAGCCTTCTTCCGAAGCACATCGAGCTCGTATCCGGACCCGGCTGTCCGGTCTGCGTGACGTCTGTGGGCGAAATCGACCGGTGCGTGAAGCTTGCAAAGGACCCAGAAGTCATTGTCACCACCTTCGGTGACATGCTGCGCGTCCCCGGTTCCGGGGACAGCCTTCAGGGCCAAGCCGGCCGGGGGGCCGACGTACGTATGGTCTATGCCTCGCTGGACGCCCTTCGAATCGCCTCGGAAAACCCCGGCAAGAAGGTCGTCTTCCTGGGAATCGGCTTCGAAACCACTGCGCCCACCGTGGCCGCAGCCGTAAAGACCGCCAGGGACCGCGGCGTCTCGAACTTCTCCGTCCTTTCCGCCCACAAGCTCCTTCCGCCGGCCATGGAAGCCCTGGTTTCCGGCGGCGACCTCGGTATCAACGGTTTCCTGTGCCCCGGCCACGTAAGCACGATCATCGGGACGTCCTCTTACGCCTATGTGGCTTCCCGGTTCGGGGTACCTTGCGTGGTAGCGGGATTCGAACCTGTGGACATTCTTGAATCGATTCTCATGCTCGTGCGGCAGATCGAAACCGGCGAAGCGCGGGCGGAAATCCAGTACACCCGTGCTGTGGCGCCGGAAGGGAATCCGGCGGCCTTGCGACTGATCGATGAAGTGTTCGAGCCCTGTGACAGCGTCTGGCGGGGACTGGGTCCCATCCCTCGGAGCGGCCTGACTTTTCGGGAGGCCTTTAGAGACTTCGATGCCCGTACCCATTTCGACCTGGCCATTCCACCGGCCCGTGAGCCTGCGGGATGCCGCTGTGCTGACGTGCTCAAGGGAACGGTCCGTCCTCCGCAATGCCCCCTCTTCCGCTCCGCCTGCACGCCGCGCACACCGGTGGGAGCCTGCATGGTGTCGAGCGAAGGGACCTGCGCTGCCTACTTCAAGTACCACGCTGATTGATCGACTCGTTTCGACCCGAAGACCCATGACGGATGCTCAAACCCACATGCCGCGTCACTTATGGAAAAGCCTGCTATTGCGTCCCTCAACGAACACGCGTCCCGCGCTCTGGCTCCTGGAGCGGGGGAACCGCGGGTTCGTCATCAAGGACTACCGCGGTCAGGGATTTGTTTTCAGACACACGGTGGGGCGATTCCTGGTATGGAGGGAGGCCAAGGCGTTTCGCAGGCTTCGGGGGGTTCGAGGGGTTCCTGCGTTTTACGGGACGGAAGGCGGCCTGGTCCTGATCATGGAGGCGATACCGGGAAGGCCGGTGGAGGGTCTGGAGCACGAGCAGGCGCTTTCCTGTGAGTTTTTTGAGAAGCTGCGAAACGTGGTCCGTGCGTTTCACGCCCGGGGGATTGCCCACTGCGACCTGAAGCGGGCTCCGAACATCCTGTTAGGAAGGAATGGGGAACCTTACGTAGTGGACTGGTCCGCAGCCATCACGGCCTCCGAGCTCCGCATCTTCCCCCTGAACCTCATCTACCGCCGTTTCCTCGTGGACGACTTCAACGCGGTGGTAAAACTCCAGCTCCGGCACGCTCCGGACGACATCTCCCCACAGGAACTCAGGCGTTATCGCTCTCGCGGCCGGATCGAGCGCATCGTGCGACGGTTTCGAGACCGTTCCCGGGAGCTGCTCCAGCGGGTGGCCTAGCTCGTGCCCGTCCAGAAATGCTTTTCGGGCACTTGCAAGTTTCCCATTCAGAAGGGAAAAAACTACAGAGGGACAAGTGAGACTGTGATCTTCTCGGCCACGCCTCGTCCCAGGGCCAGCCGTGTCGTTCCATGCCCCACGATCAGGCGCCCCTGCGCGTTGTTGCTGATCACCTCGAGGACGTCGCCTTTCCTGAGTCCCATGGAGGCCAGGCGCCCCATGGCGCTTCTTCCTCCCATCATGTCCTTGATCTCCACCCGCTCACCGGGCTTGGCCATCACAAGGGGCATGAGCGGCTGGCGCAAGGCGAGGCAATCCGCACAGATGCCATAGATCTCCATCTTGTGTTGGAGCATGTGGAACCCGTGCTGCCTAGCGATTCGAACTTGAAGATGCTCCATCTCTTCGTTGTGGAACTCGATAATCTTTCCGCACTTCGTACAGATCATGTGGTCATGGTGTCGACCGAGATGGCGGTGCTCATAGCGCGGCGGCTGCCCTTCGAACGTCTTTTTCTGCGCAAACCCGTGCTCTACCCAGCGATTCATACACTGGCGAACAAACTCCGGATCGTAGTCATACCCCCGATCCCGAAGAATTTCCATGAGATCTTGGAGGGTTACATGCCTGTCGTCTTCAAGGAAAACGTCGATGATGTTGAGGCGATCCTCAACGCGGCCGATTTCATCCTCTTCGATCAGGGCGCGGAAGTTTTTCTTCTCGTTTTTATTGTTGTTGATCATGTGTTGGAATCGCTCCTGTGACTTCTGCTTCCAGCGCGAACAGGGTCTTCTGCCACGACCGCGGCGAATCAGAAAAGCACGAAATGGATTCTCTCCATTCCCCTTGAGAAAAGGCAAATGTGTGAGCCGAGTTTTTTCAGAAAGCCTGCCGCATTCGCTCCTCGTTTCTGTACCTTAATCATCTCCTGTTCCAAATCAAGGGCGTGCGACCTGGCTTGATCACCTGGAAAAACCTGGTACGATGGCTTTCAGGGTCTGCGGATTCACATGCATCCCCCGGTATATCCTTCAGGAGACCCTGA
>JASFQI010000452.1:0-3084 GCA_050115555.1 Desulfobacteraceae bacterium
CGCTTCGCAGGAGAGGTGAGAACATCTCCTCTTTCGAAGTAGAACGAGCCATCAATATGCACCCCAAGATTCTCGAGTCGGCGGCTGTCGCCGTTACATCAGAACTTGCTGAGGATGAGGTCAAAATTTGCGTTGTCCTTAAACCCGGAGAGACGCTTAGCCCAAAGGAACTGATCGAACATGCTGCTGATCGCATTCCCTATTTTGCAGTGCCGAGGTATGTGGAGTTCCTAAAGAGCTTGCCTAAGACACCAACTGAACGGGTACAAAAATTTCAGCTCAGGCTGGCGGGTATTACAGAAAAGACCTGGGACAGAGAAAGGGCAGGGATCGAAATAAAAAGATAAGCGCTCTCAGTTTTTAATTACAACTCGAAGAAAGGAGGTGATCAGTAGCAAATTTTATTATCATGGGAACCTATTTCATTTCTCGCTGGGACGGTAGAACCTTTCCGGGTCCATCACCAGAGGTGGAGGGTTTTGATCACAACTAAAAGGCGTCTGATTCCACCTTTCTCCAACTTTGAAAATTGACTGCTTCAAGATTACCCCTAAGATTTCTTCGAATTCAGGGGTCCCCCTGAATAGGAATTTCCTTTCATCTTACGTCAATCAATGAAACTAAGCGGGTTTTCATAAAAGATATAAGTTGGATATCACTGCTACCCCCTACCCTGTGTTATGACCTCATCGAATAACCGGTGCATGGGAATGTAGCCCGAATTCCGTGAAGGCTGTGGGAGGACCAGTCCTGGTCTCCAGGGCCGACGCGGAAAGTCCTTCATGAATTCCCATAGAGAGGAGACTGCGCCACCTTCGTGTCTTGGGTCCGCAAGGGGAATACGGCGGACGATTCCCCAATGGGATCTACTCGCCAAGGTCCCCCAAGTGGACCGCCTTCACGTCCTGGGCGTGTCTTCATGCCGAAGAAAAGGTGAGAGAGAGTGGATGGTCTAAATCGACACCCCTGAGGCTGCTACAGCGTGAAAAAAAGCGTGTCATCTTCCTAGCCAGTTTCTCTGATCCCCCCTTAAACAAATTGTTTTTGGTGGTCAGTGAGGAAAAAGTGGCAGGGGTATCCAAGGATAATGGATGCCATGGGTTCCAGGGTTGACCAGGTTGGGAGCAGGAATCAGGTTGGGAGCGGGATGAGGAATATGATCGGGGAGCATGATTGGGAGATATGAGATATGAAGGGGGATGAAGATGTCCTTAGGACAAGGATATCCAACAGGTTGCGAGTTATCAATAAAAGTGTGAAAAGGTTATGATGGTTATTGCGACCACCATCTCCACCGTGAAACCCTCCCAATTTTTTTGTTGATGCCACTTTGAGGAAGCCCTCAGATACCTGCTGGGGGGCTGACTTCTCGTCTTGCCGGCTCTCCAAGCAGCGCAGGATCCTTGCCAAGAGAGTCCTGTTTCACGAGGAGCAATAAAAAAATTGATTGGAAAAAGTGACCAGCAGAGATCGGCCATTTTTTCGTTGATGTCCAGGGAAGGAGGGTGAACTCGTCCACAAAAAAATTGATGGTTGAAATTTCCCGTCCCTAACATACTGTCCCGTGATTGACCGTTCCTGCCAACTCAAGTATGCTTCATAGCAATGTTGGGCGCCTTACTTATCCGGTCTTCTGCTGCTCCTCTTCGTCGATGTTTTCCCCTCGGACTAGTTTGGATTGGATCAAGAGAATAGGGTGACCTCACCAGTTTCCTCCATCTGACGGGAGTTCCGTGTATGTCCATTACGAAGCAGAAACTCACCGAATCCGTTTTCGAGCAATGTGGTATTCGAAAGCGAGAGGCGGTACGAACAGTCGAAAGCCTGATGGAGATGATCAAGTCGGCTCTCGAATCGGGAGAGGATGTCCTAATCAGCGGCTTCGGGAAATTTTGCGTTAACGAAAAGGCGTCCCGGCGGGGAAGAAATCCTCAAACAGGAGGAGACCTCACGCTGGATGCAAGAAGGATCGTGACTTTCAAGCCTTCAGGGGTATTGAAGGGGAAGCTAAACGGAGGCCCAGATGGCGAAGAAGGACGATAGGGATATTGAAAAGGGATATTCGACCAAACAGACGGTCGCCAAGCTCAGGAGGCTCGCGGATTGCTTGGAGCAGGGGAAGCCTTTTCAAAGGAGCGTAAACATGGATCATGCGGGCTTTGCGGTCGGGAAAAGCTTTCCCAGGATCGACTCCGTGGAAAAGGTTACAGGCAGGGCACAGTACGGTCCCGATATAAAAATGGACGGAATGCTTCATGCGAAGCTCTTTCGCAGCTCTCGATCCCATGCAAGGGTGATGGACATCGATGCAACCGAGGCCCTGCGTATGCCTGGAGTCAAGGCCATCGCCACGATCAAGGAGGTCCCTAAGGTTGTCCAATACTGGTTCTTTTTGAGATCGGCAAAAAAACAAAGGCAGATGTATCTCCTGGACGACGTGGTCCGTTTTATCGGAGATCCGATTCTGGCCGTTGCAGCGGAAGATGAGGAGACCGCAGAAGAGGCCGTGTCACGAATTCATGTGACGTACGATCCCCTGCCCCCTCTCTTCGACCCTTTTGAGGCGTTGAAGGAAACCGGCGTTTCCATCCATGAAAAGGGCAATATCGTTTTTCGTGCCGCCAAGCAGTTCGGGGACATTGAAAAAGGGTTCCAGGATGCGGATCTTGTCTTTGAAAACCGCTTCCATACTTCCAAACAGAAGCACGCTTCCCTGGAGCCCATTGGTTCATGCCTTGCGGATTACGGCTCCGACGGGAGATTAACGGTTTATACCTCCACTCAGCTCCCTCACTGGAGCCAGATGTACCTTGCAGGCCTTATGGATCTTCCCATGAACCGGGTTCGAGTGATCAAACCGTTCACGGGCGGTGCTTTCGGCGGCCGGTGCGGGCTGATTTACGGGCTGGAGCCCATGTGCTGCTGGCTCTCGAGAAAGACCGGAAGGCCCGTGAAGATGTGCTTCACCCGGACGGAAGATTTCATTGCCACGGAGGCCCGGCACCCCATGACCATCGATCTCAAAACAGGCGTGAAGGAGGATGGAAGACTGGTAGCGAACGAGATCCGGATCCTGGCAGATGT
>JASFQI010000453.1:0-3070 GCA_050115555.1 Desulfobacteraceae bacterium
AGGTAGATCAGGAAGGGCAGGGCGACAATGCCGGTGAGCCATCGTTTCAAGTGCATGTGTGCGTTCCGGGTCGTAGGTCTACCCCGCGGCCGGGGGAAAGAGGCGCGGAGGCGGTGGACCGATCAGAGAGCTCCCTTTTTTTCGAACTCGGACAGCTGCTCCCCTGTGGCTCCGAATCTCCGCTCTCGACCCTGGTAGGCTTCAATGGCCGCAAGGTACTCCTGTTCGCGGAAATCGGGCCAGAGGGTGGGCGTGAAGTAAAACTCGGCATAGGCGACTTGCCAGAGCAGGAAGTTACTGACCCGGAACTCGCCGCTGGTTCGAATGAGGAGATCCGGATCCGGCACGTCGGCGGTGTACAGGGCTTCGGAGAGGCGCTTTTCCGTGATGTCCTCCACTGAAAGGTCCCCTTTGCGGACCTGCTCGGCGAGGTGTCTCACTCCGTCCAGGATTTCCTGGCGCCCGCCATAGCTGAGGGCGATCGTCAGGACCATGTCGCGGTTGTTGGAGGTGCGGTCAATGGCCTCCAGGAGCAGCGTGTGGACGTCTTTGGGGAGCTTGTGGGTTCGGCCGATGGCGTTCAGGCGGATCCCGTTTTCCATCATTTCGTCAATCTCGGAGGACAGGAATCGTTTCAGCAGCTTCATGAGTGCCTGGATCTCGTAAGCAGGCCGCTTCCAGTTCTCCTCCGAGAATGCGTAGAGCGTGAGGTAGGAAATCCCGATCCTTCGCGAGGTTCTCACGATTTCCCGGACGGACTCCGCCCCCTCTTCGTGTCCTCGCACGCGATTCATGGCCTTTTGACGGGCCCACCGGCCGTTCCCGTCCATGATGATCGCCACGTGCCGGGGAAGCGTTCTGGGTTCGGTCTTCGCTTTCTTCAATCGCTCAAAACTCCATAATTTCTTTTTCTTTTTCCGCCGTCTCCTCGTCCACCTTCCCTATGAACTCGTCCGTCAGCTTCTGCACCTCCTCCTGGGCCTTGTACATATCATCTTCGGAGATCTCTTTCTCGTTCTTGAGATCCTTGAACATCTCGTTGGCGTCCCGGCGGTGGTTGCGGACGGCGATTTTATTTTCTTCGGCTGTCTTGCGGGCGAGCTTTGCCAGTTCCTTTCTGCGCTCCTCGGTCAGGGGCGGAATCGCAATTCGAATGATCTTCCCGTCGTTCTGGGGGGTCAACCCGAGCTCAGACTTGAGAATGGCCTTTTCGATCTCCCCGATGATCGTCTGGTCCCAGGGTTTGATCGTAATCAGACGGCTTTCCGGAGCGGAGACCGTGGCCACTTGATCCAGTGGCATCCGGGTTTCGTAGCATTCGACCTTGATTCCGTCCAGGAGGGCCGTGGATGCACGGCCCGTTCGAATGCGCCGGAACTCCCGTTTCAAGGCCTCCAGGCTTTCCGTCATCTTCTGCCGGGTTTCGGCCAGGATTTCGTCTTTCATGAGGACTCTCCTGCGATGAGTGTGCCCATCTTCTCGTCGAACATGATCCGTTGAATGCTGCCCTGATCCCTCAGATTGAAGACAATGATCGGCAGATTCTGTCCCATGGCCAGGCTGACGGCGGTCATGTCCATCACCTGGAGTTTCTTTTCCAACACATCCCGGTAAGTCAGCCTGCTGAATCGTTGGGCGGACGGGTCCAGGACGGGATCGCGGTCGTACACCCCGTCCACCTTGGTGGCCTTGAGGAGCACCTCGGCCCCGATTTCCATGGCTCGGAGCGCCGCCGCCGTATCCGTGCTGAAGTAGGGGTTGCCCGTTCCCGCTCCGAACAAGACGATCCGTCCCTTGGCCAGGTGATTGATGGCGCGTCCCCGAATGTAAGGCTCCGCGATCTTGTTTATGTCGATGGCCGACATGACACGCACCTGGGACTCCAGCCCGCTCAGGGCCTCCCCCAGGGCAATCACGTTGATCAGCGTGGCCAGCATGCCCATGTGATCGGCGGGCACCCGCTTCATCCCATAAGCCGAGGAGTTGAGACCGCGAAAAATGTTCCCGCCCCCCACCACCAGGGCGATCTCCAGTCCCAATCGGTGAACCTGGTGGACCTCCTCGGCCACATGCTTGAGAACGCCCGGGTCGATGCCAAAAGAGCTCTCCCCCATCAGTGCCTCGCCGCTCAGCTTGAGCAGGACCCTTCGAAAGCGGGGTCGGGGTTCCATAATCATGCTCCGGGTCAGGCTTCTTCGCCCAACTGATAACGGGTGAACCGGCGAATCACGATGTTTTCGCCCGTCTTGGCAATCAACTCGTTCAACAGATCCTGGACGGTCATGTCCGTGTTCTTCACGTAAGGCTGCTCCAGAAGGCAGACCTCGGAGTAGAACTTGCCCATCTTACCTTCCACGATTTTATCGATGATCTTATCGGGCTTTCCGGACTCCCGGGCCTGGGTGGCGTAGATATCCCGTTCCCGGTTCAGGACGTCTTCAGAAAGCCCCTCCCGGCCAACGGCCAGGGGGTTGGTGGCTGCGATCTGCATGGCGATATCTCTTGCAAATGCGGAGAAATCGTCCGTTTTGCCGGAAAAGTCGGTCTCACAGTTGATTTCCACGAGAACTCCGATCTTGCCGCCGGCATGGATGTAAGACGCGATCTGCCCTTCCGAGGTCGCCCGGCCCCCTCGCTTCTTGGCCGTGGCGATCCCTTTCTTGCGGAGGTAGTCCACGGCCTTTTCCATGTCCCCGTCGCACTCCGAAAGGGCCTTCTTGCAATCCATGATGCCGACCCCGGTCTTTTCTCTCAGATTCTTGACCTGTTCCGCGCTAATCTCCACTGTTTTACTCCTTCTCCATGGTATGGCGGTCTCTCAAAAACCCGCTCGACCGCCCGTTGGCTGCACGTGAGTCCCTGGGATCGTTAGAGGCAAATCTCTAGTTCTCGGCTTCTTGGGACTCATCCGTGATTTCTGCCTCCTTGTTCTCGGGCGCCTGTTTCTTGCTCACCACAATGACCTCGGGTCCGCCTTCGGGTTTCTCTTCCCCCGTTTCTTCGACCTTGGCTTCCACGGGCTCCCCTTCCTGTTCCTGGGCCTCTCTCGCCTCTGCCTCTGCCTCTGCCT
>JASFQI010000454.1:0-3065 GCA_050115555.1 Desulfobacteraceae bacterium
CGATCACCTTCACAAGACCCTCCGGGCCCAGATCCGTCTGTACGTCCACCTCGATCCCCGGCGTCTCCTCGAATATCCGTACGCCCACATCCGACAGTGCATCGCTCACCAGAACCTTCATGGAACACTCCTTGCCTTGAGATACGGGTTCCCACGGGTGGGATCCGTGTTCCGATTTGAAAAGAAACCAAGGGACATCCCGACATCACGAAAAGAGGCAGATCGCGATGAAGATTTTCGGGCTCGACATTTTCTTAGAAATACCGAATCGTTGCGCCTCAGTGTGTCCGAGTTGTGG
Organism: Desulfobacteraceae bacterium; assembly: GCA_050115555.1. Lineage (GTDB taxonomy): Bacteria > Desulfobacterota > DSM-4660 > Desulfatiglandales > HGW-15 > JASFQI01. Next base: position 299 of record JASFQI010000454.1, read on the forward strand.
ATTGGGAATGGACGGGACAACAGGTACGGCTGGATTTTATCCGTTTCATAACGCAATGCTGAGGGCCGCGTCAAGGTTGTTAATTCGGTGGCAAATCGGTGATAAAAAACCACCATTAAGTTCCGTGCTCGTGACTCGTGGTTCGTATCCAGAAAGCAGTAACCTTTTCCGAGTTCAGTCCCTCGCTTCCAATCCGTTGAAGATCTTTCACAACCCCCTAAGGCGCTGTTGTTCGCTGAAGGTGCTGCAGCGGAACGACTGCCCAGAAGAATCGGCGTGTCCGTGGTTCACGGCTCGTGATGTGGTGTCTTCATGCGCTTGATCTCGAAAGCGTCGGAACTCGAGGAAAGGGAAGAACGCTCTTTCCGGCATTTCCAGAGGAGGGGAATCACGTCTCCAGGGAGAGGAGGTAGGATCGAAGGTTGGTGCCCTTGTTCTTCAGGCCGAGCTTGGATCGGATCTTGTACCGATGGGAGGAGACCGTGTTCAGGGAAGTTCCCAGGAGCTCGGCGATTTCCTTATTCATGAGGCCTTCCCGAACCAGGTGGGCCACGCGGATCTCCATGGGCGTCAGCCCCAGGGAGGTCGAGGAAAGCTTGTGCACAAGGGGAGAGGTGACGTTGTTCAGGTTCGACTCCAGGGTGTTGACCAGGGCCTGCTCCTCGCCTCCCAGCGGGCTTCGTTTGAGCCGATGGATGTAAGGGATCACGAGCTGCTTCAGGTTGGAAAGGACGTTGTCCTGGTCCTCGCGCTTCTTCTCCTCCATCTGCTTGAGCACGACCTTGAGGGCGATGTTGGCTTCCTCCAGGCTGCGCGACTGGGTTTTGAGCTCCTTCTCTCGCTTTCGAAGGCCGTCCACCGCGAGCTTGAGGTCCGTGATGTCCCGCCCCTCGGCGAGGAGAAGGGCGATGCGACCATGATCGTCCCGGACCGGCTTCAGAGAGAGATCCACGTACAGGACGTTGCCGTCGGGCCCGGCGTTGGTGGTCTCGTATCGGACCAGGTCGCCCTTTGCCGCCTGCTTCACGGCGGCCCGAAGCCGCTTTCGCTCCTCTCCTGAGTGTTTCCACCAGGGCGTATCCCAGAAGGGCTTTCCCTCGATCTCGGTCTCCTCGGTTCCCACGAAGTCCATGGCGGTCTTGTTCACCTGGGTCACCGTGCCGTCCAGGCGCAATACCCCGATGAACTGGAAGGTCTGGTCAAAAATGGCCCGAAGCATGGTTTCGTTCTTTTTCAGCGCCTGCTCCGCCTGCCTGCGTTCCGCAATCTCCCGCTGGAGCTGTGCATTTGCAAGGGACAGCTTTTCCGTCCGCTCCCGCACCAGCTCCTCCAGGTGATCCCGGTGTCGGCGCAGCTCGTCCTCGGCATGCTTTCGCTGGGTGATATCGATGCCCAGGGCGAAGAAGAAGTCGAGGTTTCCGTCTTCCTTGAGGACGTGCCGGCCGTGCCACTCCACGACCCGCTCCCGGCCGTCCTTGGCCTTCACTCGGTTCTCCACGGCCCAGAACCGGCCCTCTTTGGGATCGGACTCGAACCCCTCGCGCAAGGCCGGCCAGTCTTCCTTGGAGACAAAGGTGCTTAGATAGTTCCTGCCGATCACCTCCTCCTGGGTGTACCCCAGCGACCCGAGCATGGCCTGGTTCATCAGGAGGGTGCGCCCGTCCGCCCCAATGGCCACAAAAAAGGCCGGTGAGGTCTGAATGAGCGTGGCGTTGAACTCCTTCTCCTTCCGGAGTGCCTCCTGCATCTGCTTGTACTCGGTCATGTCCCGGCTTACCACGGCCAGGCGCGCCACGTTCCCCCGGGCATCCAGGACCGGGTCGACCGTGGTGTCCATCCACCGGCCCTCTCGCAGGTCTTCGTAGCGGAGGGAGCGTCCCGTGCGGACGGCCTGCTCGTGATGGGCCTTGCGGGTCTTTGAAAGGGGCGGGGGAAACAGCTCAAAGGCGTTCCGGCCGATGAGCTCGTCCGCGGCCTGCCCGAAGGACCGGGCCGCAGGGTCATTCAAAGCCAGGATCCGTCCGTGAGTATCCAGAAGCAGGGCGCGGTCCTGGGGGGCATTGAGAAGCGCCCGCACGGTCTTCTCGCTCTTGAGCAGTTCGTCTTCCAGCCGTTTTCTCTGAAAGAACTCGGGAATCTCCACCGACCCGAAGTCCACGCGCCCGGTCTCGGCCCGTTCCCCATACCGGGCAATGTGCTCCTTGATGCGTGAAGGGGGGGCCATGATGAAGCGGCAGTGCTCGTCTCCCTTGGCACGGCACTCGATCTCCGCGGCGACCAGGGGGATGCCGAAGCTCTCCTCGCACCAGCCCGAGGAGTATCCTGCGTTCATGGCGCACACAGGAAAATCGGTGTGCGTTTCACTCTCGAGCCAGGTGTGCGCTTCAAACGAGAAAGGGTGATCGTAGATGAGGTAGTAGTCCTCGTCAGGCGAGGGATGGGACTCGGGGAGGATCTCTACAAAGGCCCAGCCGGTGTAAGCGAAGTGAACGGGCCCGGCCGAGAGCTTTTCAATGGGATCGCTCACGTCCATTCGGGAGAAGAACCTCCGTGCGTCCGCCTTTCCGATGGAATGGGCGATGTCGAACAGGAATCCGAGGGTGACGGCTCGTGCCTCTTTCCGGCCGCGGTCCTGGTAGAGGGAGCTTACGAGGTCGAAGAACTCCCGCGACATGGAGGCTGCACGGACAAGGATGTAACGCTCTCCAGAGATCTCGATGAAGCCCTTGGCCGGGTCCCTCGTTCGATTCTGAAAGTAGCGGTCCAC
>JASFQI010000455.1:0-3051 GCA_050115555.1 Desulfobacteraceae bacterium
GAAGCTTTACGAGGACCTGACCTACAAGCTTCAGGTGCTACGAGAAAAAAAGGAGATGATCAAATTTTTCGCTTACTCGGTTTCACATGACTTGAAAAGCCCGGCCGTGGGTATTCACGGGCTCACGAAACGATTCAAGGAAAAGTATGCCGACACCCTGGACGAAAAGGGTCAGGCTTACTGCGATCAGATCCTCAAGACCGCCGAGCACATGGTCGCCCTTGTCGAAAAGATCAACACTTACATCCGCACCCGGGAGTCCGCTCTGAACATCGACCGAATCGATGTAGCCGAGCTTCTTCGTGGAATCCAGGACGAGTTCTCCGAAGTCCTGGAAGAGCGCGGAGTTCGCTGGATCCTTCCCAAGACCTTGCCCGAGGTGCTTGCAGACCGGATCTCCCTGGCCCGGCTGTTTCGAAACCTCCTGGACAATGCCCTCAAGTACGGAGGGAATGCCCTGAGCGAAATTCGAATCCAATACAGGAGCGAAGAGGGCTTTCACATCTTCCGCTTCAGCGACGACGGGATCGGCCTTTCCGAGAAAGACAGCGAGAAGATCTTTGAGCTCTTCCACCGAGACGTCTCCTCGCGCGGGACGGAGGGAGCCGGGCTGGGGCTTGCGATCGTCAAGGAGATCGCTGAACGACACGGGGGGTGCGTCACCGTGGAGAAAGGCGCGTCCCAGGGCGCATCGTTTCGCATCGTCATTGCAAAAAATCTCTCAGACGGGGATTGAACCGTTCGAGCACGTGAAGAAGGCTTGAACACACAAACCCGAGCTTCCATGAGGAGGGAACATGATGAAGGAAATAAAAAAAGTACTGTTTCCTGTAGATCTTTCCGATGTTTCGCCGAAAATCGCCCCCTGGGTCCTGAGTCTGGCCAAGACCTTCGACGCGGAGGTTCACCTGATCTTCGTCGCCCGTCAATTCGAGCACTTCTCCAGGGTGTATGTGGCTCCTGAATCCATTGAGAACTTTGAGCAGGAAATCCTTCGAGGTGCGGAACGCTCCCTGGAGGAATTCGTCAAACACCAGTTCGAGAGCAAGGGCTTTGATCGGTGCGTCCCCCGAGTGGTCCTCGGGGATGCAGCCGAGGAAATCCTCGAGTACACACGATCCGCCCACATCGACATGGTGATCATGGGAACCCATGGCCGAAAGGGGCTGGAGCGTGTGCTCTTCGGCAGCGTGGCGGACCGGGTGGTCAAGATGTGCACGGCCCCTGTCCTGACAGTGAATCCCTACCGGGTGGCCGACTCCTGATACGGGAATCGGCCCCGGCGAAACGGCAAAGCACATGAGCATTTTAGGGCTGGATCGCATCTTTCGACCCCGCGGCATCGCCTTGATCGGAGCCAGTGAGAAACCGGGGACCATCGGGCGAACGCTTGTGGAGAACCTGCTCCGAGGGGAAGCGTCGTACGGGGTCTTCCCGGTGAACCCCAGGAGGAATCGTGTCCTGGATCGTCCGGCCTACACCTCGATACAGGCCATTGATCAGCCAGTGGATCTTGCTGTCATCGCCACGCCCATTCACACGGTTCCCGGCGTCGTGCACGAGTGCGCGACGGCCGGTGTCGGCGGGGCCATTGTCATCTCCGCGGGTGGAAAGGAAATCGGCCCGGCGGGGAAGCGAATCGAAGGCGAAATTTCGGCGGCCGCTGCACGCTCGGGTCTTCGTATCATTGGTCCCAATTGCATGGGCATCATCTGCGCCGATCCACCGCTGAACGCCAGCTTCGCCGTCACCCAGCCCCTTCCCGGAAACCTTGCCTTCATCAGCCAAAGCGGCGCCATCTGCTCCGCCATCCTGGACCTCTCCCTCAAGGAGGGAATCGGGTTTCGAAACTTCGTGAGCATCGGCTCCATGCTTGACGTGGACTTCGGCGACCTCGTCGACTACCTGGGAAACGATCCCCAGGTAAGCAGCATCGTCCTTTATGTGGAGAACCTCACGAACATTCGCAAGTTCATGAGCGCAGCCCGCGCGGTTTCCCGGGTCAAGCCCATTGTGGTGCTGAAATCGGGCCGCAGCCAGGCTGGCGCGCGTGCAGCGAGCTCCCACACTGGGGCCATGGCCGGGGAAGACGCCGCCTATGAGGCGGCGTTCAAGCGCGCCGGGATCGTGAGGGTCGATACCATCGGCGAGCTCTTTGACTGTGCTGAGCTCATGGCCAAGCAACCCATTCCCACCGGGTCCGGGCTCGCCATCGTGACGAACGGAGGCGGCCCGGGAGTCATGGCCACGGATGCCCTGGCCGCATACGGCCTGGAACCTGTTTCTCTTTCTTCGGAAACCCTGGAACGGCTCGACTACGTGCTGCCGGACTTCTGGAGCCGGGCGAACCCCGTGGACATTCTGGGAGACGCTACGCCCACGCGATGGAAGACTGCTCTCGAGGTATGTCTCTCCGCCCGGGAAATCCACGCCCTGGTCATTATCTTCGTTCCTCAAGGGCTCAGCGATGGGCTGGCCATTGCTCAGTCTCTGGCGGAGCTTCTGAAGGATAGGGCCCACCCTCCGGTTTTCGCCGTGTGGATGGGGGGGAGTGGTCAGGACGAGGCCCGCCACGTGCTGAACGGCGCCAGTATTCCCACCTACGAGACACCGGAGCGTGCAGTCACGGCCTTTCGATACATGCATGCCTATGCACGTAACCTTGAAATGCTCCAGGAAATTCCTCCCAAGCTCGATTCCGTTCTTCAGCTGGACGAACCCCGCGCCACGACGATCGTCGAAGAGGCCCTCTCCAGAAAAGAAGCCCAGCTCACCGAGGTGGACGCCAAGTCCCTGCTCGAGGCTTACGGGATCCCGGTCAACCGAACCGAGGTGGCGGCTTCAGCGGACGAGGCCGTACGAATCGCCAGGCAAATCGGGTACCCCGTCGTCGTGAAAATACTCTCCCCTCAGATCACCCACAAGTCGGATGCCCGGGGTGTGCAGATCAACCTGCGATCCGACGACGTGGTTCGGGCAGCATACGAACGCATCACCGAAAACGCACGGGCCTATGATCCCGAGGCCGATATCCTGGGCGTAACCGTTCAG
>JASFQI010000456.1:0-3047 GCA_050115555.1 Desulfobacteraceae bacterium
CGCCCTGGCCGTGGCTACCAATCGCAGTAACACCATCGATCTGGTGCTTGAAACCCACGGTCTGACACGATACTTCGATATGGTGGTTTCTTCCCTGGACGTGGAACACCCCAAGCCCCATCCAGAATCCCTGATCCGAATCCTGGAGGTCCTGGAGATAGGGAGAGAAAGCGCGCTGTATGTGGGGGACTCCTCCGTGGATGAGGAAACCGCAAAAGCGGCCGGGGTCCCGTTTGTGGCGTACCGAAACGAGACCCTTCCCGCGGATTACCACGCGAGCCGAATGTGGGACGTGGCGGCCCTGGTGCATTGAACCTTGCCTTCAGTCCCTTTCAAAAGCCGAAAGCAGGAGGACGCGCCGTTCCTCCTGCTTTCGGGTCTCGGGGGTTGTACTACGTTGGCGATGCTGGAACGCGTTACGTTAGAGGGTCAAGGACGTGAACGACGGCCCTTCCAATGGCCGCTTCCAGAACCTCGCGCGGTTGAGGATACGCTTCTACGGCCACGGAATCCAACTCAGCCAGGGAAACCAGGCTGGAGTTCGAGTAGACGACCTCCCCGGTACCGGCATCCTGAATAAAGAGGTCGAGCCGCAGGAACGGGGTGATCCTCTGAACCCAATCTTCGGAGGGCTGGTTATCCTCGGACCGGATGGAGGCCGCAGGCGGTGCCACAGGGCCCTGCCCGAAGCGCTCGTACGCATCCAGCGAGGCGATACCCACGCGCGGGACTTTTTCATCTGCACCGGGAAAGTAGAAAGCAAGACCTTGCGTGGGATACGGGTAGGGGTGCCACTCCAATCCGGTCTCGTAAACGGTCATCCGCCCTCGAACCACGTAGTGCGCGGAAAACGCCTCGCCGATCCTGGAAACGGCCGCGTTGTCCAGGGGAAGGCTTTCCCAGCTCCCGCCCAGGGTCCTCATTTCGATCATGTTCTGATGGACGGCCCGCCCGATCCGCTCGGACACGGGTTCGGCCCAATCCCCATTGAACTCGCCCAGAATAAGGGCGGTTTGCGGGGAACTCTCGGCCAGGATCGGTGCGGCATTCAGGATTGCGCGCTCGTGGAGAAGGAAAAATGCCACGTCCTGCCCCGCGGCTACGCCCTTTTCCATGCCCGCCTTTTGAAGCTCTTTGACCAGGCACTCCTGAAGCAATGCGTGAAAGCGCACGTGGGGGCACGGCGTATCGTAGGCGGAGTAGTCGGCAAATGGAAGGAGCACAGCCTTTGCGGGCGAGGCCTCAAGCTCCTCCCTAAGGTCGTTCGCGTCCATGCTCGCGTTTACACCCGACGATGCGGCCGGCTGTACTGCCTGGAAACGCACGGGTCGAAACCACATGCTAGGAGGAGCGCAGGCCGCCGCCAGAGCCACGATACCGATCAGGGTCATGATGAGTCCAAGGCGTGTTCTTGTCACAATGCCGTTCTCCCTGCCGTGCTTGTGCAAAGGTCCCTCCATCGTCGCTCCGGTGCTGACCGGACTACTTTGAGGCCGCCACGATCTTGGGCGTGAGGAAAATCACGAGCTCCCGGCTCACGACAGACTGTCCCTCGTGCTTGAAAAGCCAGCCCAGTCCCGGGATGTTCCCCAGGAAGGGGACGCTGGTTTTTGTATTCCCTTCGGTCTTGTCGATATGCCCGCCGATGATCAGGGTTTCCCCGTCCTTGATGCGGGCCATGGTGGAGAGCTCCCGCAGCCGGACCCTGGGAAGCCCGACCTGGCCTTCGCCGAAGAACCTGTACTCGACGTCTTCGCCGTCGGGGGCCGGTTGAAGCTCCGAGGTGACCGGCACGATGTAGAGCACGACTTCATTGTCGTCCACGATATTGGCCAGGACCGCCAGTCCGAAGCCGGAGAGGATGGAAGCAGACTCCGTACTGTATGTAATGTTCCCGTTTTCGTCCCTGGTGGTTTCCACCTCCTTGATGTAGGTGATCTTCTCCCCCACGGTGATGGTGGCGCCGTGCCCGTTCATAATCGTGAGCTTCGGCTTGGACAAAAGATTCGTGTTGCCATATTCCTTGAGAGCGTCGACCATGAAGTTGAAGTCGAAGTTCCGCATGGTGATGAACTTGAGGAACTTGTGCGTGGGGTATACGACGCCCCCCGTCACAGTGGTCAGGACATCGGCGGACTCAGTTGCATAGCTCTCTCCGAAGTTGGCCACCCCACCGATCGTCTCGTTATTTTCCCGGTTACTATAGCGAAGGATACTGGACCAGTCGACCCCCATGTTCGATTGGTCGTCCAGCCGGACCTCCACGATCTTGGCCTCGATGACCACCTGCCGATAAATCTGTTTCTTCAGATTCGTAAGGTAGGACGCCACTTTCTCGTGGGTCTTTCGGGGCGCGGTGACCGAGATCTCCCCGATATGATCGTCCGTAATAAACGACCCCTTGTCCTCAATGATACTCTCGAGGTTTTCCTTTACCTTCGCCCAGAAATTGATCGATTCCGGGATGTTTCCCTCGATCTGCATGTTACCGTCGATTTCACCCCCTTCATCCGCCGCGGTACCGCCGATGAGATCCCCGCCGAGGCTCGTCCTGAAGGTCTCCTCGAGGAGGGGCATGACGAGCTGGTATTGCCGGGTCTCCTTGTATCGGATCACAAGGGTCTCCTCGGACTGCTCATAGAAGTAGTCCTTCTGGCGGAGAAGATTGCGAAGCGCATCCCAGAAGTTGTCCGCGGGCCGAATGTGAACGTTGACCGCGGTTTCCGGTTCGGTATCATCGGCCCAACTCACGGAGAACCCCTGGAGGTCGGCCATCTTCTTGACCACATCGATCAGCTTGACCGGGGCCCCCTTGGAAACGATCTCCGCACCTACGGGGAGATAGGGCTGTCCCTCTTTGGAGACCTCTATTTCCATGGGCTTGGTCCTGAACCCTTTCCGGTCCACGGTCCAATCCGGGACTTCCTCGACACGCTGTGCAGGGGCAGGCTCCTTCGCGGGCATAGAGGCGACCGGCTGAGGCGCAGCTATGGTCGACTCTTCCGTCTTCTTGGGAGAGGACGTCCTGCATCCGACGAGGAAGAGAA
>JASFQI010000457.1:0-3046 GCA_050115555.1 Desulfobacteraceae bacterium
GGAGCAGTTGAAGCCCTTTCGTCATGGCGAAAGATCGGCAAATACAAGGACGTGATTGCGAGCGTCACCTGGGCGGAAGAATAACGAGATGGATGTCCAGGGCCCTGGCGCTGTGGGTGAGACCGCCTACCGAGATGAAATCCACACCGGTTTCAGCGATTTCCCGCAGAGTTTTTTCCGTCACATTGCCGCTGGCCTCGAGCTCGATGCCCGGGGCGTTTTCGTCGCGGAACCGCACGCAGGCGGCCATGGCCTCCGGCGTCATGTTGTCGAGCATGATGCGGTCGGGACCTGCGGCCAGGGCCTCTCGAAACTCGGCATCGGACTGTACCTCCACCTCAATACGGAGATTCGGCCGTTGTCTTTGGAATGCAAGGGCCTTTTTCACGGCCTTTCCAGGTCCTCCACATGACCGGACGTGGGTGTCCTTGATGAGGATCATGTCAAAAAGACCGAACCGGTGGTTCCTTCCGCCACCGGCGCGGACCGCCCGCTTTTCGAGGGAGCGGAGCCCGGGAGTGGTCTTTCGCGTGTCCAGGATCACGGCGTGCGTCCCACGGGCGAGCGAGGCAAGGTGCGCGGTCCGGGTGGCGATGCCGCTCAGGCGCTGGAGGAAGTTCAAGGCGATGCGCTCTCCGGCAAGTATGGAGGCCAGCGTACCAGAGATCCTGCAGATTTCGGTCCCCGCCTCCAAGGGGTCGCCTTCCTCGGCACGGAGGCGCACCGAGAGCCCGGGATCGATTTTTCGAAACAGCGGCACCAGGAGTTCCGTGCCGGATACGATCCCGCGCTCCTTGCTTTGGATCAACGCTTCGCCCTGTGCGGACTCGTCCAGGACGGCGCGGGACGTGACGTCGCCCTCGTCCGCGAGATCCTCCTCGAGCGCAAGTCGAAGCAGGGTGTCCATAAAGGGGTTTTCGGGAGGGAAAGGCATGGGATTCCTCGATTCCGTGGAGGGATGGGTAGAAGAGCCGTGTCTTCCGGGAGTTGGGTAAAATCCTAGGGGAAGGAATCGGGGTTGTCAAAGAAAATGGCAGATGCCGGATTTCCAGTTGTTTGGCGGGCTTTGGATTCAAAAGCCATGCAGGCTTGAGAAGATCGGCCGCGCCGTTCGGTAGACCTCCTCAGCTGCGGCAAAGAGGTCAAGAACTCACAGAGCTCCCCCTGCAGCACGTCTCTGCTCCATTTTCCGTTCCTTGTCGAGTGCATGAATCATGCACTGAGGACGGAACTTGCAGTAGAGGTTGGGGTCCGTGCAGGATACCCCGTTCTCCAGGCACTCCTCACAATATCCCACACCCATTTTCTGGCAAACGGCGCGGGCCTCGCGATCCGGATGATATCGGCATTGCATGAAAGCGCTCCTTCTGAGCCCCCGCCTAGGAGGGCGAATCGCTCCGGGCAGTCACCCATTTCTGCTTTGTCAGGACGAACGCGAGCGCTGCCAGTAAAAAGATCATCATGAAACCGAGGTGTGCGATATCCACGAACATGGTCACGCCCGGAGAGAATGTGACGTCCGGGAGGTTCTTGAGGACGCGCACGATGCCCGTGACCACGAGCCCGGCGAGCAACAGGATACGCACAATCCCGGCCGCGGTCAATCGGGACCGCCTTCGAGCGGAGAGAAGGTATTCCGTGATCAGGTAAGCGAAAAACCCCAGAAGAAAGATGGCTCCCAGGTAGTGGATGGTGTGGGTGAGGTAGAAATCGGCGGCCCAGCCCATTCCCGGGATGTCGGCGATGTAGTACCGCTTGAAAATGGGCATCTGCCCGAACCCGCTGAATGCCATCACCACGAAAGAGAGGACGAACAGCCATCGCACGAGCCGCCCGTTTTTGGTTTTAGATACCGTGCTCATGGTTTCTCCTTCCTGTCGGCGGATTCCCCAGATCGGCCGGATCCCTTGACGAAGCGGGCCACAGCCGCTGCAATGCCGGCCACCGGCGCGATGACCATGGCCTTGGCCAGATTGTCCGCGTGGGCCATGGAGTCCTCGACCGGATCGAAATGGGGCCTTCCCGGGCCTTTGTCAATGACCTGATTGAGTTCCTCAAAGGGGACCGGGGAGACGTAGATCGTGTTGGTTCCGCCGTTTTCGGTCTCCCCGTAGATGTATCCGTTGATCTCGCGGGCGATCTCATGGGCCTCGGCCACGATCGCATCCCGCGGTCCGATTTTCTGGACCTGCTCGGGGCAGTTCTCGATGCATGCCGGAAGCTCGCCCTTGGCCACGCGGTCGAAGCAGCGGTCGCATTTGTACATGACGCCGTTTCCCGCTAAGGAGGGCAGGACGTCCAGGTACAGGCCCACCCCGGTCTGGCGCTGGGGAATGTCCCACGGACAGACATTCTTGCACTTGGATCCGCCCAGGCAGATATCGGGATGGATGACGGTAATTCCGTTTTGAAGTTTTCTTGCGGCGCCCCACGGGCAAAGGTCCGCGCAGGGCGGGTTCTGACAGTGCATGCACCGGCGGGGGAACGTCAGTGTCTTTTCCTCACCGTCGATCGTGACCTGAGCCTCCTGGATGAAGAGCCAGTTGTACGGAGTCAGGCGGTCCGTCTCGCCCCGGCGCTCGCTCCAGTCCGCGACCTTTACGCGCGAAGGGTACATCTTGGGAAAAGGCTTCTTCGGCTCGGGATACTTGTGCTCGTTGGTCCAGTTGCAGGCCTCTACGCAGGCCTCGCATCCGATGCACTTGCGAATATCAATGAGGGTAGCGAGCTCCTTGCTGGAAGCCCCTTTGACTGCGTTCGGCAGGGGGAGCCTGGAAGCGGTCAGGGCGCCTGCAGCCGCAAGCCCTCCCTTGAGAAAAGCTCTTCGAGTGAGATTTTGTGACATGGGATTCCCCTCCATTGGGTTCATATGGATTACCGGGTAAGAGCCGAGTTCCGGCAAAAGGTTCCAGGCAGAGAGGAAAAAGAGGCGGGATCGGGTCCGGGTGCCGGGAGAGACGGTCGACCGAAATGAGAGCCGCGGATTCAGGCCTTACGCATCGTTGCCGGTCGGCTTCCCCTGGGTCAGGCAGGCCTTCAAGGCTTT
>JASFQI010000458.1:0-3025 GCA_050115555.1 Desulfobacteraceae bacterium
ACCTCCTGGGCCGCGTGGTGGATGCCCAGGGCCGGCCCCAGGACGGACGGGGCCCTGTTCGAGCGGATCAAACCCGTCCTGTGGAACGGCCCGCCCCGGCCATCATGGACCGACTTCCCGTGACCGTGCCTCTGCAGACGGGAGTCAAGGTCGTGGACGCCCTGATTCCCATCGGCCGGGGCCAGCGGGAGCTGATCGTGGGAGACCGGCAGACCGGGAAGACCGCCCTGGCCATGGACACCATACTCAACCAGCGGGATACCGGCGTGATCTGTATTTACTGCGCCGTGGGCAAGCGCGCCTCGGCCGTGGCCAAGGTCATAGACGACCTTCGAAAGAACAACGCCATGCCGTACACCATCGTCCTGGTGGCCACGGAGGATGACCCTCCCGGGCTCCAATTCCTCACCCCTTACGCCGCGGCCACTCTGGGCGAGTTCTTTATGGAGAGCGGCAGGGACGCCTTGGTGGTGCTGGACGACCTGACCCGGCACGCCCGCGCCTACCGGGAGCTCTCCCTCCTCCTCCGCCGTCCCCCCGGCCGGGAGGCCTATCCGGGAGACATTTTTTTCGTCCACTCCCGCCTCCTGGAGCGCTTCACCCACCTTCGCGAGGAAGGAGGCGGCGGTTCCCTCACCGCCCTTCCCATCGTGGAAACCGAGGCCCAGAACATCTCCGCCTACATCCCCACGAACCTGATCTCCATTACGGACGGGCAGGTCTACCTTTCCCCCGACCTGTTCCGGAAGGGTGTGCTCCCGGCGGTGGACGTGGGAAAGAGCGTCTCCCGGGTGGGAGGAAAGACGCAACTGAAGGCCTACCGTGCCGTGGCGGGCGAGCTGCGGCTCGCCTATTCCCAGTTCGAGGAGCTGGAGGCGTTTGCCCGCTTCGGCACGCAGCTGGACGAGGATACCCGGCAGACCCTGAAGCGGGGCCGGAGAGTGCGTGAAACCCTGAAGCAGCCCCAGTATGCCCCCCTTCCCGTGGCCGAGCAGATCGCCGCCCTAGTTGCGGTGAAGGAGGGAGTTTTCGATCCGCTCTCCGAGGACCAGGTGGCAAAAGCCGAGGAGCGGGTGCGAAAGGCCGTGACCGACCGCCATCCGGACCTTTCCGAACGCATGAGCCGCGGGGAAACGCTGGAACCGGAGGATCTCGACGCCATGGCCCGAACCGCGAGGGAATCCGTTCGAAGCGAGGAGGGAACCGGCCGTGGAGACGGTTGAACACCTCAGGCGAAGGATCGAAAGCACCGAGGACCTTCAATCCGTGGTGAAGACCATGAAGACCCTGGCTGCTGTGAAAATCCGCCGGTTCGAACAGGCCGCCGAGTCCCTGGAAGACTATCACCGAACCGTGGAAATGGGGCTTCGAGCACTCTTTCGAAGCGGCGCGACCGACCGTACCGTCATGCGCACGGCACCAGGCCGGGTGCCCGGGTGCCTGGTGTTCGGATCGGATCAGGGCATGTGCGGCCAGCTCAACGACCAAGTGGTCGCCCATGCCATGACGCGCATGGAAGAGATTGAGATCGACCCCGGGCGACGGGTGGTGCTCGCCGTGGGAGAGCGGGCGCGTTCCCGGCTGGAGGAGCGGGGTCAAACCGTGGAAGCGACCATGGCCGTGCCCGGTGGGGTGGAAGGAATCACGCCCAGGGTGAGGGACCTTCTTCAGAAGATCATCGCCTGGCAGGAGCAAGGAGTCGACCTGGTGATCCTCTTTCACAGCGAACCCCTCTCCGGTGCATCATATCGCCCTCGCACCGTGCACCTGCTTCCCCTGGACCGGGCCTGGATCCAGCGGCTCCAGGAAACGCCTTGGCCCACACGCGCCCTGCCCTTTTTCCGCGGCGATCCCCAAGCCCTTTTTTCCGGTCTAGTCCGCGAGTACCTCTTTGCAGGGCTGTTTCGGGCCTTTGCCCAATCCCTGGCCAGTGAGAACGCGAGCCGGCTGGCCTCCATGCAGGGGGCCGAAAAAAACATCGAGGAGCGGCTGGCAGAGCTTCAAAACCGCTTCCATCAGCAGCGGCAGATGTCCATCACCGAGGAGCTCCTGGACATTGTGGCCGGTTTCGAGGCATTGCAGGAGGAAACCTGAAGAGATTGCCTTGGAACCCGCTTGAGATGATGCCGTGCATTGACCACCCATGGATCGGTTGACTTTTTATGCTTTATACCTGCTCTTAGGGCTTCAATATCATTCTTCGTTCATCGCATACTGATGCATCTCAAAGGTTGGCTGCTTACTACCATCTTTGCATCCAGCTTACGCAAAAAAAGGTAATTCTAAACACGGAGGAAAGAGAATGAAATCATTACAATACAACAACATAAGACCTAACCTGGCAGGCGATTATCCACAGGTAGATCCCACGGCGCTGATTGACCCTTCCGCCCAGATCATTGGTAACGTAAAAATCGATAAGGATGTTTTCGTGGGGCCATTGACGGTTATTCGGGCCGACCAGAGGGGTCCGGACGGGAAAGTCGCACCCATTCAGATCGATAGGGAGGTCAATATTCAGGATGGCGTCATTATTCACACGGATCCAGGCGCTTCGGTCATCATAGGTCCCAAGACTTCTGTCGCCCATGGGGCGATTATCCATGGACCGTGTACCATTGGGCAAGAGTGTTTTATCGCTATAAGGGCTTCTCTATACAAGATCACTCTGGAAGACCATGTATGGATTGGCATTGGGGCTATTGCAAAACTTGTTTCATTGCATTCCTATACCAGAGTGCCTGCCGGTGCTGTGATCCGCGATCGCCCCGAAGTACTGGCCCTTCGATTGATTACAGACAAGGAGAGAGAATATATGGAAGAGGTTTGGGCCGCCAACTCTCGTTTAAGGATGGACTACCTGGAACTGCGGGACAAAGTGGAGTCGATCAGATCCACGGCGAAGAAAAAGGGCTAATATCGCCAGTCATCTTTTTCATCCATCATCATGTCGGAGACGGGATCCGTCCTTGACGTGACGAAAGGGTTGTCCTTGCATAAAATGGGCAAATTTTCTGAAGGATTG
>JASFQI010000459.1:0-3024 GCA_050115555.1 Desulfobacteraceae bacterium
ATCACCTATTCCGCCGCACGGGTCATCGTGAGAAAGGCCGGAACGCTCGTGGGGGTGAAGGTCAGCCCGCATGACCTGAGGAGGCATGCGGCCACTTATGCCTCGCGAGCCGGAACACCTATCGAAATCGCGAGCAACTTGATCCTACGGCATGCGAATCTATCCACCACACAGCGCTACCTGGGAAGAATCAGCGACGTCAAAGCCCTGAGGTGGATCGACAATCTTCACGGATAAGGATTGATCGAGAGAGGGAAGGAAGAGGGCGTCTGCTCCGATGCTCCGACCTGAGGGGCGGAGGCCCTTCCTTATCGCATCATGCATTTTCAGCGACGAACCCATGTGGCCGCCCGCATACGTGACGCCGCCCACTCCCCTCCGAAGGGCAAGGACCGGATCTCTTCTCTTCTTTCTATGCGCCGGATACTGGAAAACAGGGCGTATTCGGTCACTTATCGCAGAAAATTCCAGAGAAAGCTAATGGTTTTCCCGGACCATGCGATAGGCAAGAGAAAGGAGGATGGGCCATGTCGAGCATCAGCAGCATCAGCTCTCCGCTTTCGAGCACTTACGGAACAGTCTCCTCATCGTCCACGGATGACTCCGACACCGTGACAAAGGTCCTGGAATCGACCGTCGCGGACTCGGTCACCCTCTCGAACGCATCCCTGGAGATGGTCGAGTCTCTCTTCGACTCCCTCGGTACCCAGTCAACGGACTCGGGTGATGATTCCACGGACTCCATGTACAGCATCCTGCTCTCCGCACAGAACAACAAGCTGCTCCGGAGCAATCCGGACCTAGTGGAGATGATGATCGCAACGGACTACACGGATGAGGAGAGCCTCGGAGACATCGACCTTCTCAGCATAAGCTCCGACGACCTCCTGTCGATCATCGAGAAGTACTCCGAGATTTCGAGCTCCACGGAATCGTCCACCACCACCTCCGAGGTGGACGAGACCGTCTGATCCGCTCAAGCCCTGCCCGCGTCACCCCCGCCCGTACCTGCGTCCTCTGCGCCGGCAGAGGATTCTGCAGGGAGAGCGCATCCGCCGACACGGTTGCTCCGGCAAGGTCTCCGGCAGGAAGACGAAAATCCGGATGGCCGTTCTTTCGGTTGAGCACTACGTTGTATAGAAGATTTGTGCTGTATTTCGATCAGGACGATTCCACCAGTCCCTTTTCCCCAAGGAACTGGATCACCCTCGTGGTTTCGCCCGCGGCCATGGTCCCGCCGATGCTGATGGCCACGCCGCAGGTCTCCATGACCTCCTCGACGCTCGCCCCCAGATTCAGGGCCTCCTGGGCCTGGTACAGGACGCAGGCCCGGCACCCGTGGGTGAGGGCCACGCAGAGAGCCATGAGCCGTTTGACCTTGGGGCTGAGCGCCCCTTCTTTGTAAGCCTCGTCCGACAGGTGGTCATAAGCCTCCCCCAGCCGGGGAAGCCGGTCCTTGTAGGACAGGAACTGCCTGTGAATGGCCTCCAGAAGCTCGGTCTGGTTCTCCATCTCTTTCCTCCTTGCTATCCGGGTTTGCAAAAAACGGTTGATCTTCATTCCAGGCTAGGGTAAGGACTTCCCATAAGTCAAACGAATCTTTTTGGTGGCTAACTTCAAAATTTTTGATGATCTTTCGAGGCGGCCCGCCCGCCGCCGGAACCTAACCGGACCCTGGGATCGGTCTTCCGGACCCGGCGGGCAGCGGCGCCGCAGAGAAGGCATGTTGCCATGATCCTGCCCATTGAGCTCCTCAAGACCTTCCTGGCCGCAGCCGACTCCGGCCGCTTCACGAGCGCGGCCGCGGCCGTTCACCGGACCCAGTCAGCGGTCAGCATGCAGATGAAACGCCTGGAGCAGGAGATCGGCCGACCGGTCTTCGCGCGCAACGGAAAGCGGCTCGTCCTGACCTCGGCCGGTGAGGAACTGCTCGGGCACGCCCGCCGCATCGTCCAGTCCCACGACCATGCCGTGACTGCCCTCTCCGGCCCCGCCCTCTGCGGGACGATCCGGTTCGGCGCGGCCGAGGACTATGCCTCCATGGTACTGCCCCGGGTCCTTTCCCGCTTCGCCCGGTCCTACCCGGAGATCCGGGTGGACGTTCTCGTGACCACCAGCGTGGATGTGAAGGAGAGGCTGGATGCGGGGGAGCTCGACGTGGCCCTCTGCACAGAGGTCGTGGGTCGCGGCCAGGTGGTCCATCGAGAGCCCGTGGTCTGGGCCGCCTCGGCCCGGCACGGGGTCCACGAGCAGGACCCCCTGCCCCTTGCGGTGTACCATGAGGGGTGCGCCTTCAGGGCATGGGCGATCCGGGCCCTCAGGCGGGAGGGGAGGCCCTACCGGATCGCCTATGTGAGCACGAGCCTCACCGGGATCATCGCCGCGGTGGAGAGCGGCTTGGCCGTGGCCCCCATCGGCGCAAGCTACACGTCGGATCGGATGCGGGTGCTGGGACCTGAGTCCGGCTTTCCCGTCCTGCCGTCAGCCCGGATCGCCCTTCACAGGTCTTCGGCCGCGGACAGCGAGCCGGCCGATTGCTTTGTCCGTCACGTGGCCGCCTCGTTCCGGGATCTCCGTATCCCCGGAGGACGGGACACCGCCTGAGGCCAGGGGTCAAAGGCGCCTTGAAGAGACGGTCTTGAGGGGTACGGAGACCGTTCTTCTCTTGGACGATCTCAACCAGGACCCGGGGTTCCCCATCGACTGGTCTGCCTAGCACGGGATAGGCTTCTCTCCCGGGCAGGGGGTGAGTGCGTTCAGAACGGCCCCCCGATGCCCTTCCTCACATCCGTACACGATAGACAGCCTTTCATCTCGGCGTATCGGTCACGCTTTCGCTATCGGACTTTTTCTTATCCACAATATGTTGTTCCCATTTTCTCATTGACACCCAATCTTGATGGACTCGTAAAAACCCCCTCAAGGCCAATTAAGCATTTCGAGCTTTAATCATATCATTTTATTGGCTTTAAAATGACAAATATGATTGACAAACGGTCTTTAAAAAGGCAGCATATTTTTGGT
>JASFQI010000460.1:0-3018 GCA_050115555.1 Desulfobacteraceae bacterium
GGGCTCGGGCCGGGCCGAAGGTTGAAAACTCAGAGAAAGGGGAAAGAGACATGATCAAGGAAGCGATAGCGATGGTTGTCAGCGGTCAGGACCTTCGAGAGGAAGAGATGACGGCCGCTATGGATGACGTTCTGGACGGAAGGGCGACTCCCGCCCAGATCGGGGCGTTTATCGCCGCTTTGAGAATCAAGGGAGAGACCGTGGAGGAGATCACCGCGGCCGCAAGGGCCATGCGATCCCGGGCCTTGAGGATCAACGTGAAAAACGGCCTCGTGAACCTCGATCGGGACGAGATCAACGTGGAGGACGAGACGATCCTGGATACCTGCGGGACGGGGGGAGACGGGACGAACACCTTCAACATCTCCACGGCCACGGCCTTTGTGGCCGCCGGCGGCGGGGTGTGCGTGGCCAAGCACGGCAACCGGGCGGTCTCCAGCCGGTGCGGCAGTGCCGATGTCCTGGCGAACCTCGGCGTTCGCCTGGACCTCAACCACGCAAGCATTGAGCAGTGCATTCGGGAGATCGGGATCGGATTTCTCTATGCTCCGCTGTTTCATGGGGCCATGAGGCACACAGCCGGCCCAAGGCAGGAGGTGGGGATCCGAAGTCTTTTCAACCTGCTGGGGCCTTTGACCAACCCGGCGTCGGCCACGAACCAGGTCCTGGGTGTGTACGGTCCCCATCTGACCGAGACCATGGCGAGTGTCCTGGGCCGGCTCGGCACACGCGAGGCCTTTGTCGTGTGCGGGGAGGAAACCCTGGACGAGATCAGCCTGTGCGGGCCGACGCGGATGACACACCTCAAGGCAGGGGAAATCAAGACCTCACGCGTGGAGCCGGAGGATTTCGGGTTCGAGCGGGCAGGTGCGGAGACCATCCGCGGCGGAAACGCTCGAGACAACGCAGGGATCATTCGACGGGTCCTGGCCGGGGAAGAGGGCCCGAGGCGGGACGTCGTGGTCTTAAATGCAGCCGCCTCCTTTGTGGCCGCAGGTGCAGAGCCTGATTTCAGAAGCGGAGTAAAGCGGGCCCAGGACTCCATTGACTCGGGGAGTGCGCTGAGCAAGCTCAATGCCCTGATCGAGTTCACCCGGGATTGCCGACCCTTTGTTAGAGGTGAGATCGCGGAACCCTAAGTTCGGAAAAGGGGGGCAGGCCATGAAATCATTTCTTGCCGACATCCTGGGGGCGACCAGGGAGGAGCTGGGTCGAACGGGGAATCTCCGAAAGCCTCGGGCCTCCCCACACAGGAATTCCCCGGTGCGGGATTTCCGCGGGGCCATTGCGGGAAAGGATTGCACCTCGGTCATCGCCGAGATCAAGTTCGCCTCTCCTTCCGCCGGTGTGATCCGACCTCCGGAGGACCCGGTACCGCTTGCCGAATGCCTGGAGTCCGCCGGGGTGGCCGCTCTGAGCATCGTCACGGAGAGCCATGTCTTTCAAGGAGATCCAGTCTTTCTGAAAAAGGTCGCCCGTGCCGTTTCCATTCCCGTGCTGTGCAAGGATTTCTTCTTGGACGAGATCCAGGTGGAGGAAGCCCGCGGCCGTGGAGCCGACGCCGTGCTCCTGATCGCCCGCATCCTGGACCCGGGCCGTCTCTCCTCGCTCCTTGCGTGCTGCCGCTCCATGGGCCTGAAGGCCCTGGTCGAGGTGGGGACCCGGAAGGAGCTGGACCGCGCACTGGCTGCGGGGGCGGAGGTCGTGGGAATCAACAACAGGGATCTGGATTCCTTTGACGTGGATTTGGGACGTTTCGGGGCGCTCGCCTCGGCCGTTCCTGCGGGCGTCGCCCTGGTGAGCGAGAGCGGGGTGAAAAGATCTGGGGACGTGCAAACGCTTCGGAATCAGGGGGCAGACGCCGTTCTCGTGGGCACGGCGATCATGGCCTCGTCAGACCCTGCGTCTGCGGCCAGGGAGCTGGTTCAGGCCGGAAGGGCTCTCATCCGAGGACAATCCATGGAGGGGTTTTGAGGTGTTTGTAAAGGTGTGCGGCATCACAAATGCGAAGGATGCCGATTGGGCGGCTCGTTGCGGCGCCTCGGCCATTGGGTTCGTGTTTTGTTCCAGTCCGCGGCAGGTCGCGCCGGAGGAGGTGCGCGTCATTCGTGAGGAGCTTTCCCCGCATGTGCTCGCTGTGGGGGTATTCACGGAAGAGCCCGTCGCCCGGATTCGTGAGGTGGCGGCTTATTGCGGGCTCGATCTGGTTCAGCTTCACGGCGACCCATCGCCCGATATCTGTCGGCATGTGGGACTGCCGTGTATTCGGGCTATCCGCGTTCGAGACGAAAGGAGCCTCCGTTCGATTCACGACTATCGGGAAGCGGTTCATGCCGTTCTTCTGGACGCGTGGGATGCGGAAAGGGCCGGCGGTACGGGCCGAGTCTTTGACTGGCGCCTTGCATCACGGGTGAGGTGTCTGGGTATGCCGGTGATCCTGGCCGGTGGACTCACGCCTGGGAACGTGGGGGCGGCAGTGTCAGCGGTGAGGCCCCATGGCGTGGACGTGAGCAGCGGGGTGGAAGCACGACCCGGGGTGAAGGACCCGGCGCTGGTTCGTCGATTCGTGATGCAGGCCCGTTTGAGGGATGAGAGGGAGGTGATCCGTGTTTGAGACCCGATACTATGGCCGGTTTGGCGGGGCCTTTGTCCCCGAAGTGCTCGTTTCGACCCTGACATCCCTGGCACAGGCATACCGGGCTGCGGACCGGGATCCCTCCTTTCATGACGAGTTCGAAGAGGCCCTTTCCTCCTTCGGGGGTCGTCCGACACCCCTTACCGCTGCGCACAACCTGGGCCGCAGCATCGGCGGGGCTCGGATTTTCATCAAGCGTGAAGACTTGAACCACACGGGCGCTCACAAGCTGAATAACTGCATCGGACAGGCCCTCCTGGCCCGGCGGATGGGAAAGCGTCGTCTCATCGCCGAGACCGGGGCCGGTCAGCACGGCGTGGCCACAGCCACCGTGGCGGCGAGGTTCGGGCTGGAATGCACCGTGTTCATGGGTGAAAAGGATA